>NZ_JBFJVE010000127.1:0-9275 GCF_041624275.1 Shimia sp.
CAAGTGAAAGAAGCCTAGCCCCGGGTTCGCCTTCTGGGAATACCAACTACTACGGACTCGGCTGAAATTGCGCCGAAATCGCCGTCGCATCGGGGCCGCATCGGGGCCGCATCGGGGCCGGTTTGGCGCCCTTTGCGCGACCCGCAGCCGAATCCCGGCTATGATTCGACGCCAAAGCCGACTATCGAATCATATATGCGCCGTTTCCTGCCCCGTTTCCGACTGTCCTACGCCCAGAAGCTGTTTCTGCTGGCGACGCTGCCGCTGATCCTGGCGGTGGCGGCGATCTCGGTGCTGGTGGCCAACCAGTCCCGGCAGCTGGCCGAACGCGAGATCAAGGCGCTGGAGGAACAGCTGATCGCGGCCCAGAAGGCCGAGCTGAAGAATTACCTGTCGATCGCCCGCACCGCCTTCGTCAACATCTATGGCCGCGCCGCGCCGGACGACGAGGCGGCGATGCTGGCGGTGACCCAGATCCTGTCGTCGATGATCTACGGTCAGGACGGCTATTTCTTCGTCTTCGATTATGACGGTACCAACCTTGTCAGCCCGCGCCAGACCTATCTGATTGGCGGCAACTGGGCCGGGCTCGAAGATCCCGCCGGCATTCCGATCACCGACGAGCTGATCCGCATCGCGCGCCAGGGCGGCGGCTATCACAGCTACGACTGGGCCAAGCCCTCGACCGGAGAGACCGCCCGCATGGTGACCTATGTCGTCGGCCTTCAGGACTGGAAATGGGCCATCGGCACCGGCATCTTCATCGACGACGTGCTCGAGACCGTGGCCGCGGCGCGGGCTCAGGTCGAGGCAAGGGTCCGGCGGACCACGATGTATATCCTGGCGATCACCGTCGGCGCGCTGCTGATGGTCTTCATGTCGGGGATGGTGATCACCATCCGCGAACGCCGGCTGGCCGATGCCAAGCTGAAGGAGCTGACCCAGAGGGTGTTCGACGCCCAGGAAGAAGAGCGCGGAAGGGTGGCGCGCGAATTGCATGACGGGATCAGCCAGCTGCTGGTCGGGGTGCGCTATGCGCTGGACAGCGCCCGGCGCCGGCTCAGCGCCGGCGATGCCCGCGCCACCGAGACCCTCGACAAGGGCATCGACCACCTGTCGGGCGCGATCCAGGAGGTGCGCCGCATCAGCCGCGACCTGCGCCCCGGGGTGCTCGACGATCTCGGGCTGGGGCCGGCGCTGAAGGCGCTGACCGACGATTTCGCCGCCCGCACCGGGATCGAGACCGAGTTCAACACCGTGGTGTTCCGCAACCGGCTCGATCAGGACGCCAAGATCGCGCTCTATCGCATCGCCCAGGAGGCGCTGACCAATATCGAGCGCCATGCCGGGGCAAGGCGGGTCACGATCGACGTGCGCGGCCACAAGAAGGGGGCCACCCTGCGCATCGCCGACGACGGCGGCGGCATCGCCCCCGAAGCGGCCTCGAAACCGGGCTCGGGGCTGGGGCTGCGCAACATGCAGGAGCGGGTCGAGCAGCTGGACGGCGCGCTGCGCATCTTCTCGTCGCGCTCGGGAACGGTTATCGTGGCCGAAGTCCCGCTCAGCCACATGCTGCAACCCCAGGCACAGACCCCGGACTCCAGAAAGGCCCGCGCATGAGTGACCCTGTGAAAGTCGTGATCGTCGATGACCATCCGATGGTCGCCGAAGGCATCCAGTCGATCCTCGAAAGCTATGACGACATCGAGGTCGTGGCCACCCTGTCCAATGGTCGCGAAGCGGTGGACCGGATGCCGCAGATGGCACCGGACGTGGTGCTGATGGATCTCAACATGCCCGATATCGGCGGGCTCACCGCCACCGAGATGCTGCTCGAGGCCAACCCCGCCACGCGGATCCTGATCCTGTCGATGCACGACAGCCCGGAATACATCAACACCGCCCTCAGCCATGGCGCGGTGGGCTACGTGCTGAAGGACGTGCCCACCGAGGAGATCAAGATCGCCATCGACACGGTGATGACAGGAAAGCGCTATCTCTGCACCGGCGCCAAGGGGTCGCTGGAACCCGAGGACGGCGACCAGCGCGAGAGCCTGACCAGCCGCGAGCAGACGGTGCTGTTGCAGCTGGCGCAGGGCAAGTCGAACAAGGAGGTCGCCGCGGCGCTCAATATCTCGGTGCGCACCGTCGAGACCCACCGCAAGAACATCAAGCGCAAGCTGGGGATCAGCTCGACCGCCGGGCTGACCCGCTACGCGATGGAACACGGGGTGCTGCAGGGCACCGGCGTCAGCCTCTGAGCGCGGCCTTGGGGGGCGCTGCCCCCCGCCCGGCATCGCGTGCGGCCCAGGGCCGCCCGCACGCCGGCCTCCCCCCGGGATACTTCAGGCAAGAGAAAGCCACTTGCGGGCGCGACCTATTGGCCCGGCGGCGTTTTTCGCCCTCTTCGCGCAATTTTCGAAAAGGTTTTACCGGCGCAAAGGAAATATTCTTAGATTTTTCCCGCCTCAAAGAGGCTTTTCGCGGTTGACGCCCCGGGACGGTCTGCATAAGGTCCGCCCACGCATCAAGGAGCCCGACATGGCACAGCTAGTGGTACTCGTGGAAGACAGGCGCATGGGCCGGTAACGGACACCATAACGGTTCCCCATGCGCCCCCGCTCGAAGATCGGGGGCTTTTTTATGCGCAAGATTTGTGACGTTGGTAACGGAGAGAGACATGACACGTCAGATGACCGGAGCGAGGATGGTAGTTCAGGCCCTGAAGGATCAGGGTGTGGACACGGTATTCGGATATCCCGGCGGAGCTGTCCTGCCGATTTACGACGAAATCTTTCAGCAGAATGACATCCGTCACATTCTGGTGCGGCACGAACAGGGGGCGGTTCATGCCGCCGAAGGCTATGCCCGTTCGACCGGCAAGGTCGGGGTGGCATTGGTGACCTCGGGGCCCGGCGCCACCAATGCGGTGACCGGATTGACCGACGCGCTGCTGGATTCGATCCCGATCGTGGTCCTGTCGGGCCAGGTGCCGACCTTCATGATCGGCTCGGATGCCTTTCAGGAGGCCGACACGGTGGGCATCACCCGCCCCTGCACCAAGCACAACTGGCTGTCCAAGGACACCGAGACCCTGTCGGCGACCATCCACGAGGCCTTTCACGTGGCGCGCTCGGGCCGCCCGGGCCCGGTGCTGGTCGATATCCCCAAGGACGTGCAGTTCGCCAGCGCCGACTACACGCCGCCCCAAGCGGCCAGGACCTCGCATTACCAGCCGCAGATGAAGGGCGACATCGAGGCCATCACCGAGCTGGTCGAGGCGCTGGAAAAGGCCGAGCGCCCGGTGTTCTACACCGGCGGCGGGGTGATCAACTCGGGCCCGGCGGCGGCGCAGCTGCTGCGCGAGCTGGTCGACACCACCGGCATTCCGATCACCTCGACGCTGATGGGGCTTGGCGCCTATCCGGCCTCGGGGTCGAACTGGCTGGGCATGCTGGGCATGCACGGGCTTTACGAGGCCAACATGGCGATGCACGGCTGCGATCTGATGATCAATGTCGGCGCCCGTTTCGACGACCGTATCACCGGGCTGATCGACGCCTTTTCGCCGGGGTCGAAAAAGGCCCATATCGACATCGACCCGTCGTCGATCAACAAGGTGATCAAGACCGACATCCCGATCGTCGGCGATGTCGGCCACGTGCTGGAGGACATTCTCAAGGTCTGGAAGGCGCGCGGCCGCAAGACCAACAAGGACGCCATCGCCAAATGGCAGGCGCAGATCGACCAGTGGCGGGCGATGGACTGCCTGCATTTCAAGCAGGAAGGTCGCGTCATCAAGCCGCAATATGCCCTGCAGCGGCTCGAGGCGCTGACCAAGGACAAGGACCGCTTTGTCACCACCGAGGTCGGCCAGCACCAGATGTGGGCGGCGCAGTTCCTGGGCTTCGAAGATCCCAACCGCTGGATGACCTCGGGCGGGCTTGGCACCATGGGCTACGGCTTCCCGGCCTCGATCGGCGTGCAGATGGCGCATCCCGAAAGCCTTGTCATCAACGTCGCCGGCGAGGCCTCTTGGCTGATGAACATGCAGGAAATGGGCACCGCGGTGCAGTTCCGCCTGCCGGTGAAACAGTTCATCCTCAACAACGAACGTCTCGGCATGGTGCGCCAGTGGCAGGAGCTGCTGCACGGCGAACGCTATTCGCACAGCTGGTCCGAGGCGCTGCCCGATTTCGTCAAGCTCGCCGAGGCCTTCGGCGCCAAGGGCATCTATTGCGACAACCCCGACGATCTCGACGAGGCGATCCTCGAGATGATCAACCACGACGGGCCGGTGATCTTCGACTGTCTGGTCGAAAAGCACGAGAACTGCTTCCCGATGATCCCCTCGGGCAAGCCGCATAACGAAATGCTGCTGGGCGAGGCCTCGACGCAGGGTGCGATCGAAGCCGGCGGTGCGGTTCTGGTGTAAGGAAGAGAAAAATGGCTGCTCTGAAAATCAAAAAAGGCTCGACCAAACATTCCGCCTATAACCTGCGCCCGAACTTCTCGGACGTGCAGGAGGCGCATACGCTGGCGGTGGTGGTCGACAACGAACCGGGCGTTCTGGCGCGCGTCATCGGCCTGTTCTCGGGCCGGGGCTACAACATCGAAAGCCTGACCGTGGCCGAGGTCGACCATCTGGGACATCAGTCGCGGATCACCATCGTCACCAAGGGCACGCCGCAGGTGATCGAACAGATCAAGGCCCAGCTGGGGCGGATCGTGCCGGTACATGAGGTGCACGACCTGACCGTCGAAGGCCCCTCGGTCGAGCGCGAACTGGGCCTGTTCAAGGTCTCGGGCGCCGGCGACAAGCGGGTCGAAGCGCTGCGCCTGGCCGACATCTTCCGCGCCAATGTGGTGGATTCGACCCTCGACAGCTTTGTCTTCGAGATCACCGGCGCGCCGGAAAAGATCGACGCCTTTGCCGACCTGATGCGCCCGCTGGGGCTGGTCGAGGTGGCGCGCACCGGCGTCGCCGCCCTGTCGCGCGGCGCGCAATAGGCACGATGCCGCGTTGAAAACAGAGAGGGGGCCGCTGTGGGGCCCCCTCTCGCACCGGGTCAGACGACCACCAGCGCCCTTGCCGGCGCTTCCGCTCTCTCTCTTATGAATGGAATGACCTGTGCCACGGTCTGCTGCTGGTTCGCGGCCACCGGTTGCGGGCAAGAGGACGCAACCTGAAGACGAGATGCGATTCCGTCATAGGCCCCCTGATCGATCCGGCGCGGGTTGCGGGCCCGCCGCAGGTGTGTGTCCTGACACAGGTCGAAATCCACCAGATCTCCGGCGTCGATTTCCGGCATCTCCGCCGCAGCGCCATCGCTGTCGCTGTCGCTGAAATAGGCCAGATCGCCGTGGTCCTCGCACCAGATTACGGCTTTGCGTTCGCTGGGGTCACTCCAAAGCACTACGCCAAGCATTTGAGTTCAAACTCCTTTTCGCCACGATACCGAGTTTCACAAATGAAACGGCGTCTGCACATGATTAATTGCGCGTCGATGCTGACGAAATTGTGTCGACATTGCCGCAACTTGGTGCCAAACTGCGCCAGCATGTCGCCAATTGGCGTCAGCCACCCCCGGCGGGCATCCTCCAATGCGCGTCAGAAGCGAAGCTGAGCAGAGCAAGACCACTGGAGGCCGAATTGATCATCGCACCGGAATTCCCGGAGTCAGACCCCTCTCCGGCCGATCTGCGCAAGATGTTCGGCGCCAATCTGCGCAGGCTTGCCGACCGCTACCCCTCGGTGTCCCAGCTTTGCCGCGAACTGGGGATCAACCGCACGCAATTCAACCGCTACCTGTCGGGCGAGAGTTTTCCGCGCCCCGACGTGCTGCATCGCATCTGCACCTTTTTCGACGTCGACGCGCGCATCCTGCTGGAGCCCATCGACCACCTGGACACCGAGCGCGGCGTTCTCAACCATCCGTTGATCTCGGACTATCTCGGCGCCGGGATGACCGAGATCCCGCAGGATGTGCTTCCCGACGGGTTCTACCGTTTCTCGCGGCCAAGCTTCATCGAAACCGGCTTGATTATCATCGGCTTGGTCTATGTCTTCCGACGGGACAAGCACACTTTCATACGCGGCTACGAGGCCAAGGAGGCGATGCGCCAACAGGGCCTTCCGACCGATCCCGAGACCCGCGAATTTCGCGGTGTGGTGCTCCCGCAGGAAGACGGGATCGCCGCCATCGTATCGCACAAGCGCACCATGGCGACCTCGTTCAACTACCTCAGCCGGGTTGCCTCGTTCCAGAACCACTACTGGATCGGCTATGCCACCCGCACGGTGCGTGAAACCGTCAACGGCTGTCGTGCCGCGCGGCTGGTCTACGAGCATCTCGGCACGAAAACCGGACCGGTTCTCGCGGCGGCGCGCTCGGTCGGGTTCTGCAATGCCGAGGACCTGATCCCCTATCATCGCAAGCTGCTGCAACTGGACCGGCCCTTCGCCTGACGCCAAGGGGCGTTCACCCGCCGCCGAGCCGCACCGGAACCCACCGGGACGGACACGATCCCTGCCTTGACTCGCCTTGCCTTGACTCGGGCGCGAGGGCCAACGTCAGCCGGCGTCGTCGCCGGCGGAACCGGCAGATTTCATCAGCGAATAGAGATGCCAGGTGGCATGCCCCAGCAAGGGCAGCACCAGGAACAGGCCGAGAAAGGCCGGCAGCAAGGCGGCGAAGGTCAGCCCGGCGATGAGGGCGGCCCAGAACAGCATCTGAAGCGGATGCGCGGTGACGATCTGAAAGCTGGTCATCATCGCGGTGACGAAATCCACCTCGCGATCCAGAAGCAGCGGCAGCGAAATCACCGTTATCATGAACAGCAGCAGCGCAAAGGCGGCGCCGACCACGGTCCCGACGGCCAGCATCATCAGCCCGCTGGGCGTCAGGTAGACCTCGAACGAGCTCGAGACATTGGTCATCGTCGACAGGCCGAGAAACAGCGCGAAGATCATATGTGCCAGAAAGAACCAGAACAGAAAGACGATGACGATGACGGCGCAGATCGAGGGCAGCTGGCGCTGCCTTTGGCGGCCGATGACGCCGAAGATCGCCGGCGCGTCCATCTCGCGCCCCTGTTCGATGCGGCGCGACACCTCGTAAAGTCCGACCGCCGCAAAGGGCCCGATCAGCGGAAAGCCGATGGCGGCGAAGACCAGCCAATAGGTCTGGCCGGTGGCCATCGTGACCCAGGCCAGCGCCCAGCCCGCCAGCACGTAGAATGCCGAAAAGGCGAGCCCATAGGCCGGCCGGGCCCGAAAGTCGCTCCAGCCCCGCGACAGGGCCCCCTTCAGCATGACGAAATCCACTCCGCCCAAAGGCGGAACCCCCATACTCGGCTGATCTGGCATCGATGTCTCCTGTGCGCGCTTTTACCCGAGATAAGAACCGCTTGGAGACCACAAATCAAGTTTGCTGCACATGTGAAGCGTCACCGGATGCGATTTTGCGCATCACCGCCGTTTCCGTGGTCGGAAAGGGCAGCCGGAAAACCGGATCGGCGGGCATCAGCGGCGGGAGCCCCCTGCCCCCGCCATTGCCCGGCACCGGCGCGGGGCGCCCCCGTGCCGGCCAAGTTCCGGAAGCAACCCCGGCGTCGTCAGTCGTCGGACTGGGCGTCGGCGCGGCTCTTGCCGGCCACGTCCATGGCCAGCGTCGCGGCCATGAAACCGTCGAGGTCGCCGTCCAGAACGCCCTTGGTGTCGGAGGTTTCGTAGCTGGTGCGCAGATCCTTGACCATCTGGTAGGGCTGCAGCACGTAAGAGCGGATCTGGTTGCCCCAGCCGGCATCGCCCTTGGCCTCGTGGGCCTCGTTGATGGCGGCGTTGCGGCGATCCAGCTCCTGCTGGTAAAGCCTTGATTTCAGGGCTTTCATGGCGATGTCGCGGTTCTGGTGCTGGGATTTTTCGGAACTGGTGACCACGATCCCGGTGGGGATGTGGGTGATGCGCACCGCCGAGTCGGTGGTGTTGACGTGCTGACCACCGGCCCCCGAAGAGCGATAGGTATCGACGCGGATATCGGCCGGGTTGACCTCGATCTCGATATTGTCGTCGACCACCGGATAGACCCAGACCGAACTGAAAGACGTGTGCCGCTTGGCCGCCGAGTCATAGGGCGAGATACGCACAAGCCGGTGCACGCCGCTTTCGGATTTCAGCCAGCCATAGGCATTGTGGCCCGAGATCTTGTAGGCGGCGGATTTGATGCCCGCCTCTTCGCCCGGGGTCTCGGACTGCAGCTCGACCTTATAGCCCTTTTTCTCGGCCCAGCGGACATACATCCGCGCCAGCATCGAGGCCCAGTCGCAGCTTTCGGTGCCGCCGGCGCCCGAGTTGATCTCGAGAAAGGTGTCATTGCCGTCGGCCTCGCCGTCGAGCAGCGCCTCGAGTTCCTTCTCGGCGGCCTTTTCGGCCAGCGCGACCAGGGCCGCCTCGGCCTCCTTGACGACCTCGTCGTCCTCTTCCATCTCGCCCAGTTCGATCAGCTCGATATTGTCGCTGAGGTCGGTCTCGATCGACTTGCAGGTGTCGATGGCGTCGACCAATGTCTGGCGTTCGCGCATCAGCTTCTGCGCCGCCTCGGGGTCGTTCCAGAGGTCCGGGTCCTCGACCCGCGCGTTGAATTCCTCGAGCCGGTATGCCGCGGTCTCCCAGTCCAGCCGCTGGCGCAGCAGGTCGAGCGATTTCTCAATTCTGGCAACAGTGTTCTGGGTTTCGGCGCGCATGGGTCATTCCGTTCAGACAGGTTCGAAGGGCGTGATAAACCACCCCTCGGGCGCGGGCAAGCCGTGCCGTGCGACCAGAGCCGGGCCGGCCGCCGGATCAGGCCCCCGCACAGCCGAAACGCCCGGCAGCGCAATGAAATAGGAGAGGCACCGATGGCGCCTCTCCGAAGGGTCTGAAATGGTCTTCCTACTTAAAACCGAAACCAAGCACGACCGGATCGAAACTGGTCCGGGAACACGAAGCGCACGAAGCAGTGGGGACCCACCCCGAACACCTCGGCTCAACTGTCGCAAATCCGGACCAAGCCGCAAAGCTGTGAATGTTCATAGGTCTTTCAGGGGTCGAATCACCCTGTCCCGCCACGCCCCGGCGCAGCCACCCCGGCGGTGCCCCTAGGGCGCGATCAGCTGGTATTTCAGCGCCAGCGCCAAAGCGTGTTCCCGGGTCTGCGCCCCCAGCGCCTCGCGCGCCCGCGCCATGTGGAAGGTCACCGTGGCCTCGGTCACGCCCAGCTTTTCGGCAATCCGCG
>NZ_JBFJVE010000128.1:0-9032 GCF_041624275.1 Shimia sp.
AGCGGCAGCGTCACCGTCGCCCCGGCGGGCGGGCGCGGCGCATGGTCGAGGTCGGGGCCGGCGTCGGGATCGGGGTCCGGATCGGGGTCGGGATCGGGGTCGGGCGCCGAACCTGTGGTCTCCGCGCGCCCCCGGACCGGGTCGGCGAACGCAACCGCCACCCCATCCAGTTCCACCTGCGGCCGGAACAGCGCCCTCGGCACCAGGAACGACCTGAGCCGGATCATCGGCGAGGGGCGCGGCCGCCCGGCGCCGCCCGCCGACAGCCCCTGCGCCATCGCCAGCCCGATCGAGGGCATCTCGCGCGCCGCCAGCTCCAGCGCCGCGCGCTCGACATGCGCCAGCGCCAGTTTCAGCACCACCTCGCGCGCGGCCCCGGCGCGCCCATGCGGGCCATAGCTCTGCTCGCTGCCCAGAACCTCCACCGAGGTGTCCGAGAAATCCGCCAGCCCCGCAGCGCGCAGCAGCGCGCGCAGTCGGGTCATCAGGTCGTCGGCGGTGCGCCGCGCCCGCGCCACCGCATCGCGCCCCACGACCGACACCAGCCATTGCATGCGCCAGCCGCGCGCCTCCTGACTGCACAGTTTGAGCATCGCCGGCGCGGCACGTCCCCGGGCACCGCTGAGCGACACCACGTCTTCCCCGGTCTGGGTGATCTGCACGCCGGTGAAATCACAGCTCACATCCGGCAGCAGATAGGCCGCCGGATCGCCGATCTCGTAAAGCAGCTGCTCGGTGGCGCTCTTGACGCTGACCCGCCCGTCGCTGCCCGGCGGCTTGGTCAGCTGAAACGCCCCATCCGCCGCCACCCGCACGATCGGAAAGCCGACATCGGCCCAGCTCGCCACCTCTTCCCAGTCGGTGACCAGCCCGCCGGTCGACTGCGGCCCGCATTCGATCAGATGCCCGGCCAAGGCGCCTTGGGCCAGTTGGTCGAGATCCTCCGCGCCCCAGCCGAACTCATGGATCAGCGGCCCCAGCGTCAGGGCGCTGTCGACCACCCGGCCGGTGATGACGATATCGGCCCCGGCCGCCAGCGCCGCCGCAATCGGGAAGGCACCGAGATAGGCATTGGCGCTGATCGGCGCCTCGGGCAGCGGCGCGCCGCTGTCGATCCCGCGCAAGCCAGCGGCCCGCAATTGCGCCAGATGCGGCATCGCGTCATCGCCGGACACGGTGGCGATCTTCAGCGGCAGTCCCAGCTCTTGCAGCTTGGCGCGCAAGGCCCGCGCCGCCGCCTGCGGGTTGACGCCGCCGGCATTGGTGACGATGCGGATGCCGCGCTGCGCGATCTCGGCCAGATGGCGCGGGATCAGATCGGAGATCACATCGGTGGCATAGCCCGCCTGCGGGTCCTTCTGGCGCGCCCGGGTCATGACCGCCATGGTGATCTCGGCGAGGCATTCATAGGTGATATAATCAAGATCCGGCGCCCGCAGCAGCTGCGCCGTGGCCAGCGTGGAATCGCCCCACATGCCCGAGGCCCCGGCAATCGAGACGCGGCGGCTCATGGCAGCTCTCCGGTCCGGGCCTCGGTTCCGGTCTCGGTGGCGGGTTCGGTGCCGGTCTCGGTGCTGCTCTCGGTGCCGGTCTCGGCGCTGCTCTCGGTGCCGGTCTCGGTGCTGCTCTCGGTGCCGGTCTCGGTGCTGCTCTCGGTGCTGCTCTCGGTGGCGGGATCGGTGGCGGGTTCGGTGGTGATCTCGGCCAGAAGCTGCCCCGCCGCGACCTGATCGCCCTCAGCCACCAGCAGCCGCGCCAGCACCCCTTCGGCCGCCGCCCTCAGGCTGTGCTGCATCTTCATCGCCTCCAGCACCAGCAGCGGCTGGTCCCGGCGCACCGGCGCCCCCTCGGCCAGCGCCAGCGCCACCACGCGGCCGTGCATCGGCGCCCGCAGGGCGCCGGCATCGCCGCCGCCGGTCATGGCCCCGGCGCCGCCCGCCCGGTCCGCCAGATGCAAAATCTGCCCGTCGCGGGCCAGCCAGATCTCGGTTCCGCCCCGCAGCAGCGCCGCCCCGGCCAGCCGCTCGCCGCCGGCTTCGCCCTGCCAGTGGCGCCCGTCATGGCGCAGCGCCGCGAACCGGTGCGACTGCCCGCCACAGTCGACGCAAAGGCCGCTCTCGCGCCGCCGCACCACCACCGGCATCGGCCCCCCGGGGCCGTCGAAAAGATAGTGCGCCGGCCGCGACAGCCGCGGCTCCTCCGCCTCGGCCACCGCCGTGAACAGCAGCGCCGCCGCCAGCGCCACATTCTCGGGCTCGGGCGCGGCGCGCGCCTCGGGCGGCGCCAGATGGCGGGGGATGAAATCGGTCGCCACCGCGCCGGCGGCAAAGGCCGGGTGCTCCAGCGCCCGGATCAGGAAACCCTGATTGGTCACCGGCCCGAACAGCACCAGCGCCCGCAGCGCCGCCAGCAGCCGCCGCCGGGCCTCGTCGCGGCTTGCGCCATGGGCGATGATCTTGCCCAGCATCGGGTCGTAATGCGGCGTCACCTCGCCGCCCTCGGCAACCCCCATGTCACAGCGCAGCCCGGCGCCCTGCGGCAGCTCCAGCCGCAGCACCGGCCCGCTGCTGGGCAGAAAGCCGCCGGCCGGATCCTCGGCATAAAGCCGCGCCTCGATCGCCCAGCCCCGGGGCGCCAGATCCGCCTGCGCCATGGCCAGCGCCTCGCCCTGCGCGATGCGGATCTGCCAGTCCACAAGGTCGATGCCGGTCACCATCTCGGTCACCGGGTGTTCGACCTGCAACCGCGTGTTCATCTCGAGGAAGAAGAATTCCCCCGAAGACGTCAAAAGAAACTCGACCGTGCCGGCCCCCACATAGTCGACCGCCCCGGCCGCCTGCACCGCCATCGCCCCCATGCGGGCCCGCAATTCTGCACTCAGCCCCGGCGCCGGCGCCTCTTCCAGCACCTTCTGATGCCGCCGCTGCACCGAACAGTCGCGCTCGCCCAGATAAAGGACGGTGCCATGCCGGTCGGCAAGGATCTGCACCTCGACATGGCGCGGCGCCACCAGCGCCCGCTCGATCAGCATGTGACCAGAGCCAAAGGCCGCCTCGGCCTCGGATCGGGCCAGCGCCAGCGCCGGCGCGAAATCCTCGGCGCGCTGCACCAGCCGCATGCCCTTGCCGCCGCCCCCCGCCGCCGCCTTCAGCATCACCGGATAGCCTATCCCGCCCGCCGCCCGCGCCAATGCCTCGGGGCGCTGATCGGCGCCGGCATCGCCCGGCAGGCAGGCAACACCGGCCGCCTCCATCGCCGCCCGCGCCCGCGCCTTGTCGCCCATGATGCGGATCGCCTGCGGATCGGGGCCGATAAAGACCAGCCCGGCCTCGGCGCAGCTTGCGGCGAAATCGGCGTTTTCCGACAGAAAGCCGTAGCCCGGGTGCACCGCCCCGGCGCCGGTGCGGCGCGCCGCCGCGATGATCGCCGCGCCGTCGAGATAGGAACGCGCGCTGTCCGCCGGCCCGAGACAGACCGCCCGGTCCGCCGCCGCCACATGCGGCGCGTCGCGGTCGGCCTCGGAATAGACGGCGACGCTGCGATAGCCCTGCTGCCGCAGCGTGGCGATGATGCGCAGCGCGATCTCGCCGCGATTGGCCACCAGGATCGTGTCAAAGCCCATGCCGCCCCCCCTCAGTGCCGCGCCACGCCGAAACTCACCGGGCGCAGTTCGCGCGCCGCCGCCTCGGCCACAAGCGCCAGCAGCTCGCCCAGCAGGGCGCGGGTGTCGCGCGGGTCGATCACCCCGTCATCCAGCAGCTTGCCGGAATTGTGAAAGGCGCTGCTCTGCATCGAAAACAGCGCCTCGATCCGCGCCTCCTGCGCCTTCAGCTTTTCCGCATCCGGGGTCACGCCCCTGCGCGCCGCCGCCTCCTCGGCGACGATCGACATGGTGCGCGCCGCCTGCTGCGGCCCCATGACGCCGACCTGCGCATTGGGCCAGCTGAATACGAAAGACGGCCCCATGCCGCGCCCGCACATGCCATAGTTTCCGGCCCCGAAACTGGCCCCGATCATCAGCGTGATCTGCGGCACGCTGGCCGTCGCCACCGCCTGGATCATCTTGGCGCCATGCTTGATCATGCCGCCCCGCTCCGAGGCGGTGCCGACCATATAGCCGGTGGTGTTCTGCAAATAGAGGATCGGCGTGCCGGCCTGACAGCACATCTGGATGAAATGCGAGGCCTTGGTCGCCCCCTCGTTGTCGATCGGACCATTGTTGCCGATGACACCGCAGGCCCGGCCCCGCACCCGCGCCTGCAGGCAGACCGTGGCCGCGCCATAGCCCGGCTTGAACTCGAGAAAATCCGAACCGTCCACCAGCCGCGCCACCACCTCGCGCATATCATAGGGCCGGCGGAAGTCGACCGGCACCAGCCCGGCCAGCTCGTCCGCCGGATAGAGCGGCTCGGCATGCGCCGCCCCGGCGCCCCCCGGCCGCTCACGGTTCCAGTCCAGCCGCGCCACCACCTCGCGCGCAACACCGATCGCCGACACGTCGTCCTCGGCAAGATATTCGATCAGCCCGGTGATCCCGGCATGCAGCGCCGCACCGCCAAGCTCTTCGTCGGTGGCGATCTCGCCGGTCGCCGCCTTGACCAGCGGCGGGCCGCCAAGAAAGGCCCGGGCATTGCCCCTGACCGCGATCACCTGATCCGACAGGCCCGGCATATAGGCGCCGCCCGCCGTCGACGAGCCGTGCAGCACGGTGATCACCGGGATCCCGGCGGCGCTGAGCCGCGCCAGGTTGGCGAACATCTCGCCGCCCTCGACGAAATGGTCCAGCCGGTACTGCATCAGGTTGGCCCCGGCGCTTTCCACCAGATGCAGAAACGGCAGCTTGTTGTCCAAGGCGATCTGCTGGCAGCGCAGGATCTTGCGCGACCCGGCCAGGTTCAGCGCCCCGGCCGCGATGCCGCTGTCATTGACCACGATCATGCAGCGCGTGCCCGAGACGAAACCGATCCCCGCCAGCTGCGAGCCGCCCGGAAGCTGCGCCTCGGGGTCGTCGGGAATCTCGCTGTATCCCGCGAGGTTGCACAGTTCGACAAAGCGCGAGCCCCGGTCGATCAGCCGCGCCAGCCTTTCGCGCGGGCTGATCTGGCCGCGCACCGCGAACCGCGCCGCATTGCCTTCCGACCCCGCCCGGGCGCGCTCTTCCAGCGCCTCCAGCCCGGCGACCAGCGCCAGCATCTCATGGCGGTTCTGCGCATAGTCCTGCGACCGGGTGTCCAGTTTCGACTGAAAGAGCGTCATGGCCGAGCCTCCTTAAATTGAGTTCGACTCATTTTTGTGTAAAAATCAACTCCGAACGTCACGTCCCGAAGGTCGCCCATGCCCGCCTCGCCTGCCCCGCCGCCTGAAAAATCCGCGCAAAACCAACGCCGTGCCCCGCAGAAACGGGCCACCCAGACGCGCCGAAAGATCCTTGATGCGGCGCGCGAGCTGATCGCGGCGCAGGGCTATGAAGACAGCCGCACCCAGGACATCGCCCGTTTGGCGGGCATTGCCGAGGGGTCGGTCTTTGCCCATTTCGGCAGCAAGAAGGGCCTGCTGCATGCGCTGATGCAGGATCACTACGCGATGCTGATCGCCCGCGCCCAAGAGATCACCGCCCGCCAGCCCGCGCCGCGCCAAAGGCTGGCCATGCTGATCGACCTGCACCTGCAAGAACTGCTGCGCTCCTGGCAGCTGGTCCGGGTCTTCGCCCATTACGGCCGCTATTGTGATGCCAGCATGACCCCCGCCTTCCGCCATCTCAACCGCGACTATACCCGCGTTTTCCAGACCTGCCTCGAGGCGCTGATCGCCGCCCGCGAGGTGGCTCCGGGGCTGCGCCCGGACATGCTGCGCGACATGATCTTCGGCAGCGCCGAACATTGGGCCTTCCGGGTCAGCGAACTCGGCCAGCCCCTCGACCGGGCCGAGGCGGTCGCCTTTCTGGTCGGCCGGGTGCTGGCCGTGCCCGCCGCCTGAGGTCTCAGAAGGTCGGCGGCGTGCAGGCGCTGACCACGACGCATTTCTCGGGCCCGACCTGGCGGAACCGATGCGGCGTGCGGCTGTCGAAGTAATAGGCATCCCCCGGCCCCAGCACCTTGCGCTGGTCGCCCACCGTGACCTCGACCCGGCCCGAGATCACGATCCCGCCCTCCTCGGCCTCGTGGTCATACATCACCCGCCCGGTATCGGCATTGACCGCATAGGTCTCGCGCAGGATCATCAGCGACCGCCCGATCAGGGTCTTGCCGACCTGGCGCAACGACACCCCGCCCTTGCCGATCTCGGTCAGCTCCTCGGCGGCATAGAACACCGTCTTCTCGGGCTCGGGCTCATAGGCGAAGAACTCGGACAGGCCGACCGGAATGCCCTCGAGAATCCGCCGCAGCGCCCCCACCGAAGGGTTCATCCGCCCCGACTCGATCAGCGAGATGGTCGAATTGGTGACCCCGGCCTTCTTGGCCAGCGCCCGCTGCGACAGGCCGGCCTGTTCACGCAGCGCCCGCAGCCGCACCCCCAGCGCCAGATCCTCGTAATCCGATGTCGACATGTTGAATATCCGCTAACATGAAATTTTTCGCCCCTCTGTTTCAATGACTTGGCAGGCCGAAGAAACAGGCTATCGCAGCATAGACGAAGGCAATAGGCTCTTTCAACACCCCACAGGGGCCGTGCCCCCGGGGATCACACCGAAAGAGACCGCCGCAGCAGCGCCTGCGCGCGGCAGGAAAGGATGCCGAGATGCTCGACACCGACGTCGCGAAACTGAAGCTGAACGACCCGTCGCTGCTGGAAACCCGCGCCTATGTGAACGGCGCCTGGATCGACACCGGCCGGCATTTCGCGGTCACCAACCCGGCCACCGGCGAGACCATCGCCCATGTCACCGACCTCGACGTGGCCGACACCGCCGCCGCCATCGATGCCGCCCATGCGGCGCAGAAGGACTGGGCGGCCTGGACCGGCAAGGAACGCGGCGCGGTGCTGCGCAAATGGTACGACCTGATGCTGGAAAACGCCGACGACCTGGCCACCATCCTCACCGCCGAGATGGGCAAGCCCTGGCCCGAGGCGCGCGGCGAGATCCTCTATGGCGCCTCCTTCGTCGAATGGTTCGCCGAAGAGGCCAAGCGCATCTATGGCGACGTCATCCCCGGCCACCAGCGCGACAAGCGCATCGTGGTGCTGAAACAGCCGGTCGGCGTGGTCGGCTCGATCACCCCGTGGAACTTCCCCAACGCGATGATCGCCCGCAAGGTGGCGCCGGCGCTGGCGGTGGGCTGCAGCTTCATCGCCCGCCCCGCCGAGCTGACACCGCTGTCGGCGCTGGCGATGGCGGTGCTCGGCGAACGCGCCGGCATTCCTGCCGGGGTGCTGAACGTCATCCCCTCGTCCGATGCCTCGGCGATCGGCCAAGAGCTTTGCGCCAACCCGAAAGTGGCCAAGATCACCTTCACCGGCTCGACCCGCGTGGGCAAGATCCTGATGCAGCAATGCGCCGACACGATCAAGAAACTCTCGCTGGAACTGGGCGGCAACGCCCCCTTCATCGTCTTCGACGACGCCGATATCGACGCCGCCGTCGAGGGCGCGATGATCGCCAAGTTCCGCAACAACGGCCAGACCTGCGTCTGCGCCAACCGCATCTACGTCCAGTCCGAGGTCTACGACGAATTTGCCGAGAAACTGGCCGCCGCCACCCGCAAGCTGACCATCGGCGACGGCTTTGCCGAGGGCGTCACCACCGGGCCGCTGATCAACCGGGCGGCGCTGGACAAGGTGCAGGACCATATCGCCGACGCCACCGCCAAGGGGGCCGCGATCCACAGCGGCGGCGTGCCCTCGCCGCTTGGCGGAACCTTCTTCGAACCCACGGTTCTCACCGGCGTCACACCCGACATGGTGGTCTCGCGCGAAGAGACCTTCGGCCCGGTGGCACCGCTGTTCGAATTCACCGACGAGGCCGAGGTCGTGGCCCTGGCCAATGACAGCGAGTTCGGCCTTGCCTCGTATTTCTACAGCCGCGACCTGGCGCGGGTCTGGCGCGTCGCCGAGGCGCTCGAGTCGGGCATGGTCGGCATCAACACCGGGCTGATCTCGACCGAGGTCGCCCCCTTCGGCGGCATCAAGCAGTCGGGGCTGGGGCGCGAGGGGTCGAAATACGGCACCGAGGATTTCCTCGAGATGAAATACCTCTGCATGGGCGAGATCCGCTGACCGCGGCGCCCCCCTTCCAGACAAAAGAAAACCCGCCGGATCGGCGGGTTTTTTCGTTTCCCCACAAGGGGTTGACCGAAAGGGTCGCTCAGTGCGTCCAGGGGCCCTTGCGGTTGGTGGCGAAGTTCTCGCCATAGCCGCCGGCGCGGATGTTGGGCCGGCGCTTGTTGGGCTCGACGACCTGCGCCTCGATGCCGTTTTCCTTGGCATAGTCCAGTGCCGCCTGCTTGCTGTCAAAGCGCATCTTGACCTGGCTCTGGGTGTCTCCCGATCCGACCCAGCCCATCAGCGGATCAATGTCCAGCGCTTCGGCGGGGGCGAATTCAAGCACCCAGTAGCGGGTCTTGGCCTGACCCGAGGTCATGGCGTTGCGGGCGGGCTGGTAAATGCGCGCGATCATGGCAATCTCCTTGGTCTCGGGGCTTTATCCGGGATTCCCGTGACGCGGGCAAGCAGAGATTGGCCGCGCGGGGTCCGAATGCCTGGGAAAAAGTGCCGCAAGCAGCCTTGATGACCGATCAAACCACGGGGAGCGAGGGGTGTAAATGCGGCCTGTCCGATCATCAAGTCTGCTGCTTGCTGACCCGAGCATAGCGAGCATGGATTCCAAATGGCAAGCGACCTCGATCATTTTGTTCACCTGCTAGCCACTTTCGGCAAGAATATTTCCCAACCGGCCACAAAACCTTACCAATTCCCGCTTTCCGGGGGTCTGAAATCGGCAGATTTGCCGCAGTTCAAAGGGCCCGCGCCGCGATTGCTTTACCCTGGGTCAACAAGATTCGCCCGGCCGCCCGCCGCGCCCCGGCCGCGCCGCC
>NZ_JBFJVE010000129.1:0-9020 GCF_041624275.1 Shimia sp.
GACTTCACGCCGCTCAGCGACTGGCGGGCCAGCGCCGAATACCGCCTCACCGTGGCCGGCAACCTGCTGCGCCGCTTCCGGCTCGAGCAAAAGGGCGGGCCGGCGGCGGCGCTGCGGCTGCGCGCGTGAGCCGGGCGACATGGGGAAAGACATGAAACAGACCGCCACCATCCACGGCGCCGCCGGCCACGACCTGGCCCATGACAGCGCCGTCAAGCATGTCACCGGCCGCGCCGAATATACCGACGACATCGCCGAACCGGCGGGCACGCTGCATGCCTGTCTCGGCCTGTCCGAGGTCGCCCATGCGCGGCTCGACGGCATTGATCTCGACGCGGTGCGCGCCCTGCCCGGCGTGGTCGGCGTGCTGACGGCGGCCGATATTCCCGGCGCCAATGACATCAGCGCCACCGGCTGCGGCGACGAGCCGCTGTTTGCCACCGGCACCATCGCGTTTCACGGCCAGCCGCTTTTTGCCGTGATCGCCGACAGCCGCGACACCGCGCGGCGCGCGGCGGCGCTGGCGGTGGTGGACTGCAAGGCGCTGCCCCATGCGCTGGACGTGACCGCCGCGCGCGCGGCCGGCTACCCCCATGTCACCGACAACCTGACCCTGTCGCGCGGCGCCGTCGACGAGGCCATGCCACGGGCCGGCAACCGCATCGCCGGGCAGATGGTGATCGGCGGCCAGGACCACATGTATCTCGAGGGCCATATCGCCTTTGCCATCCCCGGCGAGGATGACGACGTGACCCTGCATGCCTCGACCCAGCACCCTTCCGAGGCGCAGCACGTGGTGGCCCATGTGCTGGGCGTGCCCTCGAACGCGGTGGTGGTCAACGTGCGGCGCATGGGCGGCGGTTTCGGCGGCAAGGAAAGCCAGATGAACCTGTTCTGCGCCGTCGCGGCGCTGGCCGCGAAACGCTGGCAGCGCCCGGTCAAGATAAGGCCCGACCGCGATCAGGACATGATCGCCACCGGCAAGCGCCACGATTTCGTCGTCGATTACGAGGTCGGTTTCGACGACGCCGGCCGGATCGCGGCGGTGCGCGGCGATTTCGCCGCCCGCTGCGGCTGGGCCGCCGATCTTTCGGGGCCGGTCACCGACCGGGCGCTGTTCCATGCCGACAATGCCTATTTCTATCCCCATGTGCGGCTGACCAGCCAGCCGATGAAGACCAACACCGTCTCCAACACCGCCTTTCGCGGCTTTGGCGGCCCGCAGGGGGCGCTGGCCGCCGAACGCATGATCGAAGAGATCGCCTATGCGCTGGGCAAGGATCCGCTCGAGGTGCGCCGGGCCAATTTCTACGGCGGCCCGGGGCGCGACCTGACGCCCTATCACCAGCAGGTCAGCGACAATATCATCGCCCGGCTGGTCGACGAACTGGAAGACAGCGCCGATTATCAGGCGCGGCGCAGGGCGGTTCTGGACCACAATGCCACGGGCGGCATCATCCGCCGGGGCATCGCCCTGACCCCGGTCAAATTCGGCATTTCCTTCACCGCCACCTGGTACAACCAGGCCGGGGCGCTGGTGCATCTCTACAAGGACGGCTCGGTGCATCTCAACCATGGCGGCACCGAGATGGGGCAGGGGCTGAACACCAAGGTGGCGCAGGTGGTGGCCGAGGCGCTGCAGGTCGATATCGGCCGGATCAAGATCACCCGGACCACCACCGAGAAGGTGCCCAACACCTCGGCCACGGCGGCCTCGAGCGGCTCGGACCTCAACGCCATGGCGGCGCTGGATGCCTGCAACCAGATCAAGGCGCGGCTGGTCGCTTTCGCCGCCGCCGAATGGGGCGTCGCGGCCGATGCGGTCGAATTCCTGCCCAACCGGGTGCGCATCGGGGCCGAGCTCTTGGATTTCGGCGATTTCGTCAAACGCGCCTATCTGGCGCGGGTGCAGCTGTCGGCCGCCGGTTTCTACAAGACGCCGGGCATCCACTGGGACCGGGCCGCGGGCAAGGGGCGGCCCTTCTACTACTTTGCCTATGGCGCCGCCTGCAGCGAGGTCAGCATTGACACGCTGAGCGGCGAATATCTTGTCGAGCGCACCGACATTCTGCACGATGTCGGCCGCTCGCTGAACCCGGCGATCGACCTCGGCCAGGTCGAGGGCGCCTTTGTCCAGGGCATGGGCTGGCTGACCACCGAAGAGCTGTGGTGGGACGACAGCGGCGCGCTGCGCACCCATGCGCCCTCGACCTACAAGATCCCGCTGGCCTCGGACCGGCCGCGCATCTTCAATGTCGCGCTCGCCGACTGGTCGCAGAACCGCGAACCGACGATCAAGCGCTCCAAGGCGGTGGGCGAGCCGCCCTTCATCCTCGGCATCTCGGTGCTCGAGGCGCTGTCGATGGCGGTGGCCTCGGTGGCCGATTATCGCCACTGCCCGCGTCTCGACACGCCGGCGACGCCGGAACGGGTGCTGATGGCGGTCGAGCGGCTGAAGCGGGGCTGAGACCATGCGGGCGACGGATTTCGCGGTGTTCCTCGCCCGCCAGGCGGCGCTGGTCGAGGCGCGGCTGACCCGGGTCGAGGGTTCGTCGCCGCGCGATGCCGGCGCGGTGATGCATGTCGCCCCCGAGGCGCTGTTCGGCACCATCGGCGGCGGCCGGCTGGAACATGAGGTGATCGCCCGCGCCCGCGCCATGCTGGGCAGCGGCGACACAGGCGACACTGGCGACACTGGCGCGACGCTCGAGATCACGCTCGGCCCCGACAGCGGCCAGTGCTGCGGCGGCAGGGTGCGGGTTGAATTGCGCGCCATGGCGCCCGCCGACCGCGAAGCGGCGCTGGCGCGGATGCGGCGCGCCGAGGCCGCGTGGCCGCAGGTGCTGGTGCTGGGGGCGGGGCATGTCGGGCGGGCGCTGGCCGACCTGTTGCAGCACCTGCCGGTGCGCTGCCGGCTGATCGATTCGCGCACCGAAGAGCTGGCCCGCTGCGGCGCCCGTGTCGAAACCCGGCTTTCGGCGCTGCCCGAGGCCGAGATCGCGGCGGCGCCTGCGGGCAGCGCCTATATCGTTCTGACCCACGATCACGGGCTTGATTTCCTGCTGGTCGCGGCGGCCCTCGGGCGTGGTGATGCCGCCTATGTCGGGATGATCGGCTCGGCGACCAAGCGGGCGCGGCTGCAAAGCTGGTGCCGGGCCACGGGAACCGGCCTGTCGCTTGACGGGCTGACCTGTCCGATCGGCGCCGGTGGTGTCACGGGCGGCGGCGGCGGCGGCGACAAGCGCCCCGAGGTGATCGCGCTGCAGGTGGCGGCCGAGGTGATGGCGGCTCTGGGCGGGGCCGCTGCCGGCAGGACCACGGCCGACGCGAGCTCTGCCTAGGGGGCGCTCAGCAGCCCCGACAACTGCCGCGCGGTGTCCTTCAGCACCTCAAGATGCCCCAGCGCCGCCGCCAGCGACAGGCGCTGTTCGGGGGCGTGGATCGACAGCGTCGAGACCAGCCGGCCATTGGGGTCGAGAATCGGCACCGCGACCGCGATCATCCCCTCCATGAATTCTCCGGCGTCGGTGGCATGGCCGCAGCGGCGCACCTGCTGGACCTCGGCGATCAGCGCCTCGGGGTCGGTGATCGTCGCCCCGGTTCGCGCGGTCAGGGCGGCGGCGCGCGCATAGGAGCGCAGGTGGCGGCTGTCGAGGCTGCTGAGGTACATCTTGCCGCTGGCGGTGCAGTAGAAGGGCACCCGCGTGCCGATCGGCAGCTGGATGCGCAGCGGCCATTTGGTCTCGACCCGGTCGAGATAGACCATGGCGTCGCGGTCCGGCAGCGCCAGGTTGCAGGTCTCGCCGACCTGTTCGGCAAGCCGGGTCAGGATCGCCACCCGCGAAGTGCGGATGCGCAGCGACGACAGGATGCCGGTGGACAGGCCGCGCAGCCGGCGGCCGGGCGAATAGCTGCGCCCGTCGATCTCGCGCTGGATGAAGCCCTCGGCCTCGAGCGTGGCGAACAGGCGGTGGATCGTCGGCTTGGGCAGGCCGAGGCTCTGGTTGACCTCGGTCGGGGTGATCGGAACCCCGGCCGATGCCATCGCCTCGAGGACCAGAAGCGGGCGCAGATTGGTCGGGATGGCCCCCGGTTTCTCGCCCTGTTCCGCGCTGTCTTGCGTCATCGTCTGCCTCTTCCCCGCTGCTCGGCGCAGCTTAGCGCGAAGCCGCGACCAAGGTCGAGGGCCGGCGCCGTGCCGTGCCGTCGCGTCGGGTGAAAATGGCGACCCCGGAAGGACTCGAACCCTCAGCCTATTGATTAGAAGTCAATTGCTCTATCCAGTTGAGCTACGGGGCCGCTCGGGCCCGGACGGGCCGGGCACGCCTCTGTAACAGAAGCGATTCTGCATGAAAAGCACCATTGACCGGCGCCGCCGTCTTCTTTCGCGGCGGCCCGGCTCAGGCCTTGGGATGGCTGCGGCGATAGACCTCCATCAGATGCGCGCCGTCGACGGCGGTATAGGCCTGGGTGGTCGACAGCGAGGCATGGCCGAGCAGTTCCTGGATCGCGCGCAGGTCGCCGCCGGCCTCCAGCAGATGGGTGGCGAAACTGTGGCGCAGCGCATGCGGCGTGGCGCTGGCCGGCAGGCCGAGCTGCATCCGCGTCGCCTGCATCAGGCCGCTGACCTGGCGCGGCGACAGGCGCCCGCCGCGCACCCCGCGAAACAGCGGCGCCCCGGGTTCCGGCGGATAGGGGCAGAGCCGCAGATAGGCAGTAACCGCGTCGCGGGCGGCGTCGATCACCGGCACCAGCCGTTCCTTGCCGCCCTTGCCGAGAATGCGCAGCACCGCCGGCAGCGGCGCGGCGTCGGCGTCGAGCCCCAGCGCCTCGGAGATCCGCAGCCCGCAGCCGTAAAGCAGCGTCACCACCGCCACGTCGCGGGCCGCCACCCATGGGGTCTGCGACTGCAACTCGACGGTGTCGATCACCGCCCGCGCCGCGGCGGGGTCGAGCGGGCGCGGCAGCCGGCGCTGGAACTTGGGGCTGCGCATCTGCAGCACGGCGGTGGCGTCGAACCCCTCGCGGTCGCAGAGCCAGCGATAGAAACTCTTGACCGCCGACAGCTTGCGCGCCAGCGAGGATGCCGCGACGCCGCCGGCGCGGGTATGGGCCATCCAGGCGCGCATGTCGCTGACGCCGACCTGTTTCACCCCGCCCAGCCCCTGCGGCGCGCCCTTGTGGGCGGTCATGAAGGCAAGGAAATCGACCAGATCGGCGCGATAGGCCTTGAGCGTGTTCGGCGAGGCACCGGCCAGCGCCGCGCGATTGGCCAGCCAGCCCTGCAGGGCGTCGCCGGCCGCCGGCGAGATCACGACAGCCAGCGCCGCATGGCGCGTTCGAAGACGCCGGCGAAAAAGGCCAGAAGATCGGTGCCCTGCTGCGGCGTGAACTGGTGCGGATCCTCGGCGCCGAGCGCCAAGAGACCGGGCAGCCGCCCGGCGCCGAAATCCAGCTTCAGGCAGGCCTCGGAGCGGATCCAGTCGGCGCGCGCGCCATAGACGCTTTCGGCGGCGCCCTGGATCTGGCGCAGGGTGACCTGGCGCAGCGGCACGTTGCGCCCGCCGGTCAGGTAGTCGTCGATATATCCCGGTTCGGCCACCGAGAGCACGTCGCCAAGGCGCTTGATCGCCGGGTCGTCCTCGGACTGCACCGATTCGAGCACCAGCCGCACCGCGTCGACGCGCAGGATCTCGGCCACTTCGCCGCCGAGGTCATGCAGGAAGGATTCGAACTCGACCGGGTCGAGCATGCGCAGGATGGCGCGGTGCACCTGGTTGGTGCCGGCGAGGTTCTCATAGGCGGCGGCGATGACGCTGCGGTGGGTGTCCTCGAGCCGGTCGAGCCGCGCCTCGAGCCGTTCCATGGCGATGCCGCGCAGGTCGACGATATTGCCGCCCATGGTCTTTTCATTGGCCGCGATCAGCGCCTTCATCAGGTCCTGATCCTCGAGGATCACATCCGGTTCGGCGATGATCTTTTCGCGCAGGGCGTCGTCGATTAGGGGCAAGCTGCTCATGCGGGCCTCGTCTTGTTTGGCGCGACTCTAGCAGAGCCGGGCGCGGATTTCCTCATCTTTTTCGCGAGGATTGTCCCGGATTGCCCCGGTCCCGGCCCCGGTCCTGATCCCGGTCCGGGGCAGGGGCGCTGCCCCACGTCGCCTTTCGTTGCGAAAGGCGACGCTCCCCGGGATATTTCCGGCAAGAGAAAGCCGGGGCTCAGAGGATCTTGATGCCGGCGGCCTTGATGTCGGCGAGGAAGGCATCGAGCCCCTTGTCGGTCAGCGGGTGGTTGACCATCGCCTTGATGACGGCCGGCGGCGCGGTCATCACGTCGGCGCCGATCAGGGCGCATTGGCTGACGTGGTTGACGGTGCGGATCGAGGCGGCAAGGATCTCGGTCTCGAAACCGTAGTTGTCATAGATCTGGCGGATGTCGGCGATGAGGTCGGTGCCGTCGAGGTTGATGTCATCAAGACGCCCCAGGAAGGGCGAGATGAAGGTGGCGCCGGCCTTGGCCGCCAGGAGCGCCTGATTGGCCGAGAAACACAGGGTGACATTGACCATATGGCCGTCGTCGCTCAGCGCCTTGCAGGCCTTGAGCCCGTCCCAGGTCAGCGGCACCTTGACCGCGATATTGTCGGCGATCTCGACCAGCTTGCGGCCCTCGGCGATCATCGCCTCGGCCTCGGTGGCGGTGACCTCGGCCGAGACCGGCCCGTCGACCAGGGCGCAGATCTCTTTCGTGACCTCGAGAATGTCGCGGCCCGACTTCTTGATCAGCGAGGGGTTGGTGGTGACGCCGTCAACCATGCCAAGGTCGTTGAGTTCGGCAATGGCGTCGATTTCGGCGGTGTCTACGAAGAATTTCATCGGTCGCATCCTTTGATGTCGTGAACATGGCTTGGCTTGCCTTTACCCGATTGCTAGCCTTGCCGAAAGCCCGAATTCCGCGCGGGATCGGGGCCGGTATTGGCCGAATCGGGGGCGGCGCAAGGTGGCCCGCCCGGGGCGTCTGGGGGACTCTTGCAAGAGCCGAGCTATTTTCAGGAAGGCGCGCTGGTGGCGGTGCTGACCAGCGAGCCGCTGGACCGTTTCCTCGACTACAGGGCGCCCGAAGGCGGTTGTTTCCAGGGCGCCTTCGTCGAGGTGCCGCTGGGGCCGCGCCGGGTGCTGGGCGTGGTCTGGGGGGCGGGGCGCGGCGATTTCGACCCGGCCCGGATCCGCGCCGTGCAGCGGGTGCTTGACCTGGCGCCGATGCGCGACGAGATGCGCCGCTTTCTCGAGCGCGCCGCCGAATACACGCTGACGCCCCTGCATGCGATGCTGCGGCTGGCAACACGGGCGCCGGGCCTGTCCGATCCGCCGTCGATGCGCAGGGTCTACCGGCTGGGGACGGGGGCGCCGGACCGGCAGACCGACGCCCGGCGCCGGGTGCTCGAGGTGCTTGGCGACCATGGCGGTCTGGCCTTCACGCTGGGCGAGCTGGCCGGGCTGGCGGGGGTGTCCTCGGGCGTCGTCAAGGGGCTGGTGAAACAGGGGGTGGTGCGCGAAGAGGACAGCCCGCGCGATCTGCCCTTCGCGCGGCTCGACCCCGATTTCGCCGCCAGGGCGCTGACGCCCGAGCAGGCCGCCGGCGCCGCGGCGCTGCGCGCGGGCGTGCGCTCGGGGCGCTATGGCACCACGCTGCTGCGCGGCGTCACCGGCTCGGGCAAGACCGA
The DNA here is from genome assembly GCF_041624275.1 of Shimia sp. Taxonomy (GTDB): domain Bacteria; phylum Pseudomonadota; class Alphaproteobacteria; order Rhodobacterales; family Rhodobacteraceae; genus Shimia. Next base: position 7,721 of record NZ_JBFJVE010000129.1, read on the forward strand.
GGTCTATCTCGAGGCGGTGGCCGAGACCCTGCGGGTGGGGCGGCAGGCGCTGGTGCTGCTGCCCGAGATCGCGCTGACCGCCGAGTTCCTGACCCGGGTCGAGGCGCGGTTCGGCACCCGGCCCGCCGAATGGCATTCCGGCGTCACCATGACCGAGCGGCGGCGGATCTGGAAGATGGTCGGCGCGGGCGGGGCGCAGCTGGTGATCGGCGCGCGCTCGGCGCTGTTCCTGCCCTATCGCGACCTCGGGCTGATCGTCGTCGACGAGGAACATGACACCTCCTACAAGCAGGAGGATGGCGTTTTGTACAATGCCCGCGACATGGCGGTGCTGCGGGCCAGCATCTGCGGCGCACAGGTGGTGCTGGCCTCGGCGACGCCGTCCTTGGAAAGCTGGGCCAATGCCGAGGCCGGCAAATACCGCCGGCTGGAGCTGACCAGCCGCTATGGCGCCGCGGTGCTGCCGCAGATGCAGGCCATCGACATGCGCGCCGAGGCGCTGCCGCGCAACCGCTGGATCTCGCCCAGCCTGCAGGCGGCGGTCACGGCGCGGCTCGAGCGCGGCGAGCAGAGCCTGTTGTTCATCAACCGGCGCGGCTATGCGCCGGTCACCATCTGCCGCGCCTGCGGCCACCAGATCGGCTGCGACCATTGCGACGCCCGCATGGTCGAGCACCGGTTCCTGAAACGGCTGGTCTGCCACCAGTGCGGCGAGTCCAAGCCGATGCCAGAGGCCTGCCCCTCGTGCCAGGTCGAGGACAAGCTGGCGCCGGTGGGGCCGGGGGTGGAGCGGCTGGCCGAAGAGGCGCAGGAGCTGTTCCCCGAGGCCCGGCTGGCGGTCTTGTCGTCGGATCTCTTTGGTTCGGCGCGGGCCCTGAAAGAGGGGATCAACACCATCGCCGAGGGCGGCGCCGACATCGTCATCGGCACCCAGCTGGTGGCCAAGGGGCACAATTTCCCGCTGCTGACGCTGGTCGGGGTGATCGACGCCGACCTCGGGCTTCAGGGCTCGGACCTGCGCGCCGCCGAACGCACCTTCCAGCTGATGCGCCAGGTGGCTGGGCGCGCCGGGCGCAGCGAGAAACGCGGCGAGGCGATGTTGCAGACCTTCCAGCCCGAACACCCGGTGATCCGCGCCATTCTCGCCGGGGACGAGACCGGCTTCTGGCGGGCCGAGGCCGAGGAACGCCGCCATGCCGGGGTGCCGCCCTTCGGGCGCATGGCCGGGATCATCCTGTCCTCGCCGGACGTGCAGCGGGTGTTCGATCTCGGCAATGCGCTGGCCCGCAACGACGGCGCC
>NZ_JBFJVE010000130.1:0-8988 GCF_041624275.1 Shimia sp.
CGCGAGGAATACGGCAACATCATCGTCGATATCGGCCGCGGCGAGGCGATCCTGCGCCGCAACGAGAAGATCGGCCGCGAGAGCTACCGCCCCAACGACCGGGTGCGCTGCTATGTCAAGGACGTGCGCCGCGAGACCCGTGGCCCGCAGATCTTCCTCAGCCGCACCGCGCCGGAATTCATGGCCGAGCTGTTCAAGATGGAAGTGCCCGAGATCTACGATGGTATCATCGAGATCAAGGCCGTCGCCCGCGACCCCGGTTCGCGCGCCAAGATCGCCGTGATCTCCTATGATGGTTCGATCGACCCGGTTGGTGCCTGCGTCGGCATGCGCGGCAGCCGCGTGCAGGCCGTGGTCAACGAATTGCAGGGCGAAAAGATCGACATCATCCCGTGGAACGAAGATCAGCCCACCTTCCTGGTCAACGCGCTGCAACCGGCGGAAGTGACCAAGGTCGTTCTGGATGAAGAGGCCGGCAAGATCGAAGTCGTGGTGCCTGATGAACAGCTTTCGCTGGCCATCGGCCGTCGCGGCCAGAACGTGCGACTGGCCTCGCAGCTGACCGCGCTTGACATCGACATCATGACCGAGGCCGAGGAATCCGAGCGCCGCCAGAAGGAATTCGAAGTGCGCACCGCGCTGTTCATGGAGACGCTGGATCTCGATGAATTCTTCGCCCAGCTGCTGGTGTCGGAAGGCTTCACCAATCTCGAAGAGGTCGCCTATGTCGAGCTGGACGAGCTGCTGGTCATCGATGGGGTCGACGAGGACACCGCCAACGAGCTTCAGGCCCGCGCCCGTGACGTCATCGACGCCCGGAACAAGGCGGCTCTGGATGCCGCGCGCGAGCTTGGCGTGCAGGACAGCCTGCTTGCATTCGACGGCCTGACACCCCAGATGATTGAGGCACTGGCCAAGGACGGCGTGCTGAGCCTCGAGGATTTCGCCACCTGCGCCGACTGGGAACTGGCCGGCGGCTGGACCACGGTCGAGGGCGAGCGGGTCAAGGACGACGGTATTCTCGAACCTTTCGACATGTCGCTGGAAGAAGCCCAGGACCTGGTGATGACGGCCCGTATTCTCTTGGGCTGGGTTGACCCCGAGGAGCTTCAGGCCGAAGCGGAAGCGGAAGGCGAAGAGGACGACGCTGACGAGGAGGCCGAGGCCTGATCTCAGGCCTCGGAGGCATCATGATGGGACGCGGCGGGCGAACCAAAGACCGGGAAGACGGTCCCGAGCGCAAGTGTATCGCCACGGGCGAGGTACAGCCGAAACACGGGCTGATCCGCTTTGTGACGGGGCCGGACGATCAGGTCGTGCCGGACGTGCTGGGCAAGCTGCCCGGGCGCGGTATGTGGGTTGCGGCAGATCGCAAGGCGCTTCAGAAGGCGGCGGGCAAGGGGGTCTTTGCCCGCGCTGCCAAGCGGCCCGTCAAGGTGCCCGAGGATCTGCTCGAGGAGGTCGAGCGCCAGATCGTGCGCCGGGTGGTCGACCTGATCAGCCTGTCGCGCAAGTCGGGTCATGCCGTGGCCGGATATGAAAAGGTCAAGGACTGGCTGTCCAAGGATTATGCCGAGGTGCTGATCCAGGCCTCGGACGGTTCGGGGCGGGGAAAATCGAAACTGAGCACGCCGCATTTCGGCCATTACATAGGCTGGCTGACGGCGGATGAATTGGGTTTGGCTTTTGGGCGACAAACTGTGATACATGGGGCGCTTGCGTCTGGCGGACTCACGCAACGTGTTGTAGAGGAAGCCCAACGGTTAAAAGGCGTACGTGAAATTGGAGCGGCAGGGGCCGCTCGGAAGGGTAAGACAGCTAGATGAGCGATAACGACGGTAAAAAGACTTTGGGCCTGCGCGGAGCGGGTGGACGTCCTGGCAACGTAAAGCAGAGCTTTAGCCACGGGCGGACCAAGAACGTCGTGGTTGAAACCAAGCGCAAGCGCGTTGTGGTTCCCAAACCCGGTGCCGCCAAGACGTCGGCCGCCTCGGGCGCCAAGGCAGGCGGCGACCCTTCGCGACGCCCCGCCGGCATTTCGGATGCCGAGCTTGAACGTCGCATGAAGGCGCTTCGTGCGGCCAAGGCGCGCGAGGCCGAAGAGGCTGCCGCTCGCGAAGCCGCCGAGAAAGAGCGCGAAGAGGAACGCAATCGTCGCCGCGCCGAACAGGAAGCCAAGGAGCGCGAGCAGCGCGAGGCCGAAGAGCGCGCCCGCGCCAAGGCCGATGACGAGGCGCGCAAGCAGCGCGAATCCGAAGAGGCGGCGAAACGCGCCGCTGCCGAAGCCGCCGCCGCTGCTGCCTCGCCCAAGTCGGACGCCCCGGCGGCACGCGCCACGGCCGGCAAGCCGGCCGCCGCGGAAACGCCGCGCAAGAACGAGCGTGAACAGCGTCAGAACCGCGGCAAGGGCCGCGACGATGGCCGCCGCTCGGGCAAGCTGACCCTGAATCAGGCGCTTTCGGGCGATGGCCGGCGTCAGAAGTCGATGGCGGCGATGAAACGCAAGCAGGAACGCGCGCGGCAAAAGGCCATGGGCGGCCCCGTCGAGCGTGAAAAGGTGATCCGTGACGTTCAGCTGCCCGAGGCCATCGTGGTCTCGGAGCTGGCCAACCGCATGGCCGAACGTGTCGCCGACGTGGTGAAAGAGCTCATGAAAATGGGCATGATGGTCACCCAGAACCAGTCGATCGACGCCGATACGGCGGAACTCATCATCGAGGAATTCGGCCACAAGGTCGTGCGCGTGTCGGATGCCGACGTGGAAGACGTGATCGCCGATATCGAGGATAGCGAAGCCGATCTCGAACCGCGTCCGCCGGTGATCACCATCATGGGTCACGTCGACCACGGCAAGACCTCGCTTCTGGATGCGATCCGCGACGCCAAGGTGGTGGCCGGTGAAGCCGGCGGCATCACCCAGCATATCGGCGCCTATCAGGTGCAGACCGATGACGGCGTGACGCTGAGCTTCCTCGACACCCCGGGTCACGCGGCCTTTACCTCGATGCGCTCGCGCGGCGCGCAGGTGACGGACATCGTGGTTCTGGTTGTGGCCGCCGACGATTCGGTGATGCCGCAGACCATCGAGGCGATCAACCACGCCAAGGCGGCCGGTGTGCCGATGATCGTGGCGATCAACAAGATCGACAAGCCGGCGGCCGACCCCAACAAGGTGCGCGCCGAGCTGTTGCAGCACGAGGTGATCGTGGAGCAGATGTCGGGCGAAGTGCAGGATGTCGAAGTGTCGGCAGTGACCGGCCAGGGCCTTGACGAACTGCTCGAGGCGATCGCGCTGCAATCGGAAATCCTCGAACTGAAGGCCAACCCCAACCGGGCTGCACAGGGCGCGGTGATCGAGGCGCAGCTTGACGTCGGACGCGGCCCCGTGGCCACGGTTCTGATCCAGAAGGGCACGCTGAAACAGGGCGACATCTTCGTCGTCGGCGAACAATACGGCAAGGTCCGCGCCCTGATCAACGACAAGGGCGAGCGGGTCACCGAAGCCGGACCCTCGGTGCCGGTCGAGGTGCTTGGCCTCAACGGTACCCCGGAAGCCGGCGACGTGCTGAACGTCACCGAAACCGAGGCCCAGGCCCGCGAGATCGCCGAATACCGCGAGCAGGCGGCCAAGGACAAACGGGCCGCCGCCGGTGCCGCGACGACGCTGGAACAGCTGATGCAGAAGGCCAAGGACGACCAGAATGTCGCCGAGCTGCCGATTCTGGTGAAAGCCGACGTTCAGGGTTCGGCCGAGGCCATCGTTCAGGCGATGGAGAAGATCGGCAACGACGAGGTGCGCGTGCGCGTGCTGCACTCGGGCGTCGGCGCGATCAGCGAAACCGATATCGGTCTTGCCGAAGCTTCGGGCGCTCCGGTGTTCGGCTTCAACGTGCGGGCCAATGCCTCGGCCCGCAGCACGGCCAACCAGAAAGGCGTCGAGATCCGCTATTACTCGGTGATCTATGACCTTGTGGATGACGTGAAAGCCGCGGCTTCGGGTCTGCTCTCGGCGGAAATTCGCGAGAATTTCATTGGCTATGCCGAGATCAAGGAAGTGTTCAAAGTGTCGAACGTGGGCAAGGTGGCCGGCTGTCTGGTCACCGAAGGTGTGGCCCGCCGCTCGGCCGGTGTGCGCCTCTTGCGCGACAACGTGGTGATCCACGAAGGCACGCTGAAGACCCTCAAGCGCTTCAAGGACGAAGTGGCCGAGGTCCAGTCGGGCCAGGAATGCGGCATGGCCTTCGAGAATTACGACGACATCCGCCCCAAGGACGTCATCGAGATTTTCGAGCGCGAAGAACACACCCGTACCCTCGACTGATCCGGGGCGGGACGGAAACGAAAAGGGCCGGCGCAAGCGTCGGCCCTTTGGCGTTCTTGGGGGGGCGCGACGACGATGCGCCGCCCGTCGATGCGCCGCCCGTCAGAGCCAGTCGCGCAGGATCGGGATCAGCGGCAGGTCGGCCGGCGGCATCGGAAAGTCGCGCAGCTGCGCCGGACGCACCCATTTCAGCGCCTGGTTTTCCTGTGCCTGCGGCGTGCCCTGCCATTTGCGGCAGGCAAACAGCGGCATCAACAGGTGGAAGTCCTCGTAGCTGTGCGAGGCAAAACTCAGCGGTGCAAGGCAGCTGGCCCAGGTGTCGATGCCCAGTTCTTCGTGCAGCTCGCGGATCAGCGCCGCCTCGGGAGTTTCGCCGGGCTCGACCTTGCCGCCGGGAAATTCCCAGAGCCCGGCCATGGACTTGCCCTCGGGGCGCTGCGCCAGCAGCACCCTTCCGTCGACGTCGATCAGCGCCACCGCCGAGACCAGAAGCACCTTGCTCACGACCGGTAATCCGCGTTGATGGTGATGTAGCCATGGGTCAAGTCGCAGGTCCAGACCTGTGCGGCGCCGTCGCCCAGACCCAGGTCGACACCGATCACCAGTTCGGGGTTCTTCATATATGCAGCGCCGTCCTCTTCGCGGTAGCTTTCTGCGACCCAGCCCTTTTCGGCCACCAGCACGTCGCCGAAACGGATGCTCAGGAGGTCGCGATCCGCCGCCGCGCCGGACTTGCCGATGGCCGCCACCACCCGGCCCCAGTTCGGGTCTTCGCCGGCGACGGCGGTCTTGACCAGCGGCGAATTGGCAATCGCCAGCGCGTGGGTGCGGGCATCGGCATCGCTGGCGGCGCCGGTCACGGCGACCTCGACGAACTTGGTCGCCCCTTCGCCGTCGCGCACCACCTGATGCGCCAGATCCAGCATCACCCCGTGCAGGGCCTCGCGGAAGGTACCGGAGTCCTGCGTCACCGCGACGCCGCTGGCGCCGGTGGCCGCCATCAGCAGCGTGTCCGAGGTCGAGGTATCGCTGTCGACGGTGATGTTGTTGAAGGTCAGGTCGGTCAGCTCCGACAGCATGGCCTGCAAGGCGCCGCGCGCGATCACGGCGTCGGTGAAGATATAGACCAGCATCGTCGCCATGTCGGGCGCGATCATGCCCGAGCCCTTGGCGATACCGGCGATCTTCACCGGCTGCCCGTCGATCACGACCTCGGCGGTGGCGCCCTTGGCGAAAGTGTCGGTGGTCATGATCGCCTGAGCGGCGTCGTCAAGCGCCGCCGGCGACAGCGCCGCGACAAGATCGTTCACCTTGGCGGTGATCCGTTCATGCGGCAGGCGTTCGCCGATGACCCCGGTCGACGAGGTGAAGACCCGCGCCGCCGGCAGCCCGGTGGCCTCGGCCACCGCGTCGCAGATCGCCGCGACCGAGCCTTCGCCGGCGCGGCCCGTGAAGGCGTTGGAATTGCCCGAGTTGACGATGAAGGCGGCGCCCGCGTCGCTGTCGGCGCCGATCTTGGCCTGGCAGTCGAGCACGTTGGCCGAGCGGGTCGCCGATCTGGTGAAGACGCCGGCGACGGTGCTGCCCGGCGCCAGCCGCATCAGCGTCACGTCCTTGCGGCCCTGGTATTTGACGCCGGCCGCCAGGGCGGAGAATTCGGCGCCGGCGATCACGGGCAGGTCCGGGAACCCGGCCGGAGCCAGCGGAGAGACATGGGTGATCTTCGCCATGATCAGTTTCCTTCGCCGCTGGGGTCCAGAAGATCGGTCTGTTTCAGGATTGCCGGGTCAAGCGCTGCGGCGCCGCTGCGGTCGATCGTGGCGCTTTCGGTCAGTTCGGCGATCCGTGCGTCGACGGTCATCTGCTTCAGTTCGGCGGACAATTCCTCCTGCACCTGCTCCAGTGCCGGCGCGGGTTGCATGCGGATCTCGTTCAGCTTGATGACGTGAAAGCCGAACCGGGTCTTGACCGGCGGCGACAGCTCTCCGGGCTGAAGCGCCATCACCGCCTCTTCGAAGGCCGGCACCATGGCGCCTTCGCCGAACCACCCCAGCGCCCCGCCGCCCGGCCCCGACGGACCGGTGGATTTTTCCTTGGCGGTCTCGGCAAAATCCGCACCATCGAGGATCATCTGGCGCACGGCCACGGCCTCTTCCAGGGTTTCGACAAGAATGTGCGCGGCGTTGAATTCCTGCGGCCCGACATAGGTCTCGCCGTATTTCGCGTCATAGGCGGCGCGCAGCTCGGCCGCGTCAACACCGGCGTCCAGCACCCGGTTGATGGCCTCGCCGGCGCGCAGCATGCGATGTTCGTTGGACAGCGCGATGCCGATGCGGGCGGGCTCTGCCCCGGTCAGGGATTGCGACAGCAGCGCCTGCTGAACAGCCTGTTCCAGAAGACCGTTGAACAGCACCTCGTCGGGCAGGTTCTGGTACTGCTGGGGCAGGGATTCGCGCATCGCGATCAAGTGGCCGAGGGTGATTTCCTCGCCGTTGATCGTGACCACAACGGTCGCGGCGCCGGCCTCGGTCCCAGCCATGGTCGAGGGCGCGGTCTGGGCTGCGACAGGCCCGCAGAACAGCGCGGCAACTGCAACAGAACAGAGAATATTGAGGTGTTTCGGCATTGTTTGGTCCTTGGTTCGTGCCGCGCTGGCTGGCGGCGTTGACACTGTTACAGCGGCCCCTTACATCGCTCTGAGGCGCAGGCGGGCTGGCCATTTCCACGTTTGTATGAGCAGGGCGCGGAACGGGCAAGCCGATGCCTCGCACGATTGTGTCAACGAAGGACAAAAACAGATGCTGGGTCTCGGAAAAATTGCCAAAAAGGTGTTCGGAACACCGAACGACCGCAAGATCAAGGCAACCCGCCCCATCATCGACAGGGTCAACGCGCTGGAAGAAGACTTCCGCAAGCTTTCGGATGACGAGATCAAGGCCAAGACCGCCGAGCTGTCCGAGCGCGCCAAGGGGGGCGAAAGCCTCGATGACCTTCTGCCCGAGGCCTTTGCCAACTGCCGCGAGGCGGCCCTGCGCGCCCTTGGCCTGCGCGCCTTCGACACCCAGCTGATGGGCGGGATCTTCCTGCATCAGGGCAATATCTCGGAAATGAAAACCGGCGAGGGCAAGACCCTGGTGGCGACCTTCCCGGCCTATCTCAACGCGCTGACCGGCAAGGGCGTGCACATCGTCACCGTCAACGATTACCTGGCGCGCCGCGACGCCGAATGGATGGGCAAGGTCTATGCCGCGCTGGGAATGAGCACCGGCGTCGTCTACCCGCAGCAGGCGACAGAGGAAAAGCGCGCCGCCTATGCCTGCGACATCACCTATGCCACCAACAACGAGCTGGGCTTTGACTATCTGCGCGACAACATGAAGGGCGATCTGCGCGAGATGTGCCAGCGCAAGCACTATTTCGCCATCGTCGACGAGGTCGACTCGATCCTCATCGACGAGGCGCGCACCCCGTTGATCATCTCCGGCCCCTCCGAGGACCGCACCGAGCTTTACAACGCGATCGACGCGCTGATCCCCGAGCTGGCCGAAGAGCATTACAGCATCGACGAGAAAAGCCGCCAGGTGACCTATACCGACGAGGGCAACGATTTTCTCGAAACCCTGCTCAAGGCGCGCGGCCTGCTGCCCGACGAGCAGTCGCGTTATGATCCCGAAAGCACCACCATCGTTCATCACGTGAACCAGGGTCTGCGGGCGCACAAGATGTTCACCCGTGACAAGGATTACATCGTGCGCGACGGCCAGGTGGTGCTGATCGACGAATTCACCGGCCGCATGATGGTCGGCCGCCGCCTGTCCGAAGGGCTGCACCAGGCCATCGAGGCCAAGGAAAACTGCCAGATCCAGCCCGAGAACGTGACCCTGGCGCAGGTGACCTTCCAGAACTATTTCCGCCTTTACGAGAAACTCAGCGGCATGACCGGCACGGCGCTGACCGAGGCCGAGGAGTTTGACGAAATCTATGGTCTGGGCGTGGTCGAAGTGCCGACCAACCGCCCGATCGCCCGTATCGACGAGGACGACGCGGTCTATCGCACCGCCACCGAGAAATACGCCGCCATCGTCGAGACCATCAAGGAAGCTCATGCCAAGGGCCAGCCGATCCTGGTCGGCACCACCTCGATCGAGAAGTCCGAGTTCCTCAGCGACCTGCTGACCAAGGCCGGGGTCAAGCACAACGTGCTGAACGCCCGCCAGCACGAGCAGGAGGCGCAGATCGTCGCCGATGCCGGCAAGCTGGGCGCGGTGACCATCGCCACCAACATGGCCGGGCGCGGCACCGACATCAAGCTGGGCGGCAATGTCGAATTCTCGGTGCTCGAGGCCATTGCCGCCGACCCCGAGGGCGACCACGCCGCGATGCGGTCGCGGATCGAAGAGGAACACAAGACCGCCGAAGAGGCGGTGAAAGCCGCCGGCGGCCTGTTCGTCCTTGCCACCGAACGCCACGAAAGCCGCCGCATCGACAACCAGCTGCGCGGCCGTTCCGGCCGTCAGGGCGACCCGGGCCGCTCGGCGTTTTTCCTCAGCCTCGAAGACGACCTGATGCGGATCTTCGGCTCGGAAAGGCTCGAAAAGGTGCTGTCGACGCTGGGCATGAAGGATGGCGAGGCGATCGTGCACCCTTGGGTCAACAAGTCGCTCGAA
>NZ_JBFJVE010000131.1:0-8965 GCF_041624275.1 Shimia sp.
CCCTCAAGGCCCAGCGCGTTGACGCCGCCAAGGCCGATGCCGAGGAACACGGCGTCGTAATCCGCCTTCAACCCGTCCAGAGACAGGCCATCACCCAGCCGCTTTCCGGTCTCGACGGTGATGCCGCCGATCTGCAACAGCCAGGCGACCTCGCGCGCGGCAAAGCCATCGACCGACTTGTAGGTGGCGATGCCGAATTCGTTCAGACCCCCGGCCTTGGCGCGCCCGTCGAACACTGTCACGTCATGGCCGTACATCGCCAGCCGGTGGGCACAGGCCAGACCGGCGGGGCCGGCGCCGACCACGGCGATTTTCTTGCCGGTCGCCGCGTCGCGTTCAAAGGGATGGGTGCCGGCGTCAAGCAGCACGTCGGTGGCATAGCGTTGCAGCCGCCCGATCTCGACCGGCTTGCCCTCGGCCACCTCGCGCACGCAGACCTCTTCGCAGAGCGTTTCGGTCGGGCAGACCCGGGCGCACATGCCGCCAAGGATGTTCTGGCTGAAGATGGTCCGCGCCGCCGCCTCGGGCGTGCCGGTGGCGATCTGGCGGATGAACAGCGGTATGTCGATGTCGGTGGGGCAGGCCTCCATGCAGGGGGCATCGTGGCAGAAATAGCAGCGGTCGGCCGCCACCAGCGCTTCGTGGTCGTCGAGGCGCGGATGCAGATCGCCGAAATTCTCGGACAGTTCGGCAGCGCTCAGACGGCCCGGAACCACACCTTGGCTTAACGGTGAATTGGTCATGATCCTCCCCATGTCATCGTTTGGCTTTGTGCATTCAGGCTCTCACAGGTTCATTTTTTTATCAACTGGTAAATTTTTAATTTTCACCGACGCCGAATTCTTCCGGCTGGCCGCAGGGCAAACCGATGAAAAACCATGTATTTCGGAAACTGCGGCTGCGCAGAGCCTGCTTTCAGGTGCAGGTCACCCGCCGATCGAGTCGATCAGCGCCAGCACATCCGGCCCCAGCGCCTCGACGATCCGCGCCACGCCCTCGGCATTGGGGTGGATGCCGTCGGCCTGCATCAGCGCCGAAACCTCGGCCGGATCGGAACTGCCCAGACCGGCAAAGAAGTTGTCGCTGTGCAAGACGGCGAACTGCTGCGCGAGGTCGCCGTAGATGGCCTCGAACTGCGCCTTGTAGGCCGGGCCGTAGTTGCCCGCCGCCTCGATCCCCACCAGCAGCACCGGGATGCCCCGGCCCTGCGCCGCAGCCAGAATGGTGGCGAGGTTGCGGCGCGCCTCGGCCGGGTCCAGCCCGCGCAGCATGTCGTTGGCGCCCAGCGTCACGATCATCGCGTCCGGCGCCTCGGCCAGGGTCCAGTCGATGCGCGCCGCGCCGCCCGCCGTGGTGTCGCCCGAAACCCCGGCATTGGTCAGCCGCACCCCGGCCCCCTGCCTGTCGAGCCAGCGCTGCATCTGCGCCACGAAGCCGTCATCGGGTGCCAGCCCGTAGCCCTGGGTCAGGCTGTCGCCCATGGCGACGACGGTCTGCGGCTCGGCCGCCAGCGGCGCCGACCAAAGCAAAACCACGGCCGCCACCTTGCCCAGTTTTTTCAGGCCCCCATATAGGCTTTCAACCCTCATCACGCGGATTCCCCCTATGACCCCGATCCTTTCCCTCAAAGATGCGCGGCTTTCGCTGGAAGGCAATGCCGGGCGCATCGAAATCCTGCACGGCATCTCGCTCGAGGTCCAGAAGGGCGAGACTCTGGGCCTGGTCGGGCCGTCGGGCTCGGGCAAATCCTCGTTGCTGATGCTGATGGGCGGGCTGGAGCGGGCCACCGGCGGCGCGGTCAGCGCCATGGGCCACGATCTTGTGGCACTGGACGAAGACGCCTTGGCGCGGGTGCGGCGCGACCACATGGGGGTGGTGTTCCAAAGCTTTCACCTGATCCCGACCATGACGGCGCTGGAAAACGTCGCCACGCCACTGGAACTTGCCGGCCACAAAGACGCCTTTGCTCGGGCCCGCGCCGAGTTGGCGGCCGTCGGCCTGTCGGACCGCGCCGACCACTTCCCACGCCAGATGTCGGGCGGAGAGCAGCAAAGGGTGGCGCTGGCCCGGGCGGTCGCACCCCGCCCCGACATCCTGCTGGCCGACGAACCGACCGGCAATCTCGACCAGGCCAACGGCGAGGCGATCATGGAGCTTCTGTTCTCGTTGCGCGACCGCCATGCGGCGACCTTGGTGCTGGTCACCCATTCCGACCGGCTGGCCCGGCGTTGTGACCGGATCGTGCGGCTGCGCGACGGCCGCATCGAAAGCGACAGCGCCGGTGCGCGGGTGCCGCATGAGGTGCGGGCATGAGCCTCGGCCTTGCCTGGCGTCTGGCCCGGCGCGAATTGCGCGGCGGCCTGCGGGGCTTTCGCATCTTCCTTGCCTGCCTGACGCTGGGGGTGGCGACCATCGCCGCCATCGGCACCGTGCGCGCCAGCATCGAGGCCGGGCTGGCCGCCGAGGGGGCGACCTTGCTTGGCGGCGACGCCGAACTGGACTTTACCTATCGCTTTGCCTCCGAGGCCGAGCGCACATGGATCGAGGACAACGCGCGGGCGACGTCGGAAGTGGTCGATTTCCGCTCGATGGCGGTGGTCGGCGCGGGCGAGGCATCGGACCGCACCCTGACCCAGGTGAAATCGGTCGACGGGGCCTATCCGCTCCTGGGGGCCGTGACACTGGAGCCGGCGATGCCGCTGGCGACGGCGCTGGCCGGGCGCGATGGTCTGCCCGGCGCGGTGATGCAGCCCTTTCTGATCGACCGGCTCGGCCTGTCGGTCGGCGACCGGTTCCGGCTCGGCAGTCAGGAATTCCTGCTCGCTGCGGCCCTGATCCGCGCGCCGGACAATGCCGGGGGCTTTGCTTTCGCCCCGCGCACGATCGTCGCGACCGAGGCGCTCGAGGCTTCGGGAATGCTGGCACCGGGGACACTATTTTCGAGCAAATACAGGATCCTGCTGCCGGACGGGGCCGATCTTGAAACCGTCAGGCAGGATGCGCTGGACCGGTTCGAGGCAACTGGCCTGCGCTGGCGAGACAGCCGCAACGGCGCGCCGGGGGTGGCGACCTTCGTCGACCGGCTGGGGGCCTTCCTGATCCTTGTTGGCCTGTCGGGGCTGGCGGTGGGCGGCATCGGCGTGTCCTCGGCGATCCGCGCCTATCTGGCGGGCAAGGTGACGGTGATTGCCACCCTGCGCAGCCTCGGCGCCGATCAGGCCACGGTGTTCCTGACCTATTTCCTTCAGATCGCGCTTCTGTCGGCCTTCGGTGTCGGGCTGGGGCTGGCGCTGGGCGCCGCGCTGCCCCTGATCCTGGGGCCGGTGCTGCAATCGAGCCTGCCGGTGCCGGTCCTGCTGCGGCTCTATCCCGCGCCGCTGGCCGAGGCCGCCGCCTATGGCACGCTGACGGCGCTGATCTTCACGCTCTGGCCGCTGTCGCGGGTCAGCGACGTGCGCGCGGCGGCGCTGTTCCGCGACGCCTTGCAGGCCGCACGGCTGGTGCCGCCGTGGCGCTTTGCCCTGGCCATCGCCGCGCTTCTGGCCCTGCTCCTGGCCCTGGCCAGCTGGCTCTCGGGCTCGGCGCCGCTGACGCTCTGGGCCGCCGCCGGCATTCTCGGGGCGCTGGGTCTTCTGGCGCTGTCGGCGCTGGCCACCGGCGGACTGGCGCGCAGGATGGCCCCGAAAAGCCGCCGCAGGCCGGCCCTGCGCTGGGCGCTGAACGCGGTGTCGTCCCAGTCCGAACCGGCGCTGCCGGTGATCCTGTCGCTGGGGCTCGGCCTGTCGGTGCTGGCGGCGGTGGGCCAGATCGACGGCAACCTGCGCAACGCCATCGCCCGCGACCTGCCCGAGGTGGCGCCCTCGTATTTCATGGTCGATATCCAGAAGGACCAGATCGACGGCTTTCTCGACCGGCTCGGCGCCGATCCGGCGGTGCAGGACATCGAGACCGCGCCGATGCTGCGCGGCATCGTCAGCCGCATCAACGATCGCCCCGCGACCGAGGTCGCCGGCGATCACTGGGTGGTACGCGGCGACAGGGGCATCACCTATGCCGACGCCATGCCCGAGACCACGACCGTGACCGCCGGCAGCTGGTGGCCCGAGGATTACAGCGGCCCGCCGCAGATCAGCTTTGCCGCCGAAGAGGCCGCCGAACTGGGCCTCGGGCTTGGCGACCGGCTGACCGTCAACATCCTTGGCCGCGACATCACCGCGACCATCACCAGCCTGCGCGCGGTCGATTTCTCGACAGCGGGCATGGGCTTCGTGATCGTCATGAACGCCGGCGCCCTGGCCGGCGCGCCGCATAGTTTCATCGCCACCGTCTATGCCAACCAGGCCGATGAGGCCCGGATTCTGCGCGATATTTCAGGCGCATACCCCAATATCACCGCAATCCACGTGCGCGATGCCGTCGGCCGTGTCTCGGAACTCCTGTCGACCCTTGCCGACGCCACCTCCTATGGCGCCAGCGTCATGCTGCTGACCGGGTTTCTGGTGCTGATCGGGGCGGCGGCGGCCAACCAGACCAGCCGCACCTACGAGGCGGCGGTCCTGAAAACCCTTGGCGCCACGCGCCGCGCCATCCTGCAAAGCTTTGCCCTGCGCGCCATGCTGACCGGGTTTGCCGCCGGCGTGGTGGCGCTGGTGGCCGGGATCACCGGCGCCTGGGCGATCACCTTCTTCGTGCTGGACACCGATTTCGCGGTGATCTGGCCCAACGCGCTGGCCATCGTTTTCGGCGGCATCGCCGCCACCCTGCTGGCCAGCCTGATCTTTGCCGCGACCCCGCTCGCCTCGCGCCCGGCCCGGGTGCTGCGGGCCCGGGAATAGGCCCGGCGCCCAGGGGTCACGCCCCCGGGGCGCCGCAAGATCAGCCGCGCGCCTTCACCACCTGCAACAGCGGCATCAGCGCCGACATGTCGGGCCCGTGGCCCTGCCCGGTCAGCGCCTTGCGCAGTGGCATGAACAGGCCCCGCCCCTTGCGCCCGGTGGCATCCTTCACCGCCTTGGTCCAATTGCCCCAGGTGTCGCCGTCGAACGGGCCCTCGGGCAGCAGCGCCATCGCCTCGGCGACAAAGGCGCGATCCTCGTCCTCGATCACCGGCTCGGCGCCATTGGCGCAAAGCTGCCACCAGCCGGCCAGATCCTTGCGGGTGGTGATATTGTCGCGCATCACCGCCCAGAACTCTTCGGCCAGCGCCTCGGGCACGCCGGCGGCGGCGACATCGCCGGCAACCTCGGCAAGCGGCATCTCGTGCAGCACCCGCGCGGTCAGCGGGTAAAGATCCCGTTCGTCGAACTTGGTGGGTGCCGAGCCGAAATGCCCCAGATCGAACCCTTCGGCCACTGCCTCCATATCGGCGCGCAGCTCCACCGGATCGGAAGAGCCCAGCCGCGCCATCAGGCTGACCAGCGCCATCGGCTCGACACCGGCCGCGCGCAGGTCGCGCAGCGACAGCGTGCCCAGCCGCTTCGAGAGCGCCTCGCCCTGCGGGCCGGTGAGCAGCGAGTGATGCGCGAACTCGGGCACCGTGCCGCCCAGCGCCTTGATGATCTGGATCTGGGTCGCGGTATTGGTCACGTGGTCCGATCCGCGCACCACATGGGTGACGCCGAAATCAATGTCGTCGCAGACCGAGGCCGGGGTATAGAGGAACTGCCCGTCGCCACGGATCAGCACCGGGTCAGACACCGAGGCGGCGTCGATCGACAGGTCGCCGAGAATACCGTCGGTCCACTCGATCCGCTCGTGGTCGAGCTTGAAGCGCCAGTGGCCGTTGCCGCGTTCGGCGCGCAGCGCCTCTTTCTCGGCGTCGCTCAGCGCCAGCGCGGCGCGGTCATAGACCGGCGGCTTGCCCATGTTGAGCTGTTTCTTGCGCTTGAGGTCAAGTTCGGTCGGGGTCTCGAAACACTCGTAAAGCCGCCCCTCGTCGCGCAGCTGCTGCGCCGCCGCCTCGTAGCGCGCCAGACGGTCCGACTGGCGCTCGATACGGTCCCATGACAGGCCCAGCCATTCCAGGTCTTCCTGGATGGCGTCGACATATTCCTGCTTCGAGCGCTCGGGATCGGTGTCGTCGATGCGCAGGATGAAGGTGCCGCCGGCCTTGCGCGCGATGAGGTGGTTCATCAGCGCGGTGCGCAGGTTGCCAACATGGATATAGCCCGTGGGAGAGGGCGCAAAACGGGTCGTGGTCATCGGATTCTCCTGTTGCTGCCTCCCATTCCACATCGGCGCGGCTTTGTCCAGAAAAGCGGCGGGCCAAGGTCGCCGGCGCGGCCTGCCCCATCCCACGGCGAAACCTGCGAAACCGCGCCCCGATCTGCCCCGATTGCACCGCCGGGGCCAGTTGCGCCTTGATTTCATGGCCCGCACGGGTCACTAGAATTGGCATCGACCGGAAATCTGGCGGGACTTCGTGAAGGACACAAGGGCAAAACCCAAGCGGCAAGACCGCCCCCCCTGGCATCTGCCCGAACAGGCCGCCGCCTATGTCGTGGCCACCGGGGTCTTCACCACCATGGGGCCGTTCGGGACCTACGCGATGCCGCTGCTGTGGCGTCTCGGCTATTGGGCGATGGCCCTCGGGGCGGGATGGGTCTTTGTCAGCCTGTCGCTGATCGGACTGCTGCGGTTCGGCTTCGTCCATTCCGAGGCCCCGGTCGCCCGGGTGGCGCTTGCCATTCTGGTCGCCGCCCTGCCGACGGCAGTGGCGGTCATGGCCATCGAAACCCAGATGCGCCCGACCGGCGGCCCGTTCTGGAACTTCGAAATCCTGGGCTATGTGGCGCTGGTCTGCCTGGTGATCGGCGGCACGATCTATGGCTTCCTGCGCCCGCGTTTCAGGTTGCCATCCGACCCCGATACCACAGCGCCGCGGCCCGGTGCGCCGGCAACCGGCGCCCGGGTTCCGCCGACCGACAACACCCCGGAGGCGAGCGTTGCCGAACCACCGGCGCATGCCGCCTTCTTCAAGCGCCTGCCGCCACGGCTCGGCGGCGAGTTGATCTCGCTGAGCGCGCAGGACCACTATGTCGAGGTGACCACGAACAAGGGCCGCGAGCTGATCCACATGCGCCTTTCGGACGCGCTGCACGAACTGCGCGATTACCCCGGCCGGCGGATTCACCGCTCGCACTGGATCGCAGAGGGTGCCTTTCAGGGGTTGAGCCGGGAAAACGGCAAGCTGGTGGCGCATCTCAGCGACGGGCGCCGGCTGAACGTGTCGCGCAGTTACAGCGCCGCAGCCCGCGAGATGATCCCGGCAACGGTCAAAACCCTCCAATAAGCCGCAGAATCTGCCCCCCCTGCCTTTCCCTTTGTCCAGGTCTTCGATAGAGGATCGGACAACCAGACATTGACGCAGGATCTAGACCGATGGCGATGGAAAAAACCTTTGACGCGGCCGAGGCCGAAAGCCGCCTTTACGCCGCCTGGGAAGCAGCCGGATGTTTCACCGCGGGCGCGAACGCGAAACCCGGGGCCAGCACCTATTGCATCATGATCCCGCCGCCCAATGTCACCGGCGTTCTGCACATGGGCCATGCCTTCAACAATACCCTGCAGGACATCCTGATGCGCTGGAAGCGCATGCAGGGCTATGACACGCTCTGGCAGCCGGGCACCGACCATGCCGGCATCGCGACGCAGATGGTGGTCGAGCGCAAGCTGGCCGAAACCCAAGCGCCCAGCCGCGCCGAACTGGGCCGCGACAAGTTCCTCGAGAAGGTCTGGGAGTGGAAGGGCGAAAGCGGCGGCACCATCGTTCAGCAGCTGAAGCGCCTCGGGGCCTCCTGCGACTGGTCGCGCGAGGCCTTCACCATGTCCGGTGCCCCCGGCGCCCCCAAGGACGTGGCCGGCGGCAATTTCCACGATGCGGTGCTCAAGGTCTTTGTCGACATGTACAACAAGGGCTTCATCTATCGCGGTAAGCGGCTGGTGAACTGGGATCCGCATTTCGAAACCGCGATCTCGGATCTCGAGGTCGAAAACATCGAAGTCGCCGGTCACATGTGGCACTTCAAAGACCCGCTGGCGGGGGGCGCCACCTACACCTATGTCGAGAAGGACGCCGACGGGAATGTGCTGCTCGAGGAAGAGCGCGACTATATCTCGATCGCCACCACCCGCCCGGAAACCATGCTCGGCGATGGCGCGGTCGCGGTGCATCCCAGCGATGAACGCTATGCGCCCATCGTCGGCCAGCTCTGCGAAATTCCGGTCGGCCCCAAGGAACACCGCCGCCTGATCCCGATCATCACCGATGAATACCCCGACCCCGACTTCGGCTCGGGTGCGGTGAAGATCACCGGCGCCCATGATTTCAACGACTATCAGGTCGCCAAGCGCGGCGGCATCCCGATGTACCGCCTGATGGACTCCAAGGGCCAGATGCGCGCCGATGGCGAAGCCTATGCCAAGGCCGCCGGCATCGCCATGGAGGTTGCCAAGGGCGATCGCAGCCTCACCGAAAACGAGGCCGACGCGGTGAACCTCGTGCCCGACGAGCTGCGCGGGCTGGACCGGTTCGAGGCACGCAAACTGGTGGTCCGGCAGATCACCGACGAGGGCCTCGCGGTGATGACCACCGAGCTGCGCAAGGACGATGAAGGCAATGAAAGCCGCGTATCGGTGCCCATGGTCGAGAACAAGCCGATCATGCAGCCTTTCGGCGACCGTTCGAAAGTGGTGATCGAGCCGATGCTGACCGACCAGTGGTTCGTCGACGCCGACAGGATCGTCGGCCCGGCCCTCGAGGCGGTGCGCGACGGCACCGTGAAGATCCTGCCGGACTCGGGCGAGAAAGTCTATTTCCACTGGCTGGAGAACATCGAGCCTTGGTGCATCTCGCGGCAACTGTGGTGGGGCCATCAGATCCCGGTCTGGTACGGCTTTGACCTCAGCGCCGACGGTTTTTACGACGACGAGGGCGACGGCTGCCTCGATCTGGTCGAGATGGGCC
>NZ_JBFJVE010000132.1:0-8959 GCF_041624275.1 Shimia sp.
CCCACATGCGGTCGAAGAACGTCCCCTCGTGATAGCCCGAGTTGAGCATGCGGTGATCCTGACCGATCAATTCGTCGCGGTTGTACCCCGAAACCTTTTCGAAATTCGTGTTCACATCCCGAATGACGCCCTTGGCATCGGTGCGGCTGTAGATGGCGTGCTGATCGATCGCCTGTTTCAAGGTTTTCAGCCTCACGCCGGTGAGAATGTTGCGATAGGCCAGCAGGGCGATTGCAATGAGTAATAAAATGGCCGTCCAGGGGAGGTCCTGCAAAGTGCTTTCGAACATGGTGCTCTCCTTGGTGCCCAGCCGTTCGGGTGCCGGGCTTCATCAAGATACCGCTCACCTCATACTATTGATGAAAACCTGCCACATGTCCAAGAAGTTGTTGGCCATTACAAAAAAATCGCGCAACCAGTTTGATATTCATATTTTCCTGACGTATCTTTAAAAGTGTAACGAGTGCGATCCCTGTAACATCAAAATCAAAGGCCGGAAACCAAAGCAAAAAAGCATGTCCCGGCCGCATTGTGGCAGAACAATCGGAGCGGTGTATGAAGCTGATTTGCGTAGATGACGATCCAGCCATTCTGGCTGTTCTGAAAGTATCGCTGGAAACGGTGGGCAACCACAGCGTGGACACCGCCGGCAGCGGGCAGGCCGCCATCGACAGTTTCGTTTCCCAGAACGCCGAGGTCGAGTGCTTTCTTCTCGACATCCAGATGCCCGGCATGACCGGCGTCGAGCTTTGCGAGGTCATTCGCTCTCACGACGCCTACAGGGACACGCCGATCCTCATGCTGACCGCGATGTCCGACGAGGATTACATCGAGGCGGCTTTCGCCGCCGGGGCGACGGATTACGTCACCAAACCCTTCGACCCCAATGATCTCAACACGCGGGTAAAGTCCGCCGTGGCGCGCATGCAGTCTCTCGCCAAGCAGAAGGTCGACGACGCCCTGCCCCAAGACGCCGGCGCAGCGGCCATCGAAAGCGCCGCACCGGCGCCGTTGGCGACGCCGGCCGACAGCGGTCCCGCCCCCGCCTTCGTGCCCGGCCCGTCGTTTTCGCCCGAGGTCGCGAAATCGACGTTTCCGCCTCGGCCGCAGCCGGGCCCGGCAGCAACCGCACCGCCGAGCAGGCCCAGTTTCCAGGCCGTTCGCCAGAACCTCGCGCAATCCCGCCCGGCCATGCCCACTTCGCGCCCGGCGATGGCCGAGATGATAAGCCCGCTCAGGATGGAGCCGCTTCGCAACCTGGAGTCGATCTCAAAGGCCGCCGAATCTGCCGCCGCGGCGACCCAGGAGGCCGATGAGCCGGTCGCCAAGACGCGCGTGGGTCTGGACGAACCCTACAACCTCACCTGCAGCAAGCGTTTCCTGGCCCATTCGACTTTCGAGAACTTCCTCGAGACGATGAACTCGAACAGCAAGAAAGATGTTCACATCTTTTCCCTTGGCATCAAGAATGTCGGCGAGATCTTCGACATTTGCGACACCCGCCAGTTCAAGTTCCTGATCAACCAGGCAGCCGTGGTCGTCGCCGAACTGCTGCGGCCGCACCGCTCGATGTTCTCCTATTTCGGCAACGGCGTGTTCTGCGGCACCGTCCGCGACACCGGCGTCAAGTATATCGAGCGGTTCCCCGAGATGTTCGACGATGCGATCTGCGGCCTCAACGATGGCAACAACATCCTGGTTCAGGCCAATGTGGCGCTGGTCGTCGGTGCCACCAAATCGCCTTCGATGTTCCATTCCCCGATCAGCCGGCTGCGCAAGTCGATATCGGAAATGGAGGAAGAGCTGCTTTAGGTTCCAAGCCCCGGCATTTCGAAACTCGGTATCGGGATGAGGTGAAATGGTGCCTCAAGAGGGACTCGAACCCCCGACCTTGTCCTTACGAAGGACCTGCTCTACCAGCTGAGCTATTGAGGCATGCGGAGGATCGTTTACCCGGTTCGATTGACTCGCGCAAGCGCTCATGCGCGCTTTGCAGGCCTGCCAGCCGGGCTTTTTTCGAACCGGTCAAAGGCGCGGCGGCCCCCAGCCGGCCCCCGCTTGGGCACAGGCCGGTGGCGGTCAAGACACCCTGCAACCACGTCTGCAACCGGGTCCGGATCAGGCGGCACCATAGGTGTTGAAAACCTCGCTGCGGCCGTTCCTCTTGATAAGGAAGACCGAATAGCCTTCGCGTTCGCTCTCGGGGCCCATGCCGGGCGAGCCATAGGGCATTCCGGGCACCGACAGGCCCACCGCGTCGGGGCGATTTGACAGCAGACGGCGAATGTCCGCAGCCGGCACGTGCCCTTCGATGAGATACCCCTCGACGAGACCGGTGTGGCAGGAAACCATCTCGTCCGGGATCCCGTTTGCCGCCTTGTAGCGCGACAGCGCCTCCCACGAGGTGTTCGTTACCTGCATCTCGAAACCGTCACGCTTCAGGATGTCGATCCAGCTTCCACAGCACCCGCAGTCAGGATCCTTCAGGACCCGGATCAGGGGTCTGGTGGTTGCCAAGGCCGGCGTTGCCAGGCTGACCCCACTGGCCGCAAGGCCAAGCAGGAACAGGCGGCGATGGGGGTTTGAGTTGGTCATGTCATTGCCTCTGGCTGTTCGTGTCGAACCGATGTCGGTTGCCCCCTGATGCCAGAAAACACCACCGACCGTCATGACCTTGGTCAAACCGGGCGGCAGGGCGCTTTCCCGTCATGGGTGTCTCGCGAACACTTATGGGTGTCGCGAAGGTTTATGGGGAATCCTACAGGGGTTCAGAAATCCAGGTTCTCGACGCTCAGCGCGTTCTTCTGGATGAATTCGCGGCGCGGCTCCACGACATCGCCCATCAGCTTGGTGAACAGGTCGTCGGCCTCGGCCATGTCCTCGATCCGCACCTGCAACAGGGTGCGCGCATCCGGGTCCAGCGTGGTTTCCCACAGCTGGTCCGGGTTCATCTCGCCCAGACCCTTGTAGCGTTGCAGCGACAGGCCCTTCTCGCCCTCCTGAAGGATCGCGTCCAGCAGTTCCAGCGGGCCGTGGATGCTCTGGCGGCGTTCCTTGCGCAGCAGCGTCGCCGGCGCATCATAAATCTCTTGCAGGCTCTCGGTAAAGCTGCCGCTCTTGCGCGCCTCGCCCGAGCGCAGCATCGGCCCGTCCAGCGTGCGCACCTCTTCGACACCGCGCAGGATGCGTGCCAGGCGGATGCCGTGATCCTGTGTGATCCGCCCCTGCCAACCGCGTTCATATTCCAGCGCGATCAGATCGAGCCGCGCCGCCACCTTGTCGGCCACCCCCTGCAGGTCGGCATCGACCGCACCGGGCACGAAGGCGCCGGCAATCGCCGCCTGTTCCAGGATATGGCGTGGGTAATGGGTCGGGAAGGCGTCAAGCACCCGCCTCAACTGGCGCGCCTCGGTCACCACCCGCGTCAGGTCGGCACCGACGATGTCCATGCCGTTGCCCAGACGCAGCATGGCGCCCTCGATCCCCTGTTCGACCAGGTAATCATCCAGCGCCGGTTGGTCCTTGAGATAGACCTCGGACTTGCCGCGCGACACTTTGTAAAGCGGCGGCTGGGCAATATAGAGATGCCCCTTTTCAATAAGCTGCGGCATCTGGCGATAGAAGAAGGTCAGCAAGAGGGTGCGGATATGCGCGCCGTCGACATCGGCGTCGGTCATGATGACGATCTTGTGATAGCGCAGCTTGTCGATGTTGAACTCGTCGCGGCCGATGCCGGTGCCCAGCGCCATCACCAGGTTGCCGATCTCCTGGCTCGAGAGCATGCGGTCGAAGCGGGCGCGCTCGACGTTGAGGATCTTGCCGCGCAGCGGCAGGATGGCCTGGGTCTGGCGGTCGCGCCCGGTCTGCGCCGAACCGCCGGCGGAATCCCCCTCGACCAGGAAGACTTCGGTCTTCGACGGGTCTTTCTCTGAACAATCCTTCAGCTTGCCGGCCAGGAAGTTCACGTCCATCGCCGACTTGCGCCGGGTCAGTTCGCGCGCCTTGCGCGCCGCTTCGCGGGCATGGGCGGCCTCGACGATCTTGGTCACGATCACCTTGGCCTCGTTGGGGTTCTCCTCGAACCACTCGGTCAGTTTCTCGTTCATCAGCCCCTCGACCGCCGGGCGCACCTCGGAACTTACCAGCTTGTCCTTGGTCTGCGACGAGAATTTCGGATCCGGCACCTTGACCGACAGCACGCAGGACAGGCCCTCGCGGGCGTCATCGCCGGTAAAGTTGATCTTTTCCTTCTTGGCGATGCCGCTTTCCTGAGCATATTTCTGCAGGGTGCGGGTCAGCGCACCGCGAAAGCCGGCCATATGGGTGCCGCCGTCGCGCTGCGGGATGTTGTTGGTAAAGGGCAGCACGGTCTCGTGATAGCTGTCGTTCCACCACATGGCGACCTCGACCCCGATCTCGTCGCGCTCGCCCTTGACGTAGATCGGCGCCGCCATCATCGGCGTCTTGTGACGGTCGATATACTTGACGAATTCCTTGACCCCGCCCTCGTAGAACAGCTCGCTCTTCAGCGGCTCTGCCGGGCGCTCGTCCTCGAGAATGATGCGCACGCCGGAATTGAGAAAGGCCAGTTCGCGCAGGCGCTTTTCCAGGGTCTCAAAGGAATAGTCCAGGTTCGAGAAAGTGTCGGTCGAAGCGAGAAAGCGCACCTCGGTTCCCTTGCGGCCGGCGGCCTCGCCGACCACCCGCAGGTGTTCCGTGGTCTCGCCATGTTCGAACTTGGCGTAATGTTCCTTGCCGTTGCGCCAGATCCTCAGCTCGAGCCAGACCGACAGCGCATTGACCACCGACACGCCGACCCCGTGCAGACCGCCCGAAACCTTGTAGGAATTGCTGTCGAACTTGCCGCCGGCATGCAGCTGGGTCATGATCACCTCGGCGGCGCTGACCCCCTCCTCGGGGTGGATGTCGACCGGAATCCCGCGCCCGTTGTCGCTCACCGAGACCGAACTGTCGGCATGGATGCGCACCGTCACCGCGTCGGCGTGACCGGCCAGCGCCTCGTCGATGCCGTTGTCGACCACCTCATAGACCATATGATGCAGACCCGAACCGTCATCGGTATCGCCGATATACATCCCGGGACGTTTGCGAACCGCTTCCAGGCCTTTCAGAACCTTGATGGAATCAGCGCCGTATTCCGGGCTGTTCTGGGTCTCGTCGGACATGTGGTGTTTCCCCTTATCAGTCCCGGCAAATTAAGTGTTCGGGGCGGGAATGTCACGCGGCTGAGACAAGTATTTTACCGATTTGGCGCCCCTTTGGGGCTAGGAATGCCTGGCCGTGAAATGCGACAGGCCACCCTCTTCCGCGACCTCGAGAAACTGCGCCCTGCCCTCCAGTTCGGCAAAGAGCCCGGCCTCGGTGCCGGTCATCCAGGCCTGGGCACCAAGGGCGCAGATCTCGTCGTAAAGCGCGGCCCGGCGCGCCGCGTCCAGATGCGCCGCCACCTCGTCCAACAACAGGATCGGCGGCGCGCCCGTCAGCTTGGCCAGGGCCCGGCCATTGGCCAGGATCAGCGAAATCAAAAGCGCCTTCTGCTCGCCGGTGGAACAATCCCTGGCGGGCACCTCCTTGGCCGCATAGACCGCGTCCAAGTCGCAGCGGTGCGGGCCGACCAAAGTCCGCCCGGCCATCAGGTCACGCGGGCGGCTCTGCGCCAGCGCCTCGCGCAGATCCCGGGCGGTGGCAGGCATGTCGCCCTCGGCATGGGTCAGCGCCAGGTCGGCGACGGGAAAACGGGTCTCCGCATCCGCTTGCGCCGCCGCAAGATATGTCAGCGCCTTCTGACGATTGTCGTGCAGGGCCGCGCCGGCCTCGGCCATCTGCGCCTCGAGCGCATCATACCAGCCGGCATCGCGCATCTGGTCCTTCAACAGCCGGTTGCGCTCGCGCATGGATTTTTCATATGTCAGCGCATGGGCGGCATGGTCGGGAAAGAACGACAGCGCCATGCGGTCGAGAAACCGCCGCCGCCCCTCGGCGCCCTCGATCCACAGCCGGTCCATGGCCGGGATCAGCCACAGGATCCGCGCCAGATGGCCAAGCGCGGTCTGCGGCGCCGCCTTGCCGTCGACCTTCAGCTGCC
Source organism: Shimia sp. (assembly GCF_041624275.1). Taxonomy (GTDB): domain Bacteria; phylum Pseudomonadota; class Alphaproteobacteria; order Rhodobacterales; family Rhodobacteraceae; genus Shimia. The sequence goes on from NZ_JBFJVE010000132.1 coordinate 6,107, forward strand.
GCGCCAGACCCTCCTGCGACCAGATCTCGACCTCGCGCCGCTGGCCATCGCCGCACAGCTCGCCGCGCAGCTTCCAGCCCAGCACCTCGGGGCGCCGGGTCATCGCCTCGGCACTGGCCCGGCGCAGCCCGCGCCCCGGCGAGAACAGCGAAACCGCCTCGAGAATATTGGTCTTGCCGGCGCCGTTGGGCCCGTAGATGGCAACCGGTCGCCCGTCGCAGGCAACCACACCCGTCTTGTGCGAGCGGAAATGCGACAGGGCCAGCCGCGACAGGTACATCTCAGACATCCCGTCTTTCTCTTGCCGGAAATATCCCCGCCGGAGGCATCGGCGTCAGCCGATCACACGCGCATCGGCATCACGACATAGACGGCGCTGGTGTCATTGCCTTCGCGCATCAGGGTCGGATCGCCGGCCGAGTTGAACATGAACACGGCGTTTTCGCGGTCGACCTGGCTGGCGATCTCCAAGAGGTACTTGGCGTTGAAACCGATCTCCAGCCGCTCGTCGCCATAGGCGACGGCCAGTTCTTCCTCGGCGGCGCCGCTGTCGGGCGCATTGACCGACAGCACCAGGCGATCCTCGTCTAGCTGCAGCTTGACCGCGCGCGAGCGTTCCGACGACACCGTGGCCACCCGGTCCACGGCCTGGGCGAACTCGGCCGCATCGACCTCGAGCTTGCGGCTGTTGCCCTGCGGGATCACCCGCGTGTAATCGGGGAAGGTGCCGTCGATCACCTTCGAGGTCAGCGTGATGTCGGGCGTGGCAAAACGCACCTTGGTCTCGCTGACCGAAACCGCGATCTGCATCTCGTCGTCTTCCAGCAGCTTGCGCAGCTCGCCCACGGTCTTGCGCGGCACGATGACCCCCGGCATGTCCGAGGCACCCTGGGGCAGGTCGGCGTCGATCCGCGCCAGACGGTGGCCGTCGGTGGCCACGCAGCGCAGCACGCGGCCGGCCTCGCCGTCGGCGACATGCATGTAGACGCCATTGAGGTAATAGCGGGTCTCCTCGGTCGAAATGGCGAATTTCGACTTGTCGAACAGGCGCCGCAGCACCATCGCCGGGGCCGAGAAATTCGACTGGTATTCCGACGAGGCCATGACCGGGAAATCCTCGCGCGGCAGGGTCGCCAGCGAGAAGTTCGAGCGCCCGGCCTCGACCGTGAGCCGCCCCGAGGCCCCGTCATCGGTCAGCGTCACGAGGGCTCCGTCCGGCAGCTTGCGCACGATCTCGTGCAGGGTGGTGGCGGCAACGGTGGTGGCGCCGGCGCGTTCGACCATCGCCGGGGTCCGGTCGACCACCTCGATATCGAGATCGGTGGCCCGGAACTGCACCGTGTCGCCCTCGGCCTCGATCAGGACATTGGCCAGGATCGGGATCGTGTTGCGGCGTTCGACCACCGACTGCGCCTGCGACACTGCCTTGAGCAGATTTCCGCGTTCGATACTGATCTTCATGCCGTATTCCTCCGTCTGCCGGGAGGGGCACCCTATCGGTTTCCCCCTCTGGCGCAAGCCTTTTCGCTTTTTTCGGCATAAATCACAGGAGCGTCAAGAACCATGCGGGCAGGGCGCCGCGATTTGCAGGCACCACCGCCCGACAGGGCCGCAACAAGCCCCAAACAGGCCAGTTTTCGCGCGCCGTCAGGCCTCGAGCGAGCGGCGCAGCAGTTCGAGATCTTCGGCGATCTGCCCGTCCTGCGCCCTCAGCTCCTCGATGCGCTTCACCCCATGCATCACCGTGGTGTGGTCGCGGCCGCCGAACCGGCGCCCGATCTCGGGCAGCGAACGGCTGGTCAGCTGCTTGCACAGATACATCGCCACCTGACGCGGCCGGGCCAGGGTACGGACCCGTTTCGGGCCGATCATGTCGCTGAGGCGGATGTTGTAATGCTCGGCGACGCGGCGCTGGATCTCCTCGACCGAGATCTTGCGCTCCGAGGCCCGCAGCACGTCGCTCAGGCAATCCTGGGTCAGTTCCATGGTGATTTCGCGCCCGACCAGCGAGGCAAAGGCAAAGAGCCGCGTCAGCGCCCCCTCGAGTACCCGCACGTTGGTCGAGATGCGATGGGCAAGGAATTCCAGAACCCCGCTGGCCAACTGCAGGTCGGGATACTGCATCTTGTATTGTTCGACCTTGGTCTGCAGGATGCCGAGCCGCAATTCGTAGTCGGTCGGGTGCAGATCGACCACCAGCCCGCATTGCAGCCGCGACTTGATGCGATCCTCGAGATCCTTGATCTCGCCCGGCGCGCGGTCGGCCGAGATGATGATCTGCTTGTTCTGATCGACCAGCGCGTTGAAGGTGTGAAAGAACTCCTCCTGGGTGCTGTCCTTGCCGGCGATGAACTGCACGTCATCGACCATCAGCACGTCGACCGAGCGGAACAGTTCCTTGAAATCCATCATCCTGCGATCGCGCAGCGCCTGCACGAAACGGTACATGAACTGTTCTGCCGACAGGTAGACCACGTTGAGATCGGGCCGCCGGCTCTGCAATTCCCAGGCGATGGCGTGCATCAGGTGGGTCTTGCCCAGCCCGACGCCGCCGTAAAGAAACAGCGGGTTGAAGGTCACCGGCCCGCCCTCGGCGACACGGTGCGCGGCGGCATTGGCCAGCTCGTTGGGCTTGCCGACGACGAAACTGTCGAAGGTGAAGCGCGGGTCAAGCGGCGCGCCGGGCACGGTCTCGTTCGCGCGCGACGACTTGTCTTCGGCCTGCGCGGGCGCCGGTGCAGGCCGGCTCGTGGGGCGGGCCGGCGTATTGGCCGCGACCCGGAAGTGCACCCGCTGCACCTTCTGGCCGGCAGTGGTCAGCTTGTGCAGGATCAGGTCACCGAAATTCTGCGA
>NZ_JBFJVE010000133.1:0-8921 GCF_041624275.1 Shimia sp.
CATCGGCATCGGCATGGTGCTGCTGGCGCTGAAACCATGGTTCCCCGGTTTTGTCGGCATTCTCACCACCGTCTACCAGCGGGCCAACATGATTGCCTCGGGCAAGATGTTCGTCGCCAATACCCTGCCGACCTTCATGCTGAACATGTTCGACTGGAACCCGCTTTTCCACAGCATCGACCAGTCGCGCGGCTTTGCCTTCATCAATTACGCCCCGCGCAATACCAGCATCGAATATCCGCTCCTTTTCGGGGTGGTGTTTCTGATGCTCGGGCTGATGGGCGAGTTCTACACCCGCCGCCGCGCCTCGCTGAGCTGGAGCGCACGGCAGTAACACCCCTGCGGCCCTGCCGGCCGCTGCCGCTCAGGGTGTTTCTGGCATCTTCTCATGCCCCACCACCCGCAGGGTCAGGTTGAGACGCCCGCCCTTCGGCAGCAGCCGCGACGATCCAAAGCGGATCCGGTCGATGCCGTGATAGGCCAGCCGCGCCGCACCGCCCATCACCACCACGTCGCCCGAGCGCAGCCAGAGCGACTCGGTCCGCCCGCCGCGGCACGGGTTGCCCATGCGGAACAGCGCCTCGTCGCCCAGCGAGACCGAGACCACCGGCCAGTCGAAATCGCCTTCGTCCTTGTCCTGATGCATGCCCATGCGGGCGCCTTGGCCGTAGTAGTTCACCAGGCAGCAGTCCGGCGCGCGGCGCACACCCGACAGCTCATCCCAGATCGCCAGAACGCTCTCGGGGATCGCCGGCCAGCCCTGACCGCCGGGATGCCGCGCCTGATAGCGATAGCCGCTTCGGTCGGTGACCCAGCCGAGCCGCCCCGCCGAGGTCATGCGCACCGACATCCGGCGGCCGCCCGGCGTCACCGGAGACAGCAGCGGCGCCAGCGCCACGACCCGCCGCAGATCCGTCACCACGGCCGCCTGCCGGAGCGAATCCAGAAAGCCCGGATAGATCCGAAAACCCTTGATGTTCAGCGGCACGGCCAAGTTTCTTTCCTCGCGGATTCAGCGAAGGCGAAAAAACACCTGATTCCGTCCACCCTTGCGAAATCGAATGCTTGCAGCGCCTTTTTCGCCTCCCTATATACCCTGCGAAGCGCCTCCGACCACCGGTCGGCGGCAAACGGATCGGGGCTTGGATGCCAAAACGGGTCCACGTCTTGGAACATCGCCTTAAGTCAGAAGGGATTCAAAAACATGAGCAAGGTTATCGGTATCGACCTCGGTACGACCAACTCCTGCGTAGCCATCATGGATGGCTCGCAGCCCAAGGTCATCGAGAACTCGGAAGGGGCCCGCACGACCCCGTCGATCGTGGCGTTCACGGATGACGAACGTCTCGTCGGCCAGCCGGCGAAACGCCAGGCCGTCACCAACCCGGAAAACACCGTCTTCGGCGTCAAGCGCCTGATCGGGCGCCGGGTCAACGATCCGGCCGTCGAAAAAGACAAGAAGATGGTGCCGTTCAAGATCGTCGACGGCGGCAATGGCGACGCGTGGGTCGAAGCCCGCGGCGAGAAGTATTCGCCCTCGCAGATCTCGGCCTTTACCCTGGGCAAGATGAAGGAAACCGCCGAAAGCTATCTCGGCGAGCCGGTGACCCAGGCGGTCATCACCGTTCCCGCCTATTTCAACGACGCCCAGCGTCAGGCCACCAAGGACGCCGGCAAGATCGCCGGTCTCGAAGTGCTGCGCATCATCAACGAGCCGACCGCGGCCGCGCTGGCCTATGGCCTCGACAAGGAAGACAGCCACACCATCGCGGTCTATGACCTTGGCGGTGGTACCTTCGACGTCACCATCCTCGAGATCGACGACGGCCTGTTCGAGGTGAAGTCGACCAACGGCGACACTTTCCTCGGCGGTGAAGACTTTGACATGCGCATCGTCAACTACCTGGCCGAGCAGTTCAAAAAGGAAAACGGCGTCGACCTGTCGAAAGACAAGATGGCCCTGCAGCGTCTGAAGGAAGCCGCCGAGAAGGCCAAGATCGAGCTGTCCTCGACCTCGCAGACCGAGATCAACCAGCCGTTCATCTCGATGGGCGCCGACGGTGCGCCGCTGCACCTGGTGATGAAACTGACCCGCGCCAAGCTGGAATCGCTGGTCAGCGACCTCATCAAGGCGTCGATCAAACCCTGTCAGGCAGCGCTGAAAGACGCCGGCCTGTCGGCGAACGAGATCGACGAGGTGGTTCTGGTCGGCGGCATGACCCGCATGCCCAAGGTCATCGAGGAAGTCACCAAGTTCTTCGGCAAGGAACCGCACAAGGGCGTGAACCCGGATGAGGTTGTCGCCATGGGCGCGGCCATCCAGGCCGGCGTTCTGCAGGGCGACGTGAAGGACGTGGTGCTGCTCGACGTGACCCCGCTGAGCCTGGGCATCGAGACCCTGGGCGGCGTCTTCACCCGCCTGATCGACCGCAACACCACCATCCCGACCAAGAAGAGCCAGATCTTCTCGACCGCGGAAGACAACCAGAACGCCGTGACCATCCGCGTCTTCCAGGGCGAGCGTGAAATGGCCGCCGACAACAAGATCCTCGGCCAGTTCAACCTCGAGAACATCCCGCCGGCGCCGCGCGGCATGCCGCAGATCGAAGTGACCTTCGACATCGACGCCAACGGCATCGTGTCGGTCGGTGCCAAGGACAAGGGCACCAACAAGGAACAGAAGATCACCATCCAGGCATCGGGCGGTCTGTCGGACGAGGACATCGAAAAGATGGTCAAGGACGCCGAGGAGAACGCCGAGGCCGACAAGGAACGTCGCGAGCTGATCGAGGCCCGCAACCAGGCCGAATCGCTGATCCACTCGACCGAGAAGTCGATCGAGGAGCATGCCGACAAGGTCGACCCGACCACGGTCGAGGCGATCGAGCTGGCCATCGCGGCGCTGAAGGACGATCTCGAGAAGGACGACATCACCGCCGACAAGATCACCTCGGGTGTGCAGAACGTCACCGAAGCGGCGATGAAACTTGGCGAGGCGATCTACAAGGCCAGCCAGGAAGAGGCCGCGGACGAGCCGGAAGCCGCCGACGCGGGTCCGGGCGACGACGATATCGTCGACGCCGATTTCGAGGACCTGAACGACGACAAGCGCTGAACGCGCCATCGGCAATGACTTGGGGCCGGTCCGGTTGCCGGATCGGCCCCTAGGCATTCCGGCCAAAGGAGTAACCCATGGCAAAACGTGACTTTTACGAAGTGCTCGGCGTCAGCAAGGGGGCTTCTGCGGACGAGATCAAGAAGGCCTATCGCAAGAAGGCCAAGGAACTGCACCCCGACCGCAACAAGGACAACCCCGAGGCCGAAAACAAGTTCAAGGAAGCCAACGAGGCCTATGAGGTTCTGAAGGACGGCGACAAGAAAGCGGCCTATGACCGTTTCGGACATGCCGCCTTCGAGAACGGCATGGGCGGCGGCGGTCCGCGCGGCGGTCACCCGGGTCAGGGCGATTTCGCCAGCGCCTTCTCCGACGTGTTCGACGACCTCTTCGGCGATTTCATGGGCGGCGGCGGACGCGGCGGCGGGCGCCAGCGCGCGGCGCGCGGCTCGGACCTGCGCTACAATCTGCGGGTGTCGCTGGAAGATGCCTTTTCCGGCCTGCAGAAAACCATCAACGTGCCGACCTCGGTGCAATGCGGCGGCTGCAGCGGCTCGGGGGCCGAGGGCGGCGCCGAACCGACCACCTGCCCGACCTGTTCGGGCATGGGCAAGGTGCGGGCCCAGCAGGGCTTTTTCACCGTCGAACGCACCTGCCCGACCTGTTCCGGCCTTGGTCAGATCATCAAGAACCCCTGCAAGACCTGCGGCGGTCAGGGCCGGGTCGAAAAGGACCGCGCCCTGTCGGTCAACATTCCGGCCGGTGTCGAGACCGGCACCCGGATCCGCCTTGCCGGCGAGGGCGAAGCGGGGATGCGCGGCGGCCCGTCGGGCGATCTTTACATCTTTGTCGAGGTCGCGCCCCACAAGCTGTTCGAACGCGAGAACAACAACCTGTTCTGCCGGGTTCCGGTGTCGATGACCACCGCCGCCCTTGGCGGGGACATCGAGGTGCCGACCATCGACGGCGGCCGCAGCCGGGTGCGCATTCCGGCCGGCTCGCAATCGGGGCGGCAGATGCGCCTGCGCGGCAAGGGCATGCCGGCGCTGCGCGGCGGCGGGGTCGGTGACATGTTCATCGAGATGGCCGTCGAAACGCCGGTCAACCTGACCAGCCGCCAGAAGGAACTGCTGCGCGAGTTCGAAGACCTGTCTTCGGACAACAACCCCGAGGGCAGCAGTTTCTTCAAGTCGGTCAAGGGGTTCTGGGACTCGATGAAGGGCTGACACCGGGCTGACAGCTTTTGCAACAGGGCGCCGCATTCGGCGCCCTTTGTTTTTCAGGCCGCCTTAAGGATTTGTTCACCCTGCCACGGCAGGCTGGGGCCATGTCCGATCCGCCAGCCCTTGCCGAACGGGCGCTGCCGCTGTTCCCCGCGGACGAGGCGCCCGCCACCCCGCTGCCGCCGGGGCGGCTGCCGTCCTATATCGCCGACCATCGCAAGCGGCTGCGGGCGCGGTTTCTCGACGGCGGCGCCGAGGCGCTGCCGGACTACGAATTGCTGGAGCTGATCCTGTTCCGCGCCCTGCCGCGCCACGATGTCAAACCGCTGGCCCACCAGCTGCTCGGGGCCTTTGGCGACTTCAACCATGTGCTGTCGGCCCCGGAGCACCGCCTGGCCGAGATCCGCGGCGTCGGCGCGGCGGTGATTGCCGAACTGAAGATCGTCGAGGCCGCGGCCCACCGGCTGGCCCGCTCGCGGGTGCTGCAACGCCCGGTGCTGAGCAGCTGGGGCGCCCTGATCGCCTATTGCCACACCACCATGGCCCATCGCGAGACCGAGCGGTTCCGGGTGCTGTTCCTGGACCGCAAGAACATCCTGATCGCCGACGAGGAACAGGCGCGCGGCACCGTCGATCACGTGCCGGTCTATCCGCGCGAGGTGATCAAACGGGCGCTCGAGATCAGCGCCAGCGCGCTGATCCTGGTCCACAACCACCCCTCGGGCGATCCCACCCCCTCGGAGGCCGATATCGCCATGACCCGGCAGATCCAGGAGGCGGCAGAGGTGATGGGGATCACCCTTCACGATCACCTCATCATCGGCAAGTCGCGCGAGTTGAGCTTTCGTTCGGACGGCTATCTCTAACGCAGCCAGACCTCGACCCGGCGGTTGACCTGCCGCCCCCAGGCGCTGTCATCGCAGGCCATGGGCATCGCCTCGCCGAAGGCATCGACCTCGAGTGTCAGATGGTCGAAATTCGCGGTCTCGGCCGCGCCGACCACCGCCTTGCGCACCGTTTCCGCGCGCTTCTGGGCGATCTGGCGGTTGCTTTCCGCCGCGCCCTCGCCATCGCTGAAGCCGACGAAGACCAGCTTGCGTGCGTCATAGATCCCGGCCTCGATGGCGCGCGCCAGCTGCTGCACGTTCGAACGCGACTGGGCGTCCAGCCGGGTCGATCCCGCCTGAAAGCGGAAGCTGGTGGTCAGGCGCTTCATCGGCCCGAGACGCCGCACCATGCGTTGCAGCTCTTCCAGCGAGACATCGGGGCCGGCGACCGAGATCGCATTGGCGAAACGATCGCCCTGAAGGTTGACCGGCACCTCTTCGGGCGACTGATCGACGAAGCCGGCGCGGCGGATCACGATCTGAGCCGAGGGGCTGCGGGTATAGGCCAGAAAGGCCCGGGCGATCTTGGGCAGGCGCCGGGCCGGGAAATACAGGAACATCGGCGCGGTCAGCGGGTAGTCCTCGGTCTTGATGGTGCGCCGCGACGCGGTCAGCGAGAAACCGCAGGCCCCTTCAAGGGTCAGTTTCTGCGCGTTCCCGGTATCGGCAAAGCTGGCGATGCCGATGGCAAAGGGGTCGCGGGTCACCGCCGAAACCAGCGAGACATTGCGCTTGTGGCGGGTCATCTTCGCCGAAAACCTACGTCCGACCGGCTTCATAAGCTGGTCTTCGGCCGCCTGCGCCAGCCCCGAACCCACTGTCATCATATGCAGGGCAATCGGCGCATCCGGGCCTCCGACAGCGGCCCAATTGTCGATCTGCCCGGAAAACACCTGGGCCAGCTGCATCGGCGACAGCGCCCGCACGGGGTTGCCGGGCGAGACCACCGGCACCATCCCGTCCAGGGCCAGAACACGGCTGCGGTTGGCGTCTTTCAAATCCCCCAGCCCGGCCTCGAAGCCGCGCCGCGCCTCGGCGGGCCTGATCTCGCGCAGGGACATGGCGATATCGGCCTCGTCGGCCAGCAGGTCGGCAAAGCCTTCATCGGAATTGCTGGCCCGGAACCGGAACCGCGCCAGAACCGCACCGCTGGCGCCGTCGCTCAGCTGATAGTCGAACCGGTTGGCGTCGGCCGTGGCCCGCGACACCTTGTAGTTGTTGCGCAGGGCAAAGGCTTCGATCAGCGCCGGCATCAGCACCTCGCCCATGGTCGCGGCGCCCGAAATCGACACTTCGGCGATATAGTCGGTCAGGCTCGGGCAGGCAGGGCCCTCGCAATTGACGCCGGTGCCATCGACGGTCAGTTCGCCATAGACGGTCTGAACCCGGTAGAATTCGCCGTCAAACCCCAGCAGGGTGCCGCTGATCTCGACCGATCCGTCCTGCGAGCGCAGGGTCACATCCTGCGCCGCGGCCGGGGACAGGCCCGCCAAAAGGAAAAGTGCGGCGCAGCACGCCGCACGAAACTTGTGCATCAGATAATTCCCGCGAACACTTGTCAGTTGGCGGCGATTGTCAGGTCTTCCATCAGGTTTTTCAACACCAGAAATTCACCTGCGGCATCGCAGTCGGGCACGCTTAGCGAAACCTCGCGAACCCGCAATCCGCCGTCCTGGCGCAATTCGAAGGTCGTGGCCGACACGTCGCGGGCGCAGTTGTTGCGGCCGATCTCGGCCTCGAGGCTGATCCGCACCAGCCCGGCACCGGCCGAAGACCTGCTGGGGAAGGTATAGACCTCGGCCATCGCCGCCTCGGGGGCATCGGGGTTGCCGAGCCGGGTGAGGAAGCCGCCGCTGCCATGCGCAACCGCCGTGACGTCACGCGGCTGATCGCGCCAGACATGGCCGGCGCTGCCGTAATCGGCATCGAATTCCAGCGCGTGCAGCTGCACTCCGCTGTCGCCGGTCGTCTGCACCGCAACCCGGTCATAAAGCGACAGCGAGCTGATTTCGGTACGGGTCGCGACCCCCTCGCCATTGGCAAAGGTCACCACGAACACCGCCTGTTCGCCAAGCGCCGGGATCACCAGATCCAGCCGCCCGTTGCCGCCGACGATCTCGGTGAACTTCAGGCCGCCATGGTGGAAGGTCACGCGCTCGCCGGCCTGGCAGGGCGCCGAAAGCGAAAGCCGGACCATGGCCGCTGCCGAGGCATCGGCGATCAGCGCAGAGTCGCATTCGAGCTGGGGCGTGGTTTCCTCGCGGGGCAGCGCGCCGACGGGCAGGTCGCGCGACACCAGAAGCACGACCGGCTCGTCCGGCAGGTCCGCCCTCGGCGGCATGTCCTCTGGCGGGCTGGGCAGCAAGGCAAGGTCGTGATCACCCGGGGTCGTTGCGACAGGCGCGCCCGGCAGACGCGCCGGGGTCGCCATGGCCGATACCGGCGAGGCAACCGAACCCGGCGGGGTCTGCGCGGCATAGCCCGGTTCGCTCGATTTCATCAGAAAGCCCGCCGACACGGCGGTACAGAGCGCGGCACCGGCCACGGCAAAGCGCCGATAGGTGCGAAGTTCCTTGCGAAGCCCCAGCTTCCTGGCGAAGCCGAGGTTCCTTGCGGCGCCGATCGTCTTTCCGAGATCGGGCAGGTTTGCGAAGCTGAGCTTACTCTTGAACATGTCTGGCTCCAAAACAACGGATTGTCCCGCCTGTCTTGATGCCAAGAAAAAAGGGCGCCGTTGTGGCGCCCTTTGGGTGATTGTCTGTCCGGCCGGGTCAGGCCAGGCGGCCGTGGCAATGTTTGAATTTCTTGCCCGAACCGCAGGGGCAAGGGGCATTTCGCCCCGGATTTCCCCAGCTCGACGGATCGCTTTCATCAAAACCCGCGGTGGCATCGGCGGCGGGCGTCGCACCATCGGCGCCTGCCTGCGCGGCCATTGCCGCCTGCTCCTGCATCTGGCGCTGCTGCGCCATTTCCAGTGCCATCTGCTTCTGCTCTTCCTCGGTCATCGGCCGGATATTGGCCAGCGTCCGGGTGACGTCGACGCGCAGCCCGTCGAGCATGCTCTCGAACAGCTGGAAGGATTCGGTCTTGTATTCGTTCAGCGGATCGCGCTGCGCATAGCTGCGGAAACCGACGACCGAGCGCAGGTGCTCGAGCGTCAGGAGATGCTCGCGCCACTTGCTGTCGATGGTCTGCAGCAGCACCTGCTTTTCGATCATGCGCATCGAGTCGGCGCCAAAGCTGACCGCCTTCTGCGCCATCATCTCGTCGGCGGCCTTTTCCAGCCGCTCGGTGATCTCTTCGTCGTCGACGCCCTCTTCCTGGGCCCATTCGATGACCGGGGTGTCGATGCCCAGCTGTTCGATGACCGCCGCGTAAAGCCCCTCGGTGTCCCATTGGTCGGCATAGGTCTTGGGCGGCATGTGGTGGTCGACCAGATCCGAGATCACCTCGTGACGCATGTCGCGGGCGATGTTCGAGATATCTTCGGATTCCATGATCTCGCGGCGCTGGCCGAAGACCACCTTGCGCTGTTCGTTCATCACGTCGTCGAATTTCAGCAGCTGCTTGCGAATGTCGAAGTTGCGGCCCTCGACCTTGGCTTGGGCTTTTTCCAAGGACTTGTTGACCCAGGGGTGAACAATGGCCTCGCCTTCCTTCATGCCGAGTGTCGACAGCACCCGGTCGAGCCGCTCC
>NZ_JBFJVE010000134.1:0-8893 GCF_041624275.1 Shimia sp.
ATCCGAGTTTCATGTTGTCGATGCCCACGACACGGTCGTAGATCCAGACCAGGAACAGCACGAACACCAGAAGCACGATGCCCAGCGCCGCGGCGAGGTTCCAGTTGAGCGATTTACGCATGTGGAAGTCGATGATGTTGGAAATCATCTGGCCATCCTGTCCGCCGACAAGTGCCGGGGTGATGTAATAGCCGATGGCGAGGATGAACACCAAGAGCGCGCCAGCGCCGATGCCCGGAACCGACTGCGGGAAATAGACCCGGCGGAAGGCGGTAAAATTTGTCGCGCCCATGGATTTCGCCGCCCGCACATAGGAAGGCGGGATGGTTTTCATCACCGAATAGAGCGGCAGGATCATGAACGGCAGCAGGATATGCGTCATCGCGATCAGGGTGCCGGTCTTGTTGTAGATCAGGCTGAACCTGTCGTCGTCGGTGGCAAAGCCGAACACCACGAACAGATCGTTCATCACCCCCTGCCCCTGCAACATGGCGATCCAGGCCGTGGTCCGCACCAGAAGCGAGGTCCAGAAGGGCAGCAGCACCAGGATCAGCAAGAGATTCGAGGTCCGCGCCGGCAGTGTCGACAAGAGATAGGCCACCGGATAGCCGAGGATCAGGCAGAAGACCGTCACCAGGAAGGAGATTTCCAGCGTCCTGTAGAACAGGAAGCCATGAATGCGGCGCTCTTCATCCTGCCGGGTGAAGGATCCGTCGGCGTTGTACTTCAGATCGATGGAGGCCGCGAGATAGCCGGGGTTGAACTTGACCGAAGCGATCTTGATCGCCTTCCAGGTCTCGATATCGGCCCATTTCCTGTCCTTCTTGATGAGCGCCTCCATGAAGGGCGCCTCCATCTTGTTGGCACTGCGGGCAGATTTGGTGAACAGGCTGCGGGTGCCGGAAAGCTCGCGGTTGACCCGGGTTGCGACCCGGCCGATGGTCTTTTCTTCCTTGGCCACGATCAGGTCGGCGACCATCGCCGCCGCCATGGCCTCGGTCGGATCGCTGACCGCGTCCCATTCGGCCATCGCTTCGGCCGATTTCGGCATCAGCTTGGCATAGCGGTCGTCATAGACCCCCTGCCACAGCAGGATGATGATCGGAACGATGAAGGCCACAAGGATGAAGGCCAGAAGCGGAAACGCCAGACCGAAGGCGCGGGCCCGGCTGCGGAACATCGCCTGTGACAGCTTCCGCCTGAGCGGGGTGCCGTCGGCGGCAAGAAGAGGGCCGGAAATGTCAGACATGCGCTGGGCCTCGGAAATCATTGGAGGATTGGGGGAGGCGGGGGCCAAGTCGGGCCCCCGCCGTTGCCGAATGGCTTACTTCGCGAGCCAGGCGTTGAAACGCTCGTTCAGCTCGTCCTGGTTGTCGGCCCAGAACTCGAAGTCATTGACCAGAGCGTTCTTCAGGTTGTCGGCTGCGGTCGGCATGTGCGGACCCATCTGGGTCTTGCCGTCCTGATAGAGACCGACGAGCGGACCCGAGGATTTGCGGGCCGGACCATAGGAGATATAGGTCGCCTGATCGGCCAGACGCTGGGTGTCGGTCGAGAAGGCCACGAAGTCCATCGCTGCTTCCTTGTTGGGTGCGCCCTTGGGCATGACCCAGAGGTCGAAGTCCATGATCTGGCCGTCCCAGACCACTTCGAAGGGTTTGCCTTCGCCGGCGGCGGCGTTGAAGATGCGGCCGTTATAGGCGGTCGACATCACCACTTCGCCATCGGCCAGAAGCTGCGGCGGCTGGGCGCCGGCTTCCCACCAGACAACGCTGTCCTTGATGGTGTCGAGCTTGGCAAAGGCGCGGTCCACACCTTCCGGGGTCGACAGCAGCTCATAGACTTCGCCGGCCGGCACGCCATCGGCCATCAGCGCCATTTCCAGGTTGGCCTTGGGGTTCTTGCGCAGGCCGCGCTTGCCCGGGAAGGCTTCGAGGTCGAACAGGTCGTCGATCGAATCGACGCCGGGGGTTTTCGAACTGTCATAGGCGAAGATGGTCGACCACACGATGTTGGCCACCGCACAGTCGGTCAGGGCGCCGTCAATGAAATCCTCGGCGGCCGGGGTGCCATCGGGGGCCGCCGGCAGCATCGAGTGATCCATTTCCTCAAGCAGGCCCTCGTCGCAGCCGCGCACCGCGTCGGACAGCTCGACATCGACCAGGTCCCAGGTCACGGTGCCGGACTCGACCTGGCTTTTCACCTCGGCCAGACCGCCCGAATAGTCCTCGGACACGACGGTGTTGCCGGTCTTGGCCATCCAGGGCTTGTGATAGGCTTCGACCTGCGACTTGGTGTAGGCGCCGCCCCAGCTGACGACGGTGATCGACTCGGCCGAGGCCAGTCCGGCGGCCAGTGCCAGCGCACTGGATGCGAAAACGGTTTTGGTAAAGGTCATGTGTTTCTCCCTTTGGAACATGTAGTTGGTTGCGCCGGGCTTTGCTGCCCGTTGCGTTTTCTTATTGGACTGTCAGGCGTCGAGCGCCCGGCAGTCTTCTGGCAGCCAGCCGATTTCGATCTGCTGGCCAGCCTGCAAACGCACCTGATCCGGCGCGTTGCGCGACTTGATGATAAACTCATCATTGCCGGCAACCCGCAGGCGGGTGCGGAAAATATCGCCCATGTAAATGAACTCGAGCACTTCTGCCTTCAGCAGGTGCGCCCCTTCCTGAAGCCGGTCCTTGTTGAACTCGACTCGCTCGGGGCGGATCGACACGCGGGTGCGTTCGCCCGGCTGACTGACGTTGATCGGCTTGCAATCGATCAACTCGCCATCGTCCAGCTGAACCAGCGCGATGCCGTCGTTGATTTCCTTGACCGTGCCTTCCAGCGTGTTGTTCTCGCCGATGAACTGGGCCACGAAACTGTTCTCGGGCTCTTCATACAGCAGATCCGGCGGCGCCAGCTGCTGGATCACCCCGTCGTTGAACACCGCCACCCGGTCCGACATGGTCAGGGCCTCGGTCTGGTCGTGGGTGACATAGACCGTGGTGATGCCGAGATTGTGCGCCAGGTGGGTGATCTCGAACTGCATCTTCTCGCGCAGCTGCTTGTCGAGCGCGCCCAGCGGTTCGTCCATCAGCACCAGCTCGGGTTCGAAGACCAGCGCCCGTGCAAGCGCGATCCGCTGCTGCTGACCGCCCGAAAGCTGCGCCGGACGGCGGGTGGTAAAGGCGCCCATCTCGACCATGTCCAGCGCCCGCTTGATCTTCGCTTCGCGCTCGGACTTGCCCATGCCGCGCACCTCGAGCGGGAAGCTCAGGTTCTCGCCGATGGTCATATGCGGAAACAAAGCGTAGTTCTGGAACACCATGCCGATGCCGCGTTTGTGCGGCGGAATGTTGTTGATTTCCTTGCCGTCGAGGCGAATCTCGCCATGGGTCGCGGTCTCGAAACCGGCCAGCATCATCAGGCAGGTGGTCTTGCCCGAACCGGATGGCCCAAGCATCGTGAGGAATTCGCCCTTGGGCAGAGAGAGGTTGAGGTCTTTGACGACGAGCGTTTCGCCGTCATAGCTTTTTTGCACGCGGTCGAACTCGACGAACGCGTCGCTTGAAACAGAATTCGCCAAAAGAGGCTCCCTGAATGTTTGAACGGCAGTTTGGTCCTGCGCTTGTTCCCCGATGTAAACACAGCCAGGCAGGGCAGTGCAATACCGGCATGCAACAACAAGACTAGACAGCGAAGCCACATTCCGAGCGGCGAGAGCGACATTTGGCAGGTGAAACGCGACATGCCGGGGCAATGTCAAAACGGCAAAAATGAGAGTCGGCGTGCCATTTTCGCCGATCCACGGCTCTGTGGCGCTGAAACAGGGCGGCAGTTGTCGCGCAATGCCGCCGCGGGTGGCGGTTTCCCGCCACGCCGCAGAGGCGATTCATTCGTAAAGGCCGTCTTTCTTGATCTTCTCGAGGGTCAGATCAAGCGCGGTCCTGGCCCGCGCGACCAGCGTGTCGATCTCGGCTTTGGTGATTACCAGCGGCGGCGCGATGATCATGCGGTCGCCGACATGGCGCATCACCAGGTTGTTGGCAAAGCAGAATTCGCGGCAGATATAGCCGACGTCGCCCTTGTCCCCGGCAAAGGGCGCGCGCGCCGCCTTGTCCGGCGTCAGCGCCAGGGTGCCCATCAGCCCCACCGAGCGCGCCTCGCCGACCAGCGGATGATCGGCCAGCGTCGCCCATTTCTCGGCCAGATAGGGGCCGGTCTCGGTGCGCACGGTGTCGATGATGCCCTCTTCGTCGAGAATGCGCAGGTTCTCCAGCGCCACCGCCGCCGCCACCGGATGCCCGGAATAGGTATAGCCGTGGTTGAACTCGCAGCCGCCGATCACCTCGGCAACCTCGTCGCAGACGATCGAGCCCCCGATCGGCGCATAGCCCGAGCTCAGCCCCTTGGCGATGGTCATGATATGCGGCCGGATGCCGAAAGTCTGCGAGCCGAACCAGTTGCCGGTGCGCCCGAAGCCGCAGATCACCTCGTCGGCGATCAGGAGAATCTCGTATTTGTCGCAGATGCGCTGGATCTCGGGCCAGTAGCTGTCGGGCGGAATCACCACCCCGCCGGCGCCCTGCACCGGTTCGGCGATGAAGGCCGCCACCCGGTCCTCGCCGAGGTCGAGAATCGCCTTCTCGAGTTCGCGCGCCCGCATCAGGCCGAAGTCCTCGCGGTCCATGTCTCCGCCTTCCTCGTACCAATGCGGCTGGTCGATGTGATGCACGTCGGGAATCGGCAGCCCGCCCTGCTCGTGCATCGGGGTCATGCCGCCAAGGCTGGCCCCGGCCATGGTCGAGCCGTGATAGGCGTTCTTGCGGCTGATGATGATCTTCTTGTCGGGTTTGCCCTTCTGCGCCCAATAGGTGCGCACCATGCGCATGTTGGTGTCATTGGCCTCGGAGCCCGACCCGGCAAAGAACACGTGGTTGAGATCTGCAGGCGCCAGTTCGGCCAGCCTGGCCGCAAGCGCGATCGCCGGCACATGGGTGGTCTGGAAGAAGGTGTTGTAGAAGGGCAGCTCGCGCATCTGGCGGGCCGCGACCTCGGCCAGCTCGTCGCGCCCGTAGCCGATGTTGACGCACCACAGCCCCGCCATCGCGTCGAGGATCTCGCAGCCCTCGGAATCGGTCAGCGTCACGCCCGAGGCGCGGGTGATGATCCGCGCCCCCTTGGCGGCAAGCTCGTCCTGGGTGGTGAAAGGGTGGATGTGATGGGCGGCGTCCAGCGCCTGAAGCTCTGCCGTGGGCAGATGGTTGGTGATCATGTTCATGGCAATCCTCGCATGCAGGTGGCGCCGACCTTGCGGCCCGTCGATGTCCTGCGCTCAGAATATGATCAAATTTTGAACTGTCAATCTAGACCGGATTGATTTGTGCAAACTTCAGCGCATCCAGCATCTGGTCCATCCCCTGAACGATGTCCTCTTCGACTGCCTTGGCCGCACGGTCCGGG
Organism: Shimia sp.; assembly: GCF_041624275.1. Classification (GTDB taxonomy): domain Bacteria; phylum Pseudomonadota; class Alphaproteobacteria; order Rhodobacterales; family Rhodobacteraceae; genus Shimia. The sequence goes on from NZ_JBFJVE010000134.1 coordinate 5,449, forward strand.
TCGTTGTCGCGCAGCGCCTCGAGCATTTCCTTGTGCTGGTCGGGCAGGTTCCGCGTGCCCATGCGGCCGCAGACCACGCGCAGCGGCGGACCGAATCGCAACCACAGCCCATTGGCGATCTCGGTCAGGATCGGCGCCCGGGCCATATCGTACAGCCGGGCATGAAAGGCATGGTTTTCACGCAGATAGGCACCGACATCGCCCTGCGCGATGGCGCGATCCAGACGGTTGTCGATCTCGGTCAGGGCACGAATGTCGTCTTTTCCCGCATGCCTTGCCGCCCTTGCCGCCAGCTCGGGTTCAAGCATGCGGCGGGCAAAGATCAGTTCCTCGATTCCGGCGGCGGTGGGCATTGGGACACAGACTCGCCGATTGCCCTGAAATTCAAGCGCCCCTTCCGAGGTCAGGCGGCGAATCGCCTCGCGAACCGGCGTCATTCCGGCCCCCAAATCCCGTACCAACCCTTGGATCGTTACTGCCTGTCCGGGCGCAAGCTCACCAAAAAGGATCTGGTTTCTGAGCTGCTCATAGACCTGCTGATGAATGGGAATACGCTGAGAGTTTTCATCAGCATATACCTGAGCGGTTTGCCGTTTTTCAGTACCTGCCATCGCTTCGGTTCTTGTCCTCTGATCCTGTTTCAAGACGTAAAATCACTTGCCCAATGCAAAGTTATGTTGCCATATCGGCAAAACTTGATCAAATTAATCACACCATTTTTGCATCGGGCCCTGCGCCCTTTCATCCACAGGGAGCACATAATGAAACACACTCTTCTGACTTTGACCATCACCACCGCGCTGGGTGCGGCCGCCGCCGGAGCCGAAGAAGTGCGGGTCTATAACTGGTCCGACTATATCGACGAAAGCCTGCTGACCAAGTTCGAAGAAGAAACCGGCATCAAGCTGATCTACGACGTCTTCGATTCCAACGAGGTTCTGGAAACCAAGATGCTGGCCGGCGGCTCGGGCTATGACGTCGTGGTGCCCTCGGGCACCTTCCTGCAACGCCAGATCACCGCCGGTGCCTTTCAGAAGCTGGACATGGGCAAGCTGCCCAATCACGGCAACATGTGGGACGTGATCGCCGCCCGCACCGAGCAATATGACCCCGGCAATGCCTATTCGATCAACTACATGTGGGGCACGACCGGCATCGGCGTCAACCTGGGCAAGGTGCAGGAAGTTCTGGGCGAGAACGCCCCGGTCGGCTCGCTGTCGCTGATCTTCGACCCGGCCAACATGGAAAAGCTGGCCGCGTGCGGTGTCCATTTCCTCGACGCGCCGGCCGAGATGATTCCCGCCGCGCTGGCCTATCTGGGCGAAAACCCCGACAGCCACGAGAAAGAGGTGATCCAGAAGGCCGAAGCGGTGCTGACGGCGGTGCGCCCCTACGTCCAGAAATTCCATTCGTCGGAATATATCAACGGTTTGGCCAATGGCGACATCTGCGTCGCCTTCGGCTGGTCGGGTGACGTGCTGCAGGCCCGCGACCGCGCCTGGGAGGCCGATAACGGGGTCGAGATCGCCTATAACGCCCCCAGCGAGGGCGCGCTGATGTGGTTCGACCAGATGGCGATTCCGGCGGATGCACCGAACCCCGAGGCAGCGCATGTCTTCCTGAACTACATCATGCAGGCCGAAAACGCGGCAGCGGCATCGAACTACGTCTACTATGCCAATGGCAACAAGGCCGCGCAGCCGCTTCTGGTCGAGGACGTGATCGGCGACACCGCGATCTACCCGGATGAGGACACGCTGAAGAACCTCTATACGACGCGCCCCTATGACGCCAAGACGCAGCGGGTCGTGACCCGCATGTGGACCAAGATCAAGTCGGGCACCTGACCCCGTCACCCCTGCGGCCCGCGCCCTTCCGCGCGGGCCTTTCTTTCGACCAACCGGAGGCCGATCATGGCGCTAGACGCTTTTGCTCCCTGGGATGATCCCGCAGCCGAACCGATCATTCGGTTTCAGAATGTCACCAAGAGGTTCGGCGAGTTCGTGGCCATCGCCGACCTGACCATCGACATCTACGAAAGGGAATTCTTCGCCCTGCTCGGCCCTTCGGGCTGTGGCAAGACCACCCTGATGCGGATGCTGGCGGGTTTCGAAACCCCGAGCGAGGGCAACATCCTGCTTCAGGGGCAGAACATCGCGCCGGTGCCGCCGAACAAGCGCGCGGTCAACATGATGTTCCAGTCCTATGCGCTGTTCCCGCATCTTTCGATCTGGGACAATATCGCCTTTGGCCTGCGCCGCGACCGGATGGCCAAGGCCGACATCAACGACCGGGTCGAGGAAATGCTGCGCCTGACGCGGCTGGAGAAATTCGCCCGCCGCAAACCGCACCAGATCTCGGGCGGTCAGCGTCAGCGCGTGGCGCTGGCCCGGTCGCTGGCCAAGCACCCCAAACTGCTGCTGCTCGACGAACCGCTGGGGGCGCTGGACAAGAAACTGCGCCAGGAAACCCAGTTCGAGCTGATGGACATCCAGGAAAAGACCGGCACCACCTTCGTGATCGTGACCCACGACCAGGAAGAGGCGATGACCGTCGCCAGCCGGGTCGCGGTGATGGATCACGGCGAGATCATCCAGGTCGCCACCCCGGACGCGATCTACGAGAACCCCAATTCGACCTATGTCGCCGATTTCATCGGCGAGGTGAACCTGATCGAAGGCAGGGCGACCGGCCGCGACGGCGACCGCCTGCGCATTGCCTGGGGCGAAGGTCAGCCCGAGATTCTCGGCACCCCGACACGGGACTTTGCACAGGGCCAGACCGTGCATTTCGCGATCAGGCCGGAAAAGGTGGCGATCACCGCCGAGCAGCCCGAGCAGGCCAACGCGGTGCGTGGCCGGATTCTCGACATTGCCTATCTCGGCAATATCTCGACCTATCACGTCGAACTGGCCGGCGGGCAGATCCTCAAGGCGCAGACCGCCAACAACCGCCGGCTGTCGCGGCGCAGCTTTACCTGGAACGACGAGGTCTGGCTGAGCTGGACAGACACCGCCGGTGTCCTGCTGGAGCGCTGAACCATGCGCCGCTTTGCCCTTATCGCGATTCCCTATCTGTGGCTTCTGGCGCTGTTCCTGGTGCCCTTTGCCATCGTCCTGAAAATCGCCCTGTCCGACACCGCGCTGGCGATTCCGCCCTATCTGCCAAAACTGGAACTGGCGGCGGGCTGGGCCGGGTTCAAGCAGTTCCTGTCTGAACTGGACTTCGAGAACTTCGTCTTCCTGACCGAGGATGACCTCTATTGGAAAGCCTATCTGTCGAGCCTGAAGATCGCCCTTGCCTCGACCGTGCTGACCCTGCTGGTCGGCTATCCGATCGCCTATGGCATGGCGCGCGCCCCCCGCGAATGGCGTGCCACCCTGCTGATGCTGGTGATCCTGCCGTTCTGGACCTCGTTCCTGATCCGGGTCTATTCCTGGATGGG
>NZ_JBFJVE010000135.1:0-8885 GCF_041624275.1 Shimia sp.
CCGCGATTACATTTCCGGCGGCATGAGCCTGGTGTGGCAGCGCCACGCCACCTTCTTTGCCGCCATGGTGCTTTCGGCTTCCTACTTCGATCTGGCCACCGCGATGTCCTGGTATGTCGTGGTGCTGGTCTCGGAACTGTTCGACACCTACCTTTCACGCCACATCATCCGGCAGGAGAACTGGAGCCTCGAGGACGGGCGCCGCTACATGCTGATGCTGGTCTCCAGCACGCTGTTCAGCTCCTTCGCGATCTGCGGCTTCATCATCGCGGTGGCGACCAATGCCGGCCCGACGGCCTATTTCACGCCGCTGTTCTTCCTGTTCGCGGCCGGCATCTTCGCCGCGATGAACAACCACCAGCTGCTGCCGGCATTGATGCTGCGGCTGGTCATGTACGGGCTGAGCTTTCTCTATATCCCGCTGCATGACATCCTCGCCGACTGGCCGCCGATCCAGGACATCCTGTGGCTGCAGCTGTTCACCTCGCTGTTCGTGATGTATTTCGTGGTCGACTGCTCGCGGATCTTCCTCAAGCTCTATCGCCACAACCTGAACCAGATGAAGGCATTGCAGAAGGAACACCAGCTGACCAAGGTGGCCTTCAAGGCCAAGACCGAATTCCTGGCCACCATCAGCCACGAACTGCGCACCCCCCTGACCTCGATCACCGGCAGCCTCGGGCTGATCAGCTCCGGCGCCCTGGACAAGGCGCCGGAAAAACGTGCCTCGGTTCTGAAGATCGCCAATGACAACTGCGATCGCCTGAGCATCCTGATCGAGGAAATCCTGTCGCTGCAGACACTGGAATCCGACGAGGTCGGCTTCAATTTCGAACCTCTGCCGCTGGCCGAGTTCCTGCCCGAAGTGGCCGAGCTGATGCGCGCCCAGAGCGCCAAGGCCAATATCACGCTCGACCTGGCACCGATCGAGGACGGGCTGGTCGTCAGTGCCGATCAGGACCGGCTTCTGGAACTGATGAAGAACCTCCTGACCAATGCGGTCAATTTTTCCGCCCCCGACACCAGGGTCACGATCAGCGCCCGCAAGTCCGGCGACACGGCGGTGATCTCGGTCGCCGATCAGGGCATCGGCATCCCCGAGGCCGACCGCGAGCGCATCTTCGAGAAATTCACCCAGCTGGCCAGTTCCGACCACCGCGAGGTCGGCGGCACCGGGCTGGGGCTCAACATCGCCCGCCAGATCGCCGAGAAACACCGCGGCAGGCTCGAATGCGACAGCACCCTCGGCGAAGGCAGCACCTTCACGCTGACCCTGCCGCTGGCCGCCGAAAGGGAAAAGCCGGCGCCGGCGTCGCGCAGGGCCCCGCAGGAGTCAACACGCGCCCGGGGCCGGATGCGCCGCAAGACGGGCTGATTGGCAAGGGCCGCAAAGCGGCGCCGGCTCAGGCCATCCGCACCGCCGCCGCCGAGCCACCGCGCCCGCGCCGCAGGATCACAACCATCACCGCGATATTCAGCAGGTTCCACAGGATGCCGTTGACAAAGGCCAGCTGATAGCTGCCGCTGACGTCATGGATCCAGCCCGCCATCCAGCCCCCCAGCGCCATGCCGAGAATGGTCGCCATCATCACGAAGCCGACACGGGCGCCGGCCTCGCGGGCAGGCATGTATTCGCGCACGATCACCGCATAGGCCGGCACGATCCCGCCCTGTGACAGGCCGAAGATCAGGCTGATGACATAGAGCGGCACCAGACCGTCGTAGGGCAGGTAGAGGAACAGCGCCAGACATTGCAGCGCCGAGCCCAGCAACAGGGTGACGACGCCGCCGAGCCGGTCCGCCAGCAGGCCCGACACCAGCCGCGAGGCGACCCCCCCCAGAAGCATCAGCGACAGCATCTCGGCCCCGACCGCCGGGCCGTATCCGAGGTCGACGCAGAAGGCGACGATATGCACCTGCGGCATCGCCATGGCAACGCAGCAGCCGATCCCGGCGAGGCCCAGCAACCATTGCAGCGCAGTGGGCGAAAACGCCCGGCCACGACGGGCAGCAACGCCATGGGGCGCGGTGGCCTCGGTCTCGGTCTCGAGCGGCGCCCGCCGGCGCAGCAAAAGCGACAGCGGCACCACGGTCACCGCGATCAGCACCGCCAGCACCAGATAGACCGCGCGCCAGCCCTGGCTGGCCAGCAGCCCGCTGAGGACGATCGGCCAGATCGCCCCCGACAGGTAGTTGCCGCTGGCGGCAATGGCCACCGCCAGGCCCCGGCGCCTGTGAAACCACAGCGAGATGTCGGCGATCAGCGGGCCGAAACCGGCGGCGGTGCCGAAGCCGAGAAAGAAATGCAGCCCCGAGATCGCCATCACCGACCCGCTGAGCGCCACCAGCACATAGCTGAGCGCCGCCAGCACCGCCGCACCGATCATCGACCAGGCCACGCCGAAACGGTCCACCGCCCGCCCGATCAGAAGATTGCCCAGCGCAAAGCCGAACATGGTGAAAGTATAGGGGATCGAGGCCTCGGCCCGGTCGATGCCGAACTCGGCCTGCACCGCCGGCATCACCACGATCACCGACCACATGCCGACATTGAGCATCAGCGCGATCAGAAGCGTCACCCCGAGGCGGGCCCAGGAATAGCGGCTATCGAGATGCGAAGTGCGAGTCATCCGGCCACGTTAGGAGGGATGACTCGCACTGTATAGCCGGTTTTCACGCCCCCCCGAGGTTTCCCGATCGCCGCCCAGCCTGTCGCCGGGCGGCCCTTGGATCACTGCCCCAGCGCCTGCGCCAGATCGGCGATCAGGTCGCGCTGGTCCTCGATGCCCACCGACAGGCGCAACATGCCCTCGGGCAGGCCGGACTGCGGCTCCAGCGTCGGGCGATGCTCGACCAGGCTTTCGACACCGCCGAGCGAGGTGGCGCGGTGGAACAGGTCAAGCCGCCCGGCAACCCGCAGCGCCGCCTCGCGCCCGCCCCGGACCACGATCGACATCAGGAAGCCGAAGCCGCCCGACATCTGGCGCGCCGCCAGCGCGTGGCAGGGGTGGCCGGACAGGCCGGGATAAAGCACGGTCTCCACCGCCGGATGATCGTCGAGGAACCGCGCCACCGCCATGGCATTGGCGCTCATCGCCTTGACCCGCTGCGGCCGGGTGCGCATGCCGCGCAGCAACAGCCAGGCCTCGAACGGGCCCATCACCGCACCGGCCGCGCCCCGGTCCTCCAGGATCATCTCCCAGACCGGGGTCGTCTCCCGCGCCACCAGCACCCCGCCGAGCACGGCGGTATGACCGTTGATCGCCTTGGTGGCGGAATGCATCACGATGTCGGCGCCAAGGGAAAGCGGCTGCGACAGGATCGGGGTGGCCGCCGTGCTGTCCACCGCCAGCAGCGCGCCCGCCCCATGGGCCGCCTGCGCCGCAGCGGCGATGTCGACGCTTTTCATCCACGGGTTCGACGGGGTCTCGACAAAGACCAGATGCGCCGGCGCGGCGGCGCAGGCCTCGGCCAGCGCCGCGCCATCGCTGGCATCGACCTCGCACAGCACGATCTCGCGGCGCTCGCAGAAACTGCGGATCCACAGGGTTGTGCCCCAGTAGATGCCGCTTTGCACCACCACCCGGCCCCGGTTCGGCACGCTGCGAAACAACGCCGCGATCGCCGCCATCCCCGAGGGGAACAGCAGCGCCGCCGAGCCGCCCTCGAGTCCGGCGAGCACGGATTCAGCTTGGCGCACCGCGTCATTGTGATAGCGCAGGTACATGTTGTCGGGGTTGATCTGCGCATAGTCGCGGTCGCGGGCATAGGTGGTCGAAGGCTGGATCGGTGGCACGATGCCACCGCTTTGCATGTCGATCACACCGCCGGCCTGCGCGGCCAGGGTCGCGGGGCGCATCTGCTTGGGGTCCATCGGGCGGCTCCTCTTGCTGGTCGCGTCTTTCTGCCGCCAAAACGCCGCCACTTGCAAGGCCCCCGGCCGCCCCCTAAGGAAAGGGCACCGCAACCCCAAGGCCCGCCGATGCCCCGCACCATCCTGTTCAACAAACCCTATGACGTGCTGTCGCAGTTCACCGACCGGGGCAGCGCGGGCACGACGCGGCGCACCCTGTCCGATTTCATCGACCTGCCGGGGGTCTATGCCGCCGGCCGCCTCGACCGCGACAGCGAGGGGCTGATGATCCTGACCGACGATGGCCGGTTGCAGCACCGGATCGCCGATCCGCGCAACAAATGGCCCAAGACCTACTGGGTGCAGGTCGAAGGCACGATCACCGACGCCGCCCTTGAAACACTGCGCAGGGGGGTGACGCTGAAAGACGGCATCACCCGCCCGGCCGAGGCCTCGCGGATGGCCGAGCCGTCCGGGCTGTGGCCGCGAAACCCGCCGATCCGGCAGCGCAAATCGGTGCCCGACAGCTGGCTCAGGCTGACCATCCGCGAGGGTCGCAACCGCCAGGTGCGGCGGATGACGGCGGCGGTCGGCTTTCCCACCCTGCGGCTGATCCGCTATGCCGTCGGCGACTGGACCCTCGATGGCCTGCCCAGCGGGGTCTGGAACCACGCGCCGATGCACCGCCGCCCGCCCGAACCCCCTAAGCCCAGGGCGAAGTCCGGCGCGAAATCCGGCCCGAATTCCGGCCCGACGCCCCGCCGGCAGACCGGTGCGACACAGGGCGCGACACAGGGCGCAAAACAGGGGCCGAAACAGGGGCCGAAACCCGGCGCGGCCACCCGGCGCGGCCGCGACGCCGGCAAACCGCCCGCCGGATCGGCCCGGCGGCCCGGCAAAAGGCGCTGAGCCGGCGGCAGGCCCTTGCGCGCCGTCCCCCGTGATGCAAATGCGACAGGGCGGCGGCAGGCGGGCGCACATGCTTCCCCTCTTGCCAGCCACAACATATAGTGTGCATAAGACCTCAATCGCGCCACAGAGCGCAGGCAGCAGCAGCAATTGATCGAGCGGAGACGGATCATGGCGCATATCATTGTCGTGGGGAACGAAAAGGGCGGTGCCGGCAAATCCACCGTTTCGATGCATATCGCCACCGCCCTGGCGCGCATGGGGCACAAGGTCAGCGCGCTGGATCTCGACCTGCGCCAGAAGACCTTTGGCCGCTATGTCGAAAACCGCCTTGCCTTCATGAAGGAAGCCGAGCTTTCGCTGCCGAGCCCCGATTACCACGATCTGCCCGAGATCGACCCGGCCAGCCTCAAGCCCGGCGAGAACATCTATGACCTCCGCCTGTCGGCCGCCGTGGCAACGCTGGAACCCGACTGCGACTTCATCCTTATCGACTGCCCGGGCTCGCATACCCGGCTCAGCCAGGTGGCGCATTCGCTGGCCGACACGCTGGTGACGCCGCTGAACGACAGTTTCGTCGACTTCGACCTTTTGGCGCGCACCGACAACATGGCGGAAAAGATCCTCGGACCCTCGGTCTATTCCGAGATGGTGTGGAACGCCCGCCAGCTGCGCGCCCAGGCCGGGCTGAAGCCGATCGACTGGGTGGTGCTGCGCAACCGCATGGGCGCCCAGCAGATGGTCAACAAGGAAAAGATGGGCAAGGCGCTGGACAATCTGGCGCGGCGCATCGGCTTCCGCGTCGCCCCCGGCTTCAACGAGCGGGTGATCTTCCGCGAATTGTTCCCGCGTGGCCTGACCCTGCTGGATCTGCGCGACATCGGCGTCAAGCAGCTCAATATCTCCAACGTCGCCGCGCGTCAGGAACTGCGCGACCTGATCAAGGCGCTCAATCTGCCCGGCGTCGACGCCGACTTCTGAGCCCCGCCGCCGCGCCCCTCACGCGGGGGGGGCAGGCGCGGCTCAGCCGGCGCCGGTCACCTCCCGCGCCGTCGTCAGCACCGCGTCGAACAGCAGGTCGATATCCGCCATCCGGGTGCGGTGGTTGGTGATGTTGACCCGGATCGCCAGCCGCCCCCGCAGCCGCGTGGTCGAGGGCACGGCAATGCCGCTCTCGTGCAGGCGCATGACGATCTCGTCGTTCAGCCGGTCCAGCGCCGCATCGTCCAGCCCCGGTGCCCGGACGCGGAAACAGCAGATGTTCAGCGCCACCGGCGCCATCAGCTCGGTCACCTCCTCGGCCGCGACAAGGCGCCCGAGATGGGCCGCCTGGGCACAGTTCTGATCGACCAGCGCCCCGAGCCTGTCGGTGCCATGTTCGGCCAGCTGCGCCCAGACCTTCAGCGCCCGGAAACCGCGCGACAGTTCGGGCCCGTATTCCACCGGCCAGGGGTTGCCCGCCGACAGGCCGCGCTCGGTCGCCACCAGATAGTCGGGGCGCTCGGTAAAGGCGCGCCGGTGATCGGCCTCCTCGCGGATCAGCACGAAGCCGGCGTCATAACTCACCTACATCCACTTGTGGAAATCAAAGGCCAGCGAATCGGCCCGTTCCAGCCCGTCGAGGCGCGGGCGCACCTCGGGGCTCAGGATCGCGGTCGCCCCGAAGGCGCCGTCAACATGGAACCACAGCCCCTCGTCGCGGGCGATGTCGGCCAGCGCCGCAAGATCGTCGATGGCGCCGACATTGACCGCCCCGGCGGTGCCGATCACCGCAAAGGGGCGCAGGCCGGCGGCGCGATCGGCAGCGATCGCCCCCCGGAGCGCCCAGAGGTCGATTTCAAAGGCCTCGTCGGTGGGGATCTTGCGCAGCGCATCGGCGCCGAGACCGAGAATGTCAAAGGCCCGCGCAACGCAGGAATGGGTCTGCTCCGAGGTATAGCCGACCAGCCGCGCGGCCCCGATCCCCTGGCTGCGGCTGCCGAAATCCAGCGCCCGGTCGCGCGCCGTCTTCAGCGCCACGATGGTCGCCATCGAGGTGCCCGACACCACCAGCCCGCTGGCGGTCTCGGGAAAGCCGAACATCTCGCGGCACCAGGCGATGACCTGCTTTTCGACATAGATCGCACCGTGGTCGCGGCCGCCGAGATTGGCGTTCATCGCCACCGCCGCGATCTCGGCGATCAGGTTCGACGGCGTGCCCGCCCCGTGCACCCAGCCGAAAAAACGCGGATGGGTATTGCCGACGCCATAGGGCAGCAGCGCCCTGATCCGCGCCTGCACCTCGTCGCTGCCACCGCCCGCGCGCGGCAGGGGGGCGCGAAAGGCCGCCTTTTCGCTTTCGGGGAAAGGGCTCCAGACCCGCCCCTCACCGGCGCCCTGCATCCGGTCGAGCGCCGCATCCAGCATCTCGTGGGCCGCCGCGCGGAAGCCCTGCCAATCCTCGGGGTCCAGCCCGCTTTCACCACTGTCCGAGCCCATGGCCCCGTCCCCCTTTGCGAAAAAGACAACAGGCCCTCTGTCGCCTTTCCTTGCCCGCAAGTAAAGGCCACCAACGGCTTTGAACGCCACGGCCCGTGCCGCGCCGCCGCCTATTCGATCCCGGCCAGCCGCCTCAGCATCATCCGCAAGAGGCGCACCTCTCCGTCGGTGAACTTCCGCGACATGGCCCTGTCATAGGCCGCCGCCGCGCCGCGCAGGTCGAGATAGGCCGCCCGGCCCGCCGGGGTCAGGGTCAGGAAGTCCTGCCGCCGGTCGTCCTCGGAGCGCGCCCGGACCACGAATCGCTTTTCCACCAGCTTGGTCACAGCGCGCGAAATCTTGGTCTTGTGGATTCGCGCCCGGGTCACGATATCGGTTGCCCTCATCTGCCCGAAAGCGCCAAGGTGGAACAGAACCCGCCACTCTGTACGCAGCATTCCGTATTTGTTTTTATAGAGTTGCGTGAAGGTCAGGCTGCTTTCCTCGGCCGCCTGATTCAGCAGATACGGCAGAAAGGCCGTCAGGTCGAAATCATCTTCCTCGGACATTTTTTTGCGCTCCTTTGCTTGTTAGTTACAAAACGAACTATTATCAAAGCAACTAAATTCGACCCAGGAGCGCGCAATGATGACCAGAGACCCCGCCCCGACCCGCATGCGGATGGCCCCCTCGATGGAAGGGCCCCACGCCGGCTACATGCCCGGTTTCGGCAATGATTTCGAAACCGAGGCCCTGCCCGACGCGCTGCCGCAGGGCATGAACTCGCCGCAGAAATGCAACTACGGGCTTTACGGCGAACAGCTTTCGGGCACCGCCTTTACCGCCAATCCGCCGGAACGCACCTGGTGCTACCGCATCCGCCCCTCGGTCAAACATTCGCACCGCTACACCAAGATCGACGTGCCGCATTGGAAATCGGCGCCCCATGTCGACCCGGATGTGACCAGCCTTGGCCAGTACCGCTGGGATCCGCTGCCCCATACCGACGCGGCGCTGACCTGGATCACCGGCATGCACAGCATGACCACCGCCGGCGACGTCAACACCCAGGTCGGCATGGCCAGCCATGTCTATCTGGTCAACACCTCGATGGAGGATGACTATTTCTTCTCGGCCGACAGCGAACTCTTGGTGGTGCCGCAGGAAGGCGTGCTGCGCTTTTCGACCGAGCTTGGGATCATCGACCTTGAACCCAAGGAAATCGCCATCCTGCCGCGCGGCCTTCTGTACCGCGTCGAGGTTCTGGAGGGGCCGGCGCGCGGCTTTGTCTGCGAGAACTACGGCCAGAAATTCGAACTGCCGGGCCGCGGCCCGATCGGCGCCAACTGCATGGCCAACCCGCGCGACTTCAAGGCCCCGGTGGCGGCCTATGAAGACCGCGAAGTGCCCTCGACCGTCACCGTCAAATGGTGCGGCCAGTTCCACCGCACCGAGATCGGCCACTCGCCGCTCGACGTGGTCGCCTGGCACGGCAACTACGCGCCCTACAAATACGACCTGCGCGCCTATTGCCCGGTCGGCGCGATCCTGTTCGACCACCCCGACCCGTCGATCTTCACCGTGCTCACCGCCCCCTCGGGCCAGCCCGGCACCGCCAATATAGACTTCGTCCTGTTCCGCGAACGCTGGATGGTCGCCGAAGACA
>NZ_JBFJVE010000136.1:0-8795 GCF_041624275.1 Shimia sp.
CCGCCCCGAGACCAGTGCCGAGGCCTATGTGGCGATGGTCGAGGAAAACGAGATCCGGCTCGGCCTGTCGTTTTTCGAACGCGCGCGGATCGTCGTGCAGGCGGTCGATCAGCGGGTCTACGACAGTGAGAAACAGGCGCTGCAGTCCCTGTTTTCCACCGCCCGCGCCGCCAAGCGTTCGAAGATCAAATCCTTCATTCCGCTGGTGCGCGAGCTGGGCGATCTGCTGCGCTTTCCGACCCATGTGCCCGAGAAGCTGGGGCTGATGCTGTCAAGGGCGCTGAGCGAGGATGCGGGCTTTGCCGCCCGTGTGCGCGCCGCCCTCGAGGCCCGCCCGCCCGAGAGCCCCGAGGCCGAGGCGCGGATCCTCAATCAGGCTCTGAAGCGCCCTGCCGAGCCTGTTTCCAAACCGCCCCGCCCCGAGCTGGTGCCGGGGATCGCCCTGTCCTCGGGGCGGGGCCGGGTGGTGCTTGACGGCGACCGGGTGACGCCCGAGTTCGTTGCCCGCCTGCAGGACTGGATCCGCCGCCAGGGATAGGCCGCGCCGCGCGCGGGGCCGACATGCCTGTTGGGCCGGCGGCGGGGACGTGGTTGGGGCAAATGTTTCGCGCGCGAAACTTTTGCCGCTGTCGACGCCGCTGCCGCGAAGGCTGCGCAAGGCGGCAAGGCGCCCTGGATGCCGCCGCATCGCCACGCTTGTTTTGCGCCCCCGCTTTGTCTAATGTTCGGTGGAATTCTAGCAGAAGAAATGCGATTGCCGCCCATTTGGCGGGTTTGATTGAGGGCATTTGCAGGCTGGCCGGGGCCACCCTGTGGCACGGATATTGATTTGGGACGGACCTGGGGATGCTGAGTATTGTCAAAGCGCTGACGCAGACGCAGAAACGTCTGATCCTTCTGACGATTGATGTGCTGATCGTGCCGGTGGCGGTGCTCCTGACGCTGGCGATTCAGGAAAACAGCCTGTCGCTGTCGGGCCCGCTGGGGGCGATCCTGCCGATCCTGCCGCTCTTGGTGATCGCCGCCGGGGCGATTTCATGGTCGCTGGGCATCCCGCATATCCGCCTGATCGCCTATCAGATGTCCTCGCTCGGCAAGACCGGGATCTGTGCCGCCTATCTGGCGGCGCTGGGGCTGGCGCTGTCGCAGCTGACCGGGGCCGGGATCCCGCTGGGCTTCTTCGTGCTCTTCGGGCTGCTGTTCTTCCTGTTCTCGGCGCTGATGCGGCTGGCGATGCTGCGGGTGCTGACCCGGCTTTACCAGCGCGACCAGGCCCGCTGCCGGGTGCTGATCTACGGCGCCGGCAATACCGGCCGCCAGCTGGCGCTGGCGCTGAACTCGCATGAGACCATCCTGCCGCTGGCCTTCGTCGACGACAACCGGGTGTTGCAGGGGCTGACCGTCGCCGGGCTGCCGGTCCACGCGCCGCAGCGCATGGCCGAACTGGTGCGCGACAAGGAGATCCGCCGGGTGCTCTTGGCGATCCCCTCGCTGAGCCGCCCCAAGCAGGCGCGGATCTCGCGCGATCTGGCCAGGCTCGGGGTCGAGGTCCAGGTGCTGCCCTCCTTTGCCCAGCTGATCGGCGAGGACACATTGGTCGATAAGCTCGCCCCGCCGGCCCCGGCCCAGTTCCTCGGCCGCAGCCGGCTTGACGGCGAGGTCACCGGCGGCAGCGACCACTATGCCGGGCGCTCGGTGCTGATCAGCGGCGCCGGCGGGTCGATCGGCTCGGAACTGTGCCGCCAGATCCTCGCCTGCCGGCCGCGCCGGCTGGTGCTGTTCGAACAGAGCGAGCTGGCGCTCTACACCATCGACATGGAGCTGCGCCAGCTGCTCGATCAGCAGGAGGTCGAGATCGTGCCGGTGCTGGGCTCGGTGCAGGATGGCGCCAAGGTGGCCCGCGTCCTGCGCCGCCACGCGGTGCAGGTGGTGTTCCATGCCGCGGCCTACAAACATGTGCCGCTGGTCGAGGACAACCCGCTGGCCGGCCTGTCCAACAACGTGCTCGGCACCCATGTGCTGGCCCGCGAATCCGGCGAGGCCGGGGTCGAGCGCTTCATCCTGGTCTCTTCCGACAAGGCGGTGCGCCCGACCAATGTCATGGGCGCCTCCAAGCGGCTCGCCGAACAGGTGGTGCAGGACCTTGCCAGCCGCTCGCAGACGACGGTGTTCACCATGGTGCGCTTTGGCAATGTGCTGGGCTCCTCGGGCTCGGTGCTGCCGCTGTTCCTCGAGCAGATCTCGCGCGGCGGGCCGGTGACGCTGACCCATGCCGAGGCGACGCGCTATTTCATGACCACCGAAGAGGCGGTGCGGCTGGTGCTCTATGCCGGCTCCTTCGCCGCCGGCGGCGAGGTCTTCGTGCTCGACATGGGCCAGCCGGTGGCGATCCACACCCTGGTGCGCCAGGTGATCGAGGGCTCGGGCTATTCGGTGCGCGACGCGGCCCATCCCGAGGGCGATATCGAGATCGTCGTCACCGGGCTGCGCCCCGGCGAGAAACTGCACGAGGAGCTGTTGATCTCGGGGGCGCATCAGGCGACGCGCCACCCCAAGATCCTGTCGGCGCGCGAGGGCTGCATTTCCGAGATCGAGGTGGCGGCCAGCCTCAGGGCGCTGCGCCAGGCGATCGAGGCCGGCGATGCCGATGCCGCGCGCGCCGTGGCGGCGCGGGTGGTCGAGGGCTACGGGCCGCCGCCGCCGCTGGGCGCGCCGGCGCCGCTGCCGCCCGGCTGGGTCGGCTGAGACCGGGTCAGCCCGCCGCCGCCCGCAGCACCGGGTCGAGGGCGTCGCGGCTGAGGTCGATCGCCGTCGGCAGCCCGATCAGGGTCGCCGCCAGTTCCTCGGTGCCGGGCAGGGCATCGCGCGGCAGGGCGGCGAAATGGCGCATCCGGTGCACCCCGCCCTCGTACCAGCGCCGCCAGTCCATGCCCCGGCGCGTCAGGCGTTCGGTGACGCCCGCGGCCTGGCTCGCGTCGCGGCAGCGCAGCAGCGCATAGGCCGAGCTGACCTCGGGGGTCAGCAGCAGCGCCCCGTCGAGGCCGCAGTCGGCGGCGCTGCGGCGGTAGAGCGCCGCGACCCCGGCCTGGGCCGCCTGGCGTTCGGGCCAGATATCGAGCATCGCCAGGCCGACGGCGGCATGGTAGTCGCTGAGCTTGCCGTTCAGCCCCGGGCTGCGGGTCTCGCGGCCCTCGAGAAAACCGAAATTGATGATCCGCGAGATCTCGGCATAGCCCTCGGCGGCGCCCCAGAGCACCGCCCCGCCCTCGCCGGTGGAAAAGCTCTTGGTGGCATGGAAGCTGAGCGCCAGCGGCACCTGTTCGGAGATCAGGCGATGGGCAAGCACCTGTTCGAAGGCGGCCGCGGCATCGACCACCACGGCAATGCCGGTCTCGGCCCGCAGCCGTTCGTAGGCGGCGAGATCGGGGCGCATGCCATAGGCGGCGACCGGCAGGATCACCCCGCAGCGCGCCAGCTGCGGATGGCGGGCCAGGGCCCGGGGGTCGACGGCCATGGTGGCCGGGTCGACATCGACGAACCAGGGCCGGTAGCCGCAGCGTTCGGCGGCGAGGGCGGTGGCGGGAAAGGTATAGGAGGGGATCAGCGCATGCGGCCGCGCCGCGCTCGCCGGCCCGGCAGTGGCCAGGATCGCCGCCTCCAGCGCCGCGGTGCCCGAGGCGGTGAGGGTCAGCGCCTGTTCGGGCAGGCCGGCGAGGGCGCAGAGCCGCTGTTCCAGCTCGACCAGCAGCGGGCCGCGGTTGGTGTACCAGCGGCTGGCGTCGATCCGCTCCAGATAGGGCGCGATCTGCGCCGCCGATGGCAGCAGCGGGCGATTGACGGGGGGCGGGGCGGTCTTGGGTGGCGGGGCGGTCATCGGGGCTGAACAGCTTGCGGGGTTGCAGGGGCGGGCGCGGGCGGCCCCGGTCCGGCGTGAAAAAATACAGTTATATCAGTTGCTTGCGGAAAAGAACTCCCTGCGGAATGATGTTATCTGGCAACAAATCACCGCACAAGCGGAAATCGCCGCCGGGGCGGGCTGTTCAGGGGCGTTCTGGGGCGGTCAGCGGGGGGGAGGCGGCGAATTCGCCGCTGCGATAGGCCGGGAAATGGCCCCCGGGGGCAAAGGCGGCGCCGGCGAGCCGGGCATAGGCGGCAGGGTCCAGCACCCGGCCGCAGAAAAAGCTTGGCCGGGTGCTGCCGGTCCAGCCGCGCTTGAAGTGGCCGATGCCGGCGCCGCCGGTGGCCGGGGCGCCGCCGAGGTTCAGCACCCGGGCATGGGCCGCCAGCGCCCGGATCGCGAACTCCATCATCGGGTAGGAGACCGCCATCCCGTAGCCGAGGGCGTCATAGGCCGACAGATGCGCATGGGCCCGGGGCCCGTCGACATAGTAGAGGTCGATGCCGGCCAGCCGCCCGCCGATCCGGGCCTCGACGATCAGCGCCCCCGGCACCTGCGCCTGGGCGATCAGGCTGGCGCGGTCGAAGGCGCGGAAATCGCGGATCGCCTTGCGCGCCACCAGGCTGGCGTAGAGATCGGCAAAGGCGGCGGCATCGGCGGCGGTCGGCGCCCGCAGCGCCAGGGTCAGCCCCGGCCGCGGCCGGCGCAATTGCCGGCGGTGGTGGCGCGACGGCGCGGGGGGGGCCGCGAGATCGACGATATATTGATCATTCAGCACCCGGGCGATGTCGAAACGGCGCGCGAAAGCGTCCAGCGGCAGCGGGCAGAACGGGTCGGTGACGAAGCCGAGGGTGACATAATCGCCCCCGTCCTCGGTCCTGTCCTCGGCCAGCGCCGCGAGCAGGGCGGGCCAGTCGTCGCTGCTCAGGAAAGGGTAGGGGCCCATCAGGTCCGCCCTTGCGCTGCCCGGGATCGGCCGCGCGATCAGCGCCGCCGCGCCCCCGGCCAGCGTCACCGGCCGCCCGAGACCGGCGAGGGCCGCCAGATAGGCCGGGCTGCGATAGCCCCGGGCTTGCCCTGCCATGCGCGCGCCCCCCGTATTGCTGCCCGTATTGCCTTCCGTGCGACCCGCCATGCGGCTCTATTCCAGCCGGAAGACATGTTCCGGCGCGCCCTCGAGGGTCTCGCCCGGCCCGGCGACGGTGAGCCCGAGGCAGAAGGCGTCGCTGTCGGCATCGATGAAGCTGCGGCTGCGCAGGCGCAGCATCTCGCCGGCCCGCATCAGCCGTTTGGGCAGCGGCAGGTAGCTGTGGTGCCAGCAGGTCTCGCGGTGGCGCGGCCCGGTGCCGAGGGTCTGCCCGGGTGCCATGTCGAGGTCGAAATGGGCCAGGAAACCGTGGAAACTGCCGTCGGCGTCATAGGCGAACTCGGTCTCGGCGGTGAAGAAGAAGGCCTCGCGGTCCGAGGTCAGGAAATCGAAACTGGCGATGGTCTCGGTGGCGGTCAGCGTGTTGCTGTCGGCCGAGAGGATATAGCGCCGCGGCGCCGCCACCTCGGCGGCGCGCACGACCGAGAAATCGAGCCCGTAGCTGGGCACCTCGTAAAAGCCGTAGCCGCGCTCGCGGTAGAGTTTCTGGCTGTCGACCGTCGACAGCAGGAAGCGCCCGGCGCGCGGCACCACGGTGCCGCCCTTGCGCAGCAGCCGGTCGCGGACATCGACGAAGGCGCGGTAATGGCGCCATTCGTCGAAGAAGGTCATGCCGAAATATTCGCCGATGATGACATCTGCCTGGCCGGCCATCTCGAAGCGCCCGGCATCGCCCTTGACGATCTTCACCGCCCCGAGCCCGTTGGCCCGCGCCAGCCGCTCGGCCCAGTCCGCCATCTCGGTCAGCTCGAGCCCGTGCACCTCGCCCGCCCCGGCCTGGGCGGCGAACATCGCCAGCACGCCCGATCCGGTGCCGACATCGACCACCCGGTCGCCGGGTTTGACCACCGCATGGATGGCCTTCTGGTAGCCGGCGGTGCGGGCATGGTCGACGAGCATGCCGCGCTGGCTTTTCCAGCCGCCGAAGGCCTCCTGGTATTCGATCGGCTGGCGGGTGTCGTCCTGGAGCTGCAGCAGGCCCTGATCGAGCAGCGCCGCCTGCAGCGCCGGGCCCAGCCCGGCCTTTTCGAGGGCGGCGGCATCGCAGGGCACCCGCAATTGCGCCAGCAGCGCCCGGCCGCGGTCGCTGAGGCCCAGCCTGGGGCTGTCTTCCGGCGCGTTTCCCATGGGGCACCTCTTTCGCCTGATCCTCTATCGGCACTAGCAGAGCCCCGGCCCTGTCGCAACTTGCGCATTGCCGCGCCCCCCATTCGGGGCAGGGCAGGGGATGGGGACGGGGGGACGGGAAGGGGCAGGGGGGACGGGCGCGGCGCATTCTTGTGCTTCGCCGCGCCCGCTTCTACCTTGGCGCCATGATCCGCAGCCGCCCCCTTCCCGGCCCTCCTGCCGCCCCGATCGGCGGCTTTCTCGAGCTCGAGCGGCCCGGGCCCGGCGCCCCTGCGGCCGATCTGCTGACCCATTGGCAGGCCGGCGCCGCCCCGGCCTGGGTCAATGCGACCTCGGCGCTGGCGGCGCTGGTGGCGCGGCTGCGCCCGCAGCGGGTCTGGCTGCCGGGCTATCTCTGCGCCGAACTGGTGGCGGCGGCGCCGCCGCCGGCGCGGCGCTTCTTTGCCCTCGGCGATGATCTCGAGCCCGAGATCGCGATGCTCGACGGCGCCCTCGCCCCCGGCGATCTGCTGCTGGCGGTCAATATGTTCGGCCGCGCCCCGGGGCCGGGCTGGCGCCAATTCGTCGCCGCCCACCCCGGGGTCACCTTCGTCGAGGACTGTGCCCAGGCGCTGGACACCGGCGCCCCCGCCTGGGGCGACTGGCGGCTCTATTCGCCGCGCAAGCTGGTCGGGGTGCCCGAGGGCGGTATTCTGGTGGCGGTGAGCGGGCGGGCAAGGGCCATGGCGCCGGAGATTCACCCCGACATGGGCCTGCGGGCCGACGACGGGCCCGGCTGGCGGACCCGGCTGGCGCCGCTCGAGGCGCGCCGGGCGGCGCCGCGCGACAATGCCGCCTGGCACGGGCTGCACCGCGCCGCCGAGGCCAGCCACCGGATCGGCGCGGCGCCGATGAGCCGGCTGGCCCGCGACCTGCTGGCCCGGCTCGACCCGGCGCCGATGAGCGCCGCGCGCAAGCGCAACCATGCCCATCTGGGCCGGCTGCTGGGCGATCATGCGCTGCGCCCCGATCCGGCGCCGGCATGGGCCCCCTCGGGGTTTGCGGTGCAGGTCCCGGCGGCGCGGCGCGACACGGTGCTGGCGCATCTGCACGGGGCCGGGATCTTTGCCGCCGTCCATTGGCGCGCGATCCCGGCGCCGGCGGCCTTTGCCGCCGATCACGCCCGGGCCGCGGGCCTGATCACCCTGCCCTGCGACCACCGCTACGGGCCGGCCGAGATGGAGACCGTGGCCGAGATTTTTCTGGCGGCCTGCCGGTGAATGGGCGATAACGCCCTTTTGAAAAACCCTTTCCGCGAAAGACCCTTGCCATGAAAATCGCCGCCCTCATCGGCATGAAGGACGAGATCGAGCTGGTGCGCGACGCCATCGACCACCTGCGCCGCATCGGTGTCGACCATATCATCGCCAGCGACGGCGGCTCGCGCGACGGCACCGCCGAGGTGCTGGAGGCGCTGGTGGCCGAGGCCGGCGGCGAAGGCATCGAGCTGATGCCCTATGACGACCGCGACCCCGAGACCGACCGCCGTATCGGCGAAGAGGCGCTGGCGCGGGCGCGGGCGGCGGGGGCCGATTGGCTGCTGTTCTGCGATGCCGATGAATTCTGGCTGCCGGCGACCGGCCGGCTGCGCGACTGCCTGGCGCTGGCCGAGGCCGATGTGCTGAATGTCGCCCGCTACAACGTGCCCTTGCTCGAGGATGGTCCGGCCCTGCCCCTGCCGGTCTCGCCGGCCGCCTATCACCAGGTGCTGCTCTATGCGCCGGACGAGGATGTGCGGGCCCGCTACATGCGGCTTCGGGAGGACAGCGAGGCGGCCTGGATCGCCTCGGTGCCGATCGGCAAGATCATGGTGCGCCCGCAGCGGGTCGCCGGCGCCGGCGATGG
Organism: Shimia sp.; assembly: GCF_041624275.1. Classification (GTDB taxonomy): domain Bacteria; phylum Pseudomonadota; class Alphaproteobacteria; order Rhodobacterales; family Rhodobacteraceae; genus Shimia. Next base: position 8,058 of record NZ_JBFJVE010000136.1, read on the forward strand.
CGGCCACCGGGCGGTCGCCGCCGCCGGGGTGACCCTGCGCGAGACCCGGCCGGCGGATCTGGTGATCGCCCATGTGCCCTTTTCGACCGCGGCCCGCTTTGCCCGCAAGGTGGCCAATATTGCCGCCGTGGTGGCGGCCAGCGGCGACAGCTGGGACGAAGGCTCGGCCTGGCACTGGCGGCGCTGGCTGGACAGTGTCTCGGGCCCCGGCGGCATCGCCGCCGAGATGGCGCGCAACCGCATCGACCGGGCCGAGCTGGACCGGCTGCGGGCCGGCGGCGTGGTGCGTTCGGCGGCCGATCTGCTGAGCGATCAGGCGGCGCCGGCGCGGTAGGGCGGGAAATAGGCCGCCCCGCGGTCGGCCCCGGCCGCCTGGCACAGGCGGTCGAACAGCGCCGGGCGGTAGACCTGGTGCAGCGCCCGCAGCGGGTGGGCGTCGATATTGAAACGCAGCTTCATCCGGTGCAGCCCGTCCCCGGGCCGGCCATAGCCGCCGATATTGACGAAACGCACGCCGCGCCGGCGCAGCGCGGCGCAGGCCTGCAGGATCAGCCAGCCCTGCAGGGGCCGCCCGGACGGGCTCGAGCCGGCCAGGTGCAGCTCGGCCCGCTGGCCCCTGATCCAGCCCAGATGGGCGGCCTCGATGCGGCCCGCGACCTCGGCCCCGAAGGCCACCGAGGCCTCGGCCGCGAACCAGCGCCCCAGGGTCGCGGCGTCAAAGAGCGGCGCCGCGCCGGC
>NZ_JBFJVE010000137.1:0-8768 GCF_041624275.1 Shimia sp.
GTCGGCGTCGGTGCGCATGATGTCCGACAGTTGCAGTGCCGGTTCGCCGAACAGCCGGCTGCCGCCCTGGTTTTCCAGCACCAGCAGGCGGCGCTGGATGGCGCCGATCGAGGCCACCGAGATCGCGCCATAGCGCAGCGCCAACTCCTGCCGGTTCTCGCCGACCCAGACCAGCAGCGCCTGAAGATCCTTGAGATCCAGCAGCGGCAGCCCCTGTTCGTCAGAGAGCCGGAAGGCGATGTTGAGGATGCCCTCCTGGGCCTCGGTCAGCTCCATCAGCCGCGACAGCAACAGCGGGCCCATCTCGGCCACCGTGGTGCGCACCGGGTGGCCCTGCTCGCCGAACAGATCCCAGAAGGTGACCGGGAAGGCGTCATAGGCGTAATCGTCGAAACCGATCTTTCCGGCGCGTTCGGCAAAGGCCTGATGCAGCTTGAAGCTCTCGCTGCCGGCCTCGGCCAGCCCCGAAAGATCGCCTTTGACATCCGACAGGAACACCGGCACCCCGGCGCGCGAAAACCCTTCGGCAAGGATCTGAAGCGTCACCGTCTTGCCGGTGCCGGTCGCCCCAGCGACCAGCCCGTGGCGGTTGGCATATTTCAGCATCAATCCCTGCCTGTCGCCGTAACCCGGTCCGCCGCCGCCCACGAATACTTCGTTTTCCACCTGGTCTTTCCCCGCTTGCCTGTGCTCAACGGGCCCAAGGATACAGTGTTGGAGCAGTGGCGCCAGTCCCGAACTGACGTTCCGTCGCCGCGCCGGCCCGGTTCTGCCCCCCGCGGGCGACTTCGGGGCGCAATCTGCCGCTTTGCCCTTGTTTTCCTGCGGAAAGTGATCGGGTTTCACCTTTTTTCCGGTTGACGGGCCAGTCAAAGGGACGTAGCGTTCCCCCAATGAATAAGTCGGCCAGTCCGACGGGGAGTGAAACGGAAAGAGGCCTTCGGGCCTCTTTTCTTTTGCGCGCCTGTTCCGGCCCCTTTTCCGTGGCGCGATGCGCCGAAACTCGCCCGGCGGTGGCCTTTGCCCTGCCAGCAGCATGACAAGCCCCCGGCACCGTGTTAAGCGGTGGGTGATTCAAGAGTTCCCATGAATGGACCCCATTATGACAAAGCCCAATCCTCTTCTCTCGATCGCGGCCGCGCTCCTTCTGGCAACCCCTCTGGCGGCACAGGTCGGCTCTCTGTCCGACGGCACGCTGCTTGACACCCAGGCGCAGGCACCGGCGGCCCAGCCGAGTTCGGAACAGATCGGCGACTGGGATCTGCAATGCGAGACCGAGGGCCCCGAGCCGCGCCCCTGCTCGCTTCATCAGGTGGTGACCGACGACAACGGTTCGCCGGTGATCAAGGTGACGATGTACCGCCTGCCCGAGGGCGCCAAGGCAGCGGCGGCCTTTACCTTCATCGTGCCCCAGATGACCTATCTGCCGCATCAGCTGACGCTGGGACTGGACGGGGTGATGGCCAACCGTCTGCCCTATGAATACTGCAACCAGGTGGGCTGTGTCGCCCAGATGGGCATCTCGAGCATCGAGGCCGAGGCCTACAAGAACGGCTCCGACTACACCCTGACGCTGGTCTCGGTCATGGCCCCGACCCAGCCGATCACGCTCAAGATGTCGCTGAAGGGCTTCAAGGAAGCCTTCGACAAGGCGACCCCGGTGCGCCAGTAGCGGCCCGGCCGCCTCGCGCAAAGGTTCAGGGCCGCCCTTCGGGGTGGCCCTTTTCGCATTCCAGTCGCATTCCCGAGGTCCGGCAGCTCCGGCGCGTCAGACCCGGCTCAGCGCCAGCACCGCGTTCAGACCGCCAAAGGCAAAGGCATTCGACAGCGCCACCTCGACCCTGGCCTCGCGGGCCTCGTTGGGCACCACGTCCAGCGCGCACTCCGGGTCCGGCTCCTGATAGCCGATGGTCGGGGCGACGACGCCCTCGCGCAGCGCCATGATACAGGCCAGAAGCTCGACCGCGCCGGTGCCGCCGATCAGGTGGCCGTGCATCGACTTGGTGGAAGAGATCATCAGATTGTCGGCATGGGGGCCGAAGACATCGGCCACGGCGGCGCATTCGGTCTTGTCATTGGCCGCGGTGCCGGTGCCATGGGCATTGATATAGCCCACCTTCTCGGCGTCGATCCGGGCATCGGCCAGCGCCCCGGCGATCGCCCGTGCCGCCCCCTGTTTCGACGGCATCACGATATCGGCGGCATCGGCGCTCATCGCAAAGCCGATCACCTCGGCCAGGATCTCGGCGCCGCGTGCGCGGGCATGGTCATAGTCCTCGAAGACGAAGACCCCGGCGCCCTCGCCCTGCACCATGCCGTTGCGGTTGGCGCTGAACGGGCGGCAGGCGTCCTTGGACATCACCCGCAGCCCTTCCCAGGCCTTGATGCCGCCAAAGCACAGCATCGATTCCGTGCCCCCGGTGACCATCACCGGCGCCATGCCGCAGCGCACCATCTGGAAGGCCTGTGCCATGGCGTGGTTGGACGAAGCGCAGGCGGTGGCGACGGTAAAGCTCGGCCCCTTGAGGTTGAACTCCATGCTGATATGGCTGGCGGCGGCATTGTTCATCAGCTTGGGCACCACGAAGGGGTGCACCCGGTTCTTGCCGTCCTCGTAGACCGAGCGGTAATTCTCGTCCAGCGTCTGCATGCCGCCACCGGAACTGCCCAGCACCACGCCGCATTTCGCCGCCAGCTCGCCGGAAAAGCTCAACCCCGACTGGCCGATCGCCTCGCGGGCGGCGACCAGTGCGAACTGGGTGAAACGGTCGTAAAGCGCGATCTGCTGGCGGTTGAACCGGCCCTCGGCCTCAAAGCCGCGCACCTGGCCGCCGATGCGGATCGCCAGCCGGTCGACATCGCGCATCTCCAGCGGCCCGATGCCACAGCGCCCCTCTTTCATGGCCGCAAAGGTTTCCGCCACGCTCTGTCCCAGAGCGTTGATGGTCCCGGCCCCGGTGATCACGACGCGTTTCATCTGTGCGGCCTCCGCGCCCGGATCAGGATTGCTCGGCGATCAGCCGTTCGATGCCGGCGATGATGCTGGCCACCGAGGAGATGTCGAAATCGCCCTCGGTCGGGTCATTGGCGTTGAAGGGCACCGAGATGTCAAAGGCCTCTTCGATGGCAAAGATGCTTTCGACCAGCCCCAGACTGTCGATGCCCAGCTCTTCAAGGGTGCTGTCCACGGTAACGTCAGACGGTTCAAGAACGGCCTGATCGGCAATGATTCCAATGACTTTGTCCTTGACGCTCATGTCATGTTCCTTTCGTCGGCCCCGGGCCGGCACTCATTGGTTCGACGTCCACTTCGAGACGGTTTTCTGCAAATCCGCGACCTCTTTCAACAGCCGCGGCAGGCGCCTCTGGGCCTTGTAGATCTCGAGGTGGCTGTCCATTTTCATCGCCGGATAACCCAGGATCACCCGGCCCGCCGGCACCTTGGACAGGATCTTGGTCGCGCCGCCGGCAATGACATTGTCGCCGATCCGGGTATTGTCCGAGACCCCGCATTGCCCGCCCAGCACCACATTGCGCCCGATCACCGTCGAGCCGGCAATGCCGCACTGGCCGGCAAAGATCGAATTGTCGCCGATCACCACGTTGTGGGCGACATGGACAAGGTTGTCCATCTTCACCCCGTTGCCGATCACCGTGTCGCGGATGGTGCCGCAGTCGATACAGGTATTGGCGCCCAGTTCCACATCGTCGCCGATGGTGACCGAGCCAAGGCTGTGGATCCGGGCCCAGGCCTGCGAGTTGACCTGCCCCTGATCGCCCAGCGTCTCGCGGGCCGCCTCGACCCCGGATTTCTCGGGGGTGACAAAGGAAAACCCGTCCGAGGCGACGCGCGCGCCGGGCTGGGCGATGAAATTGCGCCCGATGGTGGCCCGCGCCCCGATCGAGACCATCTCGCGCAGATAGGCCTTGGCGCCGATGGTCACCTCGGCCCCGATCACGCAGTGCGGGCCGATGACGCTGCCGGCGCCGATGCGGGCGCGCGGGCCGATGACGCTGAGCGCCCCGACCGCCACGTCCTCGGCCAGTTCGGCGCTGGGGTCGATCACCGCCGTCGGGTGGATGCCGGCGCCGAAATGCTGGCCGGGATCCATCATCGCCGACAGCCCCGCCATGCCATAGCGTCCGCGCGGCGATTCGATGGCCGCTTCCAGCCCCAGGTCCTGCCAGTCGGCCCCCGGCCACAGCATGGCGGCACGGGCCGCGCCCTCGGACAGGCCCGAGGCGAATTTCGGATTGGTCACAAGGGCCAGATCATCAGCCCCGGCCGCCGCCGGTTCCATCACCCGCTTCACGGTCAGCCCGGTATTGCCGAAGGCGCTTGCGCCAAGGGCGTCGGCAATCTGCTGGATCGTATAGGCCATGATATCCCCGCTGGTTGCGAGCGATACTTAGCCCCGAACAGAGGGCAAGGCTACCCCTTCATTGGCCATGGCATTCCAAATCTTGGCGTCGCGGCCATAGACGTCGCGCCGGTACTGCACCGGCCCCTTGGCGTTGGTAAAGGCGGTGCGATAGATGATGTGCACCGGGATTTGGGTCTTCAGGTCGACCTGGGTTTCGCGCCCCGTGTTCAGGATCCGGTGGAAATAGCCCTTGGGGTCGTCCTGCTGCACCGAAAGCAGCGTATAGGCGAACTCGAAGGGCTGTTGCAGCCGAATGCAGCCATGGCTGAAGGCGCGGGTCTCGCGGGCGAACAGGCTCTTGGCCGGAGTGTCGTGCAGGTAGATGTTGTGGCGGTTGGGGAACATGAACTTGACCAGCCCCAGCGCGTTCGAATTGCCCGGCGGCTGTTTGATGTCGAAGGGGAAGGTCTGGGCCGAATACTGGCTGAAATCGACACTGCCGCGATTGATCACCCGGCCCCGCCCATCGATCAGATTGAGATAGCTGACCGCGTGCGGATTGCGTTTCAGCATCGGCAGGTATTCCTTGGTGGCGATCGAGCGCGGCACGTTCCAGGTCGGATTGATGATCATATGTTCCATCACGTCCGAGAACTCGGGGCTGCGCCGGTCGCTCTGGTTCTTGCCGACCACCGAGCGGGTCATGAAGGTGACCTTGCCGTCGTCGACGATGCGGGCGTGGAAATCGGTCAGGTTGACCAGCACGTGGCGGGCGCCGCGATCCTTGTTCAGCCAGCGTTCGCGTTCCATCGCCACCATCACCGCCTTCAGCCGCTCTTCGGGCGGGCGGTTGATCTCGGCGATGGTGCCGGCGCCGGCAACCCCGTCGCTTTCCAGCCCGTGGTCGATCTGGAAGGCCTGCACCGCCTCCTGCATGGCGGCGTCGAATTCACGGCTGGCGCTGCGCTGCATGTAGCCGAGGGCGATCAGCCGGTTGCGCAGCGACACCACCGCGCTGCCGCTGTCGCCGGGCTCCAGCTTGCCGGCGGCGACGGTCCGGCCCCAGCCGCCGCGGGCGATGACCTGTTCCAGGCGCAGCTTTTCCTTCATCAGCCGCAGGTATTCCGGCGTCCGGGGTACCAGCGCGGCGAAATAGCCCTGCGGCTCGGCTTCGCGCAATTCACCGAGATAGAGGCCGGGGTCGCGGCGCGGTGCCTCGCGGGCAATGCCTTCATCCAGCGAGCTGGGCTCGAACATGCCGGTCTGGATGTCGCGCGCATAGGCCAGGTAGGCGCGGCTCATCGCCACTTCGAGAAGGCCGAGATCGCGCGGGGTCGCGGCCGCGGCGATCTGCGCCATCAGCGCCTCCTGACCGTAGCGTGCCGTCGGCAGCCCGTGCATTCCGGCGCTGTCCAGCGCCTCGACCAGCGCCCGGCGGCGCGCCAGCCCCTCGGTGTCCTGCCCGGTCCAGAGCGGCTGATAGCCGGTTTCGCGGTAGAAGGCGGCCAGGTCCCGGTCGCGCGCGGCGGCCTCGGCGACGGCCTGTTTGAAGGCGGTGACCTGTGCCCCGGCCGGCAGCGCCATCGCCCCCAGCAAGAGGCCGCAAAGACCGCCGACCGCAAGAATTCGTTTAATTAAATTGAAATACAACATCATCTAGACTCTTCGCACGCGGGAACACCTACCCGACTTTTTCCATTTTCCCGCAGGCTGTCCATTCACAAATACTTCAGGTCGGGGATTTCGGAGGAATTGATGCATCCTGATCGCATTTTTCACCCCCTGCCCCCGGAAATCGCCAATTCAGCAGAAATTCGCCTAAAACCCGTGATTCGGCTTTCGACAGGGAAAAGAGCCTTGGTCAGAGAATCGAATTGTGTCATAAATCCGGCACACTTGGGGAAGTTAACAAATGTGCCGCAAAAAAACTTGCGGCGTGGGGTAGCGACGGGACAGGCGCTTATTACATGACCGAATCCAGCTCTGTGAGCATCACGAGGCGCGGCCTGCTTCGCGCGTTTGCGGCAACCACATTGGTGGCAGCGCCCAGCTTCAGCAACGCGGCCGGTTTCCTGCGCGGCGCCGGCGATATCCGCCGCATTCGCATGTACTCGGGGCGCACCGGCGAACGCATCGACACGATCTACTGGATCGAGGGTGAGTACATCAAGGACGCGGTCAAAGAGATCAACAAGTTCATGCGCGACTGGCGCACCGACGGCGTCAAGCAGATCGACCTGCGCACCATCGACATCATGGCCGCCTCGCACAACATGCTGGATGTCGACGAACCCTATATGCTGCTCTCGGGCTATCGCAGCCCGCAGACCAATGCCATGCTGCGCTCGCGCTCGCGCGGGGTGGCAAAGAATTCCCTGCACATGAAGGGCCAGGCGGCCGACCTGCGGCTGGCGTCGCGCTCGGTCAATCAGGTGGCGCGCGCCGCCACCGCCTGCCGCGCCGGCGGCGTCGGGCGCTATTCGGGCAGCAATTTCGTTCATATGGATTGCGGCCCCGTGCGCAATTGGGGGCGTTGAACGGGCCTCCCCCTTAATTTCCGAAGAATTCCCGACATCTGGCAAGCGCCGGCTCCAAAGCGGCCGGCGTTTTGCATTTGATCGAAGCTTCGGGGGGTGACCGGCAGTCAGGCCAGTTGCATCAGGCCGGTTGCATCAGGCCGGTTGCAGCTGGGCACAGTCAACGCCCACCTTTGTCGCCGCGCCCATGATGTCCATCAGCAGCCAAACCCGTTGTTCAGAGGCCATGCTTTCGACTTCGGACAGGAATCCGGAAAACGGGCCGGACATCACCCGCACCCTGTCACCCGGACTGAACTGCCCGGGCGGCAGCAGCTTGCCGCTTTCATCACATCGCGCCTGCAGTTCGGCCACCAGCGCATCCGGCACCGGAGCCGGGCGATTGCCAAAGCTGACCAGACGCGTGATGCCATAGGTCGAATTGACCGCGCGCCAATGCCCCTGCGCCGCATCCAGCGCAACAAAGATATACCCGGGAAACATCGGACGCAGCACCGATGCGAAACGGCCCCGGCGCTGCTCGGTTTTTTCTTCGGTCGGCAGAAACACGGAAAAACCCTGGCGTTGCAGGTTGGTCTTGGCAATCTTGGCACTGTTGGGCTTGATTTGCGCCAGAAACCAAGCCGGGCGGGACGTGTTCATACCAATAACCTCATAATCAAATATGCGCCCAGATTGCCGATTCAATCTCAAATTGCAAGGGCTCGGGCCGGCAAGCCGTCGCAGAGCCGCCCGCTTTGGGCAACTCCCCGCCGTGTCAGCCGCCTTTCAGGCGCTGCAACAGAAACACCTCGCTGCCCTCCTCTACCGGTTCATGGCGCGGAGCCACGATGATCTCTCCGTCCACCGACACCGAGACCCCGGCGGCGATCACCGGGGCCAGTCCGGGGTGCACGGCGACGATATTGTCCAGGAGTTCGCCCACGGTGCGCCCCGGCACATCGACCTTGTCCGCGCCGCCGGTGAAACGGCGCAGACCCGACCAGAGGTGGACCTCAACCATCGCCCTGCGCCTTCAGCGCGGCAAGGATGCGCGGCGGCGACATCGGCAGCGCGGTCATGCGCAGCCCGGTGGCATCGGCGATGGCATTGGCCAGCGCCGGCAGCGGCGGCGTGATGCCGGTCTCGCCGACGCCGCGCACCCCATAGGGGTGGCCGGGGTTGGGCACCTCGACGATCACCGTGTCGATCATCGGCAGGTCCGAGGCCACCGGGATCCGGTAGTCGAGGAACACGGTGTTCTGCAATCGCCCGTCCTCGCCGTAGATATATTCCTCGTTCAGCGCCCAGCCGATGCCCTGCGCCGCGCCGCCCTGGAACTGGCCCTCGACATAGGCCGGATGGATCGCCTTGCCGGCATCCTGCACCACCAGATAGCGCAGCACCTTGGTGTAGCCGGTTTCGGGGTCGACCTCGACATCCACCACATGGGTGCCGAAACTGCCCGAGAAGCCGCTTGGTGATCCTTCGAAATGGCCCGAGATCGGGCCGCCGGTCGATCCCATCTCGGCGGCGATCTCGGCGATGCTCAGCGGGTCGAAATCGCCGGCATTGGGCCCCGAGGGTTTGGCGCTGCCCTCCTCCCAGATCACCGCCTCGGGGTCGATGCCCCATCTGTCGGCGGCGCGCCGGCACAGTTTGCCGATGCATTCCTCGGCGGCGCGGATCGTCGCCAGCCCGCTGGCATAGGTGGCGCGGCTGCCATGGGTCGGCTCGTTGACCCCCAGCGCCCCGGTGTCCGAGATGTTGACCCGCACGTTTTCATAGGCCACCCCGAAGGCTTCGGCTGCCATCAGCGCCATCGAGGCCCGGCTGCCGCCGATATCCGGCGTGCCGACCGAGACCGTCACCGTGCCGTCCTCGGAGA
>NZ_JBFJVE010000138.1:0-8758 GCF_041624275.1 Shimia sp.
GCCATGGCCAGGCCGGCGGCGCGCGGATCGTCGCCGCTGGCGATCTCGTCGATCAGGCCAAGTTCCAGCGCCTCACCGGCGCCGATCATCGCGCCGGTCGTCATCATCTGTACCGCCTTGGCAACCGGCACCAGACGCGGCAGCCGCTGGGTGCCGCCGGCGCCGGGAATCAGGCCGAGGTTGACCTCGGGCAGGCCGAAGCGGGCCGAAGCCAGCGCCACCCGGTAATGCGCCCCCAGCGCCACCTCGAGGCCGCCGCCGAGGGCGGTGCCATGCAGCGCGGCGACGGTGGGGGTGGCGACCAGCTCCATCTCGTCGATCAGTGTCGGCAGATGCGGTTCCTGCGGCGGCTTGCCGAACTCCTTGATGTCGGCCCCGGCGATGAAGGTGCGGCCGGCGCCATAGATCACGATCGCCTGCACCGCGTCATCCGCATCGGCGGCACGCACGCTTCCGATCAGCCCGGCGCGCACCGCCTGGCTCAGCGCATTGACCGGCGCGTTGTCGATTTCGATGACGGCAATCCCGTTGTTTACGGTCATCCGGACCGGTTCGCTCATGGTCTTCCTCCAGCATGGAACGCATCACTCCGGCCGCAGGATTCGCCCGCCGGATGCGAAAATGTTACGTTGTGAATTTCACGCCGGGCAAACTGCTTTCTTTGTGACGATGCGTCAACAGTTTTCCGACCGACCGTTCGGTCTTTGACGCAAGCCCATGCGATTCAATGGAAAGAACGGCGCGTGGCAGGTCACAAATGGTCGCGAATACTGCCGGTCTTGGGCGAGAGCGCGGCGTCGATATCGCGCATTTCCAGCGAAAGCGCGAGCGATCGACGCGCCAGAAGCGGCGCCAGGAATTGCCGCGCGGCGGCAAAGATCTCGGCTGTGGCGGCCTCTTTCACCGCCTGTGGCCGCCCCTCGCGAAGGCGCACCGAGATGTCGATGAACCCGTGTTTCGGATCGCCATCGGCAATCGCGTAATGCGCCGCCCGCAGCGCCCGCACCCGGATACCGGCAAGCGGAAAGGCGTCGATCCCCGCCGCGACCGCGCGGAGCGCCTCGCAGAAGGCGCCCGGATCCAGATCGGGCTCGAGGTTGGCCGAATATTCGATCGTGACATGTGGCATGGCGGGTCTCCCGGTGTCCTGCGATCTATCCGCATTCCCGCGCCGGCTGTCAAACCCCCACCCCGCCCTTGCACAGGCGCTGCAATTTTAGTTGACATGTTAACTACCTTGCCCCTAGGCTGATCCCCAACGGAACGCGCAGTCCCCCGGAACCGGAGCAGCTCAGGAAGTCCCATGTCAGACCTTGCCACCCATCTCGACAGGCTCGAAGGCCATCTTGCCCGCTTCCGCCAGCACGGCATCAAGCACCGTATCGCGGGGCGCGATCACGCCGGCTCGGCGCCGGCTTTCGACACCCGATCGCCGGTCGATCACAGCCTGATCTGTACCGTGGCCCGGGGCGATGCCGGCGACATCGACGCCGCCGCCCGCGCCGCCGCCGAGGCGTTCCCGGCCTGGCGCGACCTGCCGGCGCGCGAGCGCAGGGACATCCTGATCCGCGTCGCCGAGGGCATCGAGGCGCGCGCCGAAGAGATCGCCCTTTGTGAGTGCTGGGACACCGGGCAGGCGCTGCGCTTCATGTCCAAGGCGGCGCTGCGCGGGGCCGAGAATTTCCGCTATTTCGCCGATCAGGTGACCTCGGCGCGTGACGGCAAGACCCTGCAATCACCGGGGCTGATGAATGTCACCAGCCGCAAACCCATCGGGCCGGTGGGCGTCATCACCCCGTGGAACACGCCCTTCATGCTGTCGACCTGGAAAATCGCCCCGGCGCTGGCGGCGGGCTGCACCGTGGTGCACAAACCGGCCGAACTCTCGCCCCTGTCGGCCCGCATCCTGGTCGAGATCGCCGAAGAGGCCGGCCTGCCGCCCGGCGTCTGGAACATGGTCAACGGGTTCGGCGAGGACGCGGGCCGCGCGCTCTGCGAACATCCGGCCATCAGGGCCATCGCCTTTGTCGGCGAAAGCCGCACCGGCAGCCTGATCCAGAAACAGGGCGCCGACACGCTGAAGCGCTGCCATCTGGAGCTGGGCGGCAAGAACCCGGTGATCGTGTTCGAGGATGCCGACCTCGAGCGGGCGCTGGATGCGGTGATCTTCATGATCTATTCGATCAACGGCGAACGCTGCACCTCCTCCTCGCGGCTTCTGGTAGAGGACACGATCCGGGAAGAGTTCGAAGCCCGGCTGGTCGAGCGCATCAACAACATCAAGGTCGGCCATCCGCTGGATCCCGAAACCGTGATCGGCCCGATGATCGGCAAGGAACATTTCGACAAGGTGAGATCCTATTTCGATATCGCCCGGGAAGATGGCGCCACCATCGCCGCCGGCGGCGAAACCCTCGGCGACACCGGCTATTTCCTGCGCCCGACCCTGTTCACCGACGCCCACAACAGGATGCGCATCGCCCAGGAAGAGATTTTCGGCCCGGTGCTGACCTCGATCCCCTTTGCCAGTGAGGCCGAGGCGCTGGAGATCGCCAATGACACCGATTACGGGCTGACCGGCTATCTGTGGACCAGCGACCTGACCCGCGCGATGCGCTTTACCGACCGGCTCGAGGCGGGCATGATCTGGGTGAATTCAGAGAACATTCGCCACCTGCCGACGCCCTTCGGCGGGGTCAAGGCCTCGGGCATCGGCCGCGATGGCGGCGACTGGTCCTTTGAATTCTACATGGAACAGAAGCTGGTCGGCTTTGCCACCGGAGAGCACAGGATACCGCGCCTCGGCGCATGAATTGACGCGTGAAACACGCCAACCGGGAGGAAACCATGGGAGAGATCGTTCTCGCCGCCAAGATGACCCACGTGCCGACCATGCTCATGTCCGAGCAGGAGGGCCCGATCAAGGGCAAGCGCCAGGCGGCCATCGACGGGCATTTCGAGATCGCCCGCCGCGCCCGGGAACTGGGCGCTGACACGGTGGTGATCTGCGACACCCATTGGGTGATCAACGCCGGCTTTCACATCAATGCCAACCGCCGCTTCGAGGGGATGTTCACCTCGAACGAGTTTCCGCAGTTCATTCAGGACCTGCCCTATGCCTATGAGGGCAACCCCGAGCTTGGCGACGCGATCGCCGCCAAGGCCTCGCAGATGGGCGCCTATACCCTGTCGCACCGGCTGGATTCGCTGGAGCTGGAATATGGCACCCTGGTGCCGATGCGCTTCATGAGCCGGGCCCATGAGATGAAGGTGGTCTCGGTGGCCGCATGGTGCACGGTGCACGGCCATGACGAAAGCCGCATCGTCGGCGAGGCGATCCGCGCCGCCATCGAGGACAGCGACAGCAGGGTGCTGCTGGTGGCCTCGGGCTCGCTTAGCCACAAGATCTGGGCCAACCGGGACTACGCCGCCAATAACGGCACCTTTACCATCAGTTCGGAGTTCAACCGGCAGATGGATCTGCATGTGCTGGAAATGTGGAAACGCGGCGACCATGCCACCTTTCTCAAGATGCTGCCGGAATACGCGCAATACTGCTGTGGCGAAGGGGCGATGCATGACACGGCGATGCTTTACGGCGCGCTGGGCTGGGATGGCTACGAAGGCAAATGCGAGGTGGTGACCGAGTATTTCCCCTCTTCGGGCACCGGCCAGACCAACGTTATCTTTCCGGTGGGCTAGAGACCGGCGCGGACCTTTGACGGCAGGGGGGCACGGATCGTGGCGCATTTGAGTATTTATGGCGAGATGAAGCAGGGGAAAGGCATGAGAATTGCGAGCGTGATCGCGGGCGGAGAGCGGCTTTACGGGGAGGTGCGCGACGCGGGGTTTGCCGCGCTGAACCCGCTGTTTCCGCAGTGGCGGACGCTGTATGAGGCGCTGGCGGCGGGCGGTTTCGCCGAGCTCATCGCTGCCGCGCCCGGCGCAGCGGTCAGCCATCGCGATTTCATCCATGACATGGTGCTGCCCGACGCCCGGCGCATCCTTTGTGTCGGGGTCAACTTTCCCGACCGCAACGCCGAATACAAGGACGGCAGCGCGCAGCCGAAATACATGTCGCTGTTCCCGCGCTTTGCCAGCGGCTTTACCGGCCATGGCCAGAACCTGATCCGCCCGCCGGAAAACCACACGCTGGACTATGAGGGCGAGGTGGCGATCGTCATCGGCAAGGCGGGGCGGCGCATCGCGGCCGAAGACGCCTATGACCATATCGCCGCCCTCACCCTGTGCAACGAGGGCACCATCCGCGACTGGGTGCGCCACGCCAAGTTCAACGTCACCCAGGGCAAGAACTGGGACCGCTCGGGCGCCATCGGCCCCTGGCTGGTGCCCTTCACCGACCCTGCGCAGCTGGATGACGCCCGCATCATCACCCGGGTCAATGGCGAGCTGCGCCAGGACGATGTCTTGCGCCGCATGATGTTCCCGATCCGCGAAGAGATCGCCTATATCTCGACCTTCATGACCCTGCAGCCCGGCGACATCATCGTCACCGGCACCCCCACCGGCGCCGGGGCGCGTTTCGATCCGCCGCGCTATCTGAAACCCGGCGATGTGGTCGAGATCGAGGTCGAGGGCATCGGCATATTGCGCAACGGTGTCGAGGACGAGGCATGAGCCCCGCGGAGCACGCCGCAGCCGCAGCCGCGCTGCTCGAGGCCGAGGCCACCGGCCGGCAGATCGGCCTGTTGTCGCTGCAATATCCGGGCATCGGCATGGATGACGCCTATGCCATCCAATCGGCGCTGGCCGAGGCCAAGCTGGCGCGGGGGCGCGAGGTGATCGGCTGGAAGATCGGGCTCACCTCGAAGGCCATGCAATCGGCGCTGGGGATCGACATTCCCGACAGCGGCATCCTGTTCGACGACATGGAATTTGCCAGCGGCGCCACCGTGCCCGGGGGGCGTTTCATCCAGCCGCGCATCGAGGCCGAGATTGCCTTTGTGATGAAGGCGCCTTTGGCGGGCGACCGGGTCAGCCGCGATGACGTGCTGGCCGCCACGGGCCATGTGGCGCCGGCGCTGGAGATTCTCGACACCCGCATTCTGCGCCGCGATCCGGCCACGGGTCAGGCCCGCAACGTCTTTGACACGATCAGTGACAATGCCGCCAATGCCGGCATCGTGCTGGGCGCGGCCCGCCATGCGGCCGAGGCCTTTGATCTGCGCTGGGTCGGGGCGCTGGTCAGTCGCGACGGCACAATCGAAGAAACCGGTCTCGGCGCCGGGGTGCTCAATGATCCGGTTGAAAGCGTGGTCTGGCTGGCCCGCCGCATGGCGCAATATGGCCAGCGCATCGAGGCCGGTCAGGTGATCCTGTCGGGCAGTTTCATCCGCCCGGTGGAATGCCCGCCGGGCAGCGCAATCCACGCCGATTTCGGTGACTTCGGCGTGGTCGACATCGGCTTTGCCTGAGGTGCGGCGGCGTTACAGCCGCGCCTGCAACACGCCCACCCGGGCCTTGACCTCGGCAATCGCCTCTGCCTTGACCGGACCATAGCCGCGCATGTCCATCGGCGCCGCCAGCAGCTCGGACAGCAGGTTCGGGTCGGCGTCGCCACCGCCTGCGGCGAGATCCTTCAGCAGGGTTTCGAACCAGGTGATCAGGGCCCGTTCCTGCCGCCGCTCCGAGGCATAGCCGAAGGGGTCAAACATCGTGCCGCGCAGACGCTTCATGCCCGCCAGCCGCCGCATGGCCGCCGCCATCCAGGGCCCGAAGGCGCGTTTACGCGGACGCCCGCGCCCGTCGCGACCAAAGGTCAGCAAGGGCGGCGCCATGTGATACATCACCTTGAAATCGCCCGTGAAGCTTTCTTTCAGACGCTCTTCAAAGCCGGTCTCGACATGCAGCCGCGCCACTTCGTATTCATCCTTGTAGGCCATCAGCTTGAACAGAGATTTCGCCGCGATCATCGCCAGATCATCGCCCAGTGCCTGCCGCAGCGGCGCCAACGTCGCCTGGTAGCGCGCCGCATAGGCGGCATCCTGATAGGCGGTCAGAAACGCCATCCGGTCGGCAAGCACGCTTTCGAATGTCTCGGCCTCGGGCGCTTGTGCTGGCGGCACCAGCGCCTCGGGCGTCACCGCCAGCACCCGCCCCATTTCAAAGGCGCGGGTGTTCTTTTCAACCGCCACCGCATTCAGCAGAATGGCCTGTTTCAACGCCAGTTCGCTGACCGGCACCAGCCCCGCCTGCCAGGCAAAGCCCAGCATCATCACATTGGCGAACACACTGTCCCCGAGCAATTCCTCGGCCAAGGCGTTCGCATCAATACCCTGCACGTTCTCGGCGCCCACTGCGGCGCGGATCACCGCTTCGCGCGCCTCGATGCGCAGATCGGCGTCGCGGTGCAGCACCAGATCACCCGTGGGCATCGGCGCCCGGTTCAGCACCACCTGCGATCCCTTGCGAAAATGCACCGAGGCCTTGGGCGAAGAGGACACCACCATGTCACAGCCAATGACCGCATCCGCCGCCCCCTGATCGATACGCACCTGATGGATGTCCTCGGGGCTCTCGCCCAGCCGGATATAGCTGAGCACGGTGCCGAATTTCTGCGCAAAACCGGTGAAATCCAGCACCGACGATCCGCGCCCCTCGAGATGCGCCGCCATGGTGATCAGCGCCCCCACCGTGACCACGCCGGTGCCGCCGACCCCGGTGACCAAGAGATCGAAGGGCCGCACCAAGGATGGCAATTCCGGCGCCGGCAGATCGGCCAGCAGCGGTGCAAGGTCGATCTCGGCCCCGGATTTCCTGCGCCGCTCGGCGCCTTCGACGGTGACGAAGCTGGGGCAGAACCCGTTCAGACAGGAGAAATCCTTGTTGCAGTTCGACAGGTTGATCTGCCGCTTGCGCCCGTATCTGGTCTCCAGCGGCTCGACGCTGAGGCAATTGCTTTCCAGCGAGCAATCGCCGCAGCCCTCGCAGACCAGCGGGTTGATCACCGCAAAGCGCTTGGGGTCTTCCATCTTGCCGCGCTTGCGGCGGCGGCGTTTCTCGGTGGCACAGGTCTGCTCGTAGATCAGCACCGACACGCCCGTGACCTCGCGCAGCTCGCGCTGCACCTGATCCAGCGCAGCGCGATCGCGGAACATGGTGCCGGCGGGGAAATCGCCGTGGCTGAACTTGCCGATGTCATCCGACACCAGCACGATCTGCTCCACCCCTTCGGCGCGGCAGGTCTGGGCGATGCCCTGCACCGAGACCGGGCCGTCGACCGGCTGCCCGCCAGTCATCGCCACCGCATCGTTGTAGAGGATCTTGTAGGTGATATTGGTGCCCGCGGCCACCGCCTGCCGGATCGCCAATGAGCCGGAATGATACCAGGTGCCCTCGCCGAGGTTCTGGAACATGTGCCGGTTGCCGTTGAACCGCGATGCCGCCACCCAGGGCACGCCTTCGCCGCCCATCTGCGCATAGCCGAGCGTGTTGCGCCCCATCCAGCTGGCCATCACGTGACAGCCGATGCCGCTGGCCGCCTGGCTGCCATCGGGCAGTTTGGTCGAGGTGTTATGCGGACAGCCCGAACAGAAATAGGGCGTGCGCGTCGCGCCATCCACTTTCAACAGAACCGGAGGTTTCTCAGTCAAAGCTTTGGCTTTGGCTTCGAACCCTTCCTCGGGGAAGAAATGCGCCAGACGTTCGGCCACCACCGGCACCAGTGCCAGGGGGCTGAACTCGCCGGTCCAGGGCAACAACGGGTCGCCGGCCGCCCGGTGTTTGCCGACCATCTTCTTGGGCTTGTCGCCGGGCCAGTCATAGAAATATTCCTTGAACTGGCTTTCGATGATGCCGCGTTTCTCTTCGATCACCAGCACCTCTTCCTTGCCGCGCACGAAGGCCAGCGCATCGCGGCGCGCCAGCGGCCAGACCATGCCGACCTTGTAGATATCGATGCCCAGCTTTCGGCATTTCGCCTCATCCAGCCCCAAGAGACGCAAGGCCTCCATCAGGTCCAAATGCCCCTTGCCGGTGGTCACGATGCCGAAACGCGCCTCTTCGATGTCATAGATGCGCCGGTCGATCGGGTTGGCCTCGGCAAAGGCCTCGACCGCCTCAAGTTTGTGCGCGATGCGGGTCTCGATCTCGGGGCTGGGCAGGTCCGAGGGGCGCACATGCAGCCCGCCTCGCGGGGCGGTGAAATCCGGCTGCACAAATTCGCGGTCTTGGTGCAACTCAACCGACTGCGCGCTCTCCACCGTTTCCGAGATCGCCTTGAACCCGACCCAGGTGCCGGAAAACCGCGACAGCGCTATCCCGTATTCCCCAAACGCCTGATATTCGGCCACCGAGGCCGGGTTCAGCGTCGGCATGAACCACGACATGAAGGCCACGTCCGACTGGTGCGGCATCGACGAGGAGACACAGCCATGGTCATCCCCGGCCACCACCAGCACCCCGCCCTTGGGCGCCGAGCCATAGGCGTTGCCGTGTTTCAGCGCGTCGCCGGAGCGGTCGACGCCCGGCCCCTTGCCGTACCACATGGAAAACACGCCCTCGACCTCGCAGTCGGGGTCGAAGATCGCCTGCTGCGCGCCCAGCACCGCGGTGGCGCCAAGGTCTTCGTTGACCGCCGGCATGAAGGTGATGCCCGCCTCTTCCACCCGCGCGCGGGCCCGCCACAGCTCCAGATCGAAGGCCCCCAGGGGCGAGCCGCGATAGCCCGAGACGAATCCCGCCGTGGTCAGCCCCGCCGCCCGGTCGCGCCGCGCCTGATCCAGCATGATCCGCACCA
>NZ_JBFJVE010000139.1:0-8747 GCF_041624275.1 Shimia sp.
GCTGGTCTCGGCGGTGGAAAAGGCGATCATGAATTCCGGTCTCGGCATCAACCCGCAGACCAACGGCACCATCGTGATGCTGCCGATCCCCGAGCTCAACGAGGAACGCCGCACCGAGCTGGCCCGGGTCGCGGCGCAATATGCCGAACACGCTCGCGTGGCGGTGCGCAACGTGCGCCGCGACGGCATGGATTCGATCAAGAAGGCCAAGGCCGACGGGCTGGGCGAAGACGACCAGAAGTTCTGGGAATCCGAGGTTCAGGACCTGACCGACAAGTTCATCAAGAATGTCGACGCCGCCCTTGAGAACAAGCAGGCCGAGATCATGCAGGTCTGAGGACCGACGGAAAGGGGGCTCCGAGGTGAGTTCAGACAAGACACGTCGCGATGGCCCCCGGCACGTGGCGATCATCATGGATGGCAACGGCCGCTGGGCGCAGGCCCGCGGCGGGCCGCGGCTGTTCGGCCATCACGCAGGCGCCCGCCGGGTGCGCGAGATCGTCGAGGCCTGCCCGGAAAACGGCGTCGACTACCTGACGATCTTTGCCTTTTCGACCGAGAACTGGAAACGCACCCAGATCGAGGTTGCCGGGTTGATGAGCCTGTTCCGCCGCTACATCCTGAAGGAAATGCAGGATTTCGTGCGCCAGAACGTGCGGGTGCGCTTCATCGGCGACCGGGTGAAACTGGACAAGAAGCTCAGCGGGCTGATGGACGAGGCCGAGGAACTGACCGCGCAATGCACCGGCACCAACCTGACCATCGCGCTGAACTATGGCGGGCGCGACGAGGTGGCGCGCGCCACCCAGCGGCTGGCGCGTGATGTCGCCAGCGGCCGGCTTGACCCCGAGAAGGTCGACGAAGAGACCCTGCCGCGCTATCTCGACACCCATGTGCTGCCCGATCCCGATCTGGTGATCCGCACCTCGGGCGAGGCGCGGATCTCGAATTTCCTGCTCTGGCAGTCGGCCTATGCCGAATATGAATTCATCGAAACCCTGTGGCCGGATTTCACCGCCGCCGAGTTTCACGATCTGGTCTCGGCCTATGCCGGGCGCGAGCGCCGCTATGGCGGGGTCAAGGCATGAGCGCCGCGGGCGGCCGCTGGGCCGATCTTCTGCCGCGGGTGCTGTCGGCGGTGGTGATGCTGGTGGTCGGGGTCGGCGCGGTCTGGGCCGGGGGGCTCTGGTTCCGGGCATTGGTGGCGCTGGTCGGCGGCGGCATGATCTGGGAACTGGCGCGGATGATGGCGCCCGGTCGGGCCGCGATCCCGGTGCCGCTGGGCCTGCTGTCCGCCGCCGCGATCTATGCCACCGCGCTGCTGCCGGGACAGGCAGTGCTGCCGGTGCTGCTGGCGCCGGCGGTGGTCGGGGCCTCGCAGGTCGCGCGCGGCCGTCTGGTCTTTGTCGCCTATGCGGCGGCGCTGCTGCTGGCCTGTTTCGGGCTGATCGTGCTGCGTGACATGCGCGGTGTTCAGTGGCTGATCTGGCTCGCCGGGGTGGTGGTCGCCACCGATGTCGCCGGCTATTTCGTCGGCCGGGTCGTCGGCGGGCCGAAATTCTGGCCAAAGGTGAGCCCCAAGAAGACCTGGTCGGGGATCGTCGCCGGCTGGATCGCCGCCGCCTGTGTCGGCGCGGCCCTTGGCGGTGCACCGCTGATCCTGCTCAGCGTGCTGACCTCCTTCCTGTCGCAGATGGGCGATGCCGCCGAAAGCGCCATCAAGCGGCGCTGCGGGGTCAAGGACAGTTCCAATCTGATCCCCGGTCACGGCGGGCTGCTTGACCGTTTCGACGCGATGATGGGCGCGGCGCTCTTCGTGCTGCTGGTGGGGGCCGTGCTTGGCCTGCCGGCGTGGTCCTGATGCGCCGGGTCTCGATCTTTGGCGCCACCGGTTCGATCGGGCAGAACACCATCGACCTGATCGCCCGCGCCCCCGAAAGCTATCAGGTGGTGGCGCTGAGCGGCGGCCGCAACATCGCCCAGCTGGCGGTCGATGCGCGGCGGCTGGGGGCCGAGATCGCGGTCACCGCGCATGAAGAACTGCTTGGCGATCTGCGCGCCGCGCTGAGGGGCAGCGGAGTCGCGGCGGCGGCGGGAACGGCGGCGCTGACCGAGGCCGCCAGCCGGCCGGCCGACTGGGTGATGTCGGCGATCGTCGGCGCGGCGGGGCTGGCGCCGGGGCTGGCGGCGCTGCAACAGGGGGCGACGCTGGCTCTGGCCAACAAGGAATCGCTGGTCACGGCCGGGGCGCTGATCATGGGCACCGCGGCGCGCCACGCGGCCCGCATCCTGCCGGTGGACAGCGAGCATTCGGCGATCTTCCAGGGGCTCGTCGGCGAGGATTTCGACGCCGTTGAACGCATCATCATCACCGCCAGCGGCGGCGCCTTCCGCGACTGGAGCCTCGAGGACATGGCCCATGCCACCCCGGCGCAGGCCTCGTCGCATCCCAACTGGAACATGGGCCAACGGATCACCATCGACAGTGCCAGCATGTTCAACAAGGCGCTCGAGGTCATCGAAACCAAAGAGTTCTTCGGCTGCCCGCATGAGATGATCGAGGTTCTGGTGCACCCGGAATCGATGATCCATGCGCTGGTCGGCTATCGCGACGGCGCGCTGATGGCCCATGTCGGCCCGGCGGACATGCGCCATGCCATCGGCTATGCGCTGCACTGGCCGGAACGCCGCCCGCTGCCGGTCGAGCGGCTGGATCTGGCACGCATCGGCCAGCTCACCTTCCGCGACCCGGACCCGGTGCGCTACCCGGCGCTGCGCCTGGCGCATGAGGTGATGCGGACCGGCGGGCTCAGCGGCGCGGTGTTCAACGCCGCCAAGGAACGCGCCCTTGACGGGTTCCTCGAGGGGCGGATCGGCTTTCTTGCCATGTCCGAGGTGGTGGAGGAGGTTCTCGACCGTCTCTGGGGCGAGAACGGGCTCATCAATGGCGAGATGACCCTTGATACGGTGCGCCGGACCGACCAAATCGCACGTCAGGTGGCCGATCAGGTCATGGCCGCGCGTCAGTAAGCGAAAAAAGAGAGAGCATCTTGGATATTTTCAGCCTGATTTCCGGATTCGGAAACACGTTCTGGGTCGTCATCGCCTTTGTCGTGGCGCTGTCGATCATCGTGGCGATTCATGAATACGGGCATTATATCGTCGGGCGCTGGTCGGGGATCGGCGCCGATGTCTTCTCGCTCGGCTTCGGGCCGGTGCTGTGGTCGCGCCATGACCGCCATGGCACCAAATGGCAGATCGCGGCGATCCCCCTTGGCGGCTACGTGAAATTCAAGGGCGACGCCAATGCCGCCTCGGGCAAGGACGGCGAGGCGATGTCGGCCATGTCCGAGCGCGAGCGCCGCCAGACCATGCACGGCGCGCCGCTTTGGGCGCGGGCGGCGACCATCGCCGCCGGGCCGCTGTTCAATTTCATCCTCTCGACCCTGGTCTTCGCCGCCGTGTTCCTGTCGCGCGGCGAAGTCGGCGACAGCCTGACAGTGGGCAAGATGCACAGCCTGCCGCCGGCCTCCTATGGGTTGCAGACCGGCGACGAGATCACCTCGATTGCCGGTTTGGCCAACCCCGGGTTCGCCGATCCGAAGGCCTTCGAGAGCTTTGTCGACGGCATCCCGCTGGTGCAGCCGCTGGACTATGGGGTGCTGCGGGGCGGCGACCGGCTGACGGTCACCGGCCCCTATCTCTATCCGCCGTTGGTGCTGCACCTGGCGCCGCGTTCGGCGGCCTATGAGATCGGCATGGAGATCGGCGACGTCATCACCGCGATCGACGGCCGCGCGATCACCGGTTTTTCGGAACTGAAAGAAGCGGTGGAAAGCGGCGCCGGCAAGCCCCTGCTGCTGACGGTGTGGCGCGACGGGCAGGAGCTTGACTTTGCCTTGACCCCGCGCCGGGCCGACGAACCGCAGCCCGAGGGCGGCTTCAAGACCTTCTGGCGCATCGGCATCGGCGGCGGGCTGGCCTTCGAGCCGGCCACCGAAACGCCGGGGGTAGGGGCCGCCCTTTGGGGCGGTCTGGCCCAGACCGGGGTCATCATCAAGGGTTCGGTCTCGGGGCTCTATCACATGGTCACCGGGGCGATTTCGACCTGCAACCTCTCGGGGCCGGTGGGCATTGCCCAGACCTCGGGCGCCATGGCCAGCCAGGGGGCGCAGAGCTTCATCTGGTTCATCGCCGTGCTGTCGGCGGCGATCGGCATGCTCAACCTGTTCCCGATCCCGATGCTGGACGGCGGCCATCTGGTGTTCCTCGCCTACGAGGCATTGGCCGGCCGGCCGCCCAATGATGCGGTGGTGCGGGTCTTGATGACCGCCGGTCTGGTGATCGTTCTCAGCCTGATGACCTTCGGGCTTACCAACGACCTGTTCTGCCCCTGACGCCATCCCCGAAGCCATCCCTGACACCGGCCCCGACGCTGTCGCGATGCTTTCATCTTGTTGCCCCATTGCTGCCCCAATTCGCGGGCAGTCTTGGGCCACGCGACGAAATGAACGGATTGGACCGATGCAGACGATCGAACAAGGATACCGGGCTCTCAGCCTTCTGGTCGAGGTGAACCAGGATCGCTTCCTGTTTCCGGCGGCCATCCTGATCGGGCTGCTGACCGCAGCCTATATCGGATCGCTCGGTCTTTTCTGAACATTTCCCGCCGGTTTTCTAATTCGCGGCCCGCCCAGTCGACATGACGGACGGGCCGCAAGCGTTGCCGCCAAGGGGCAGGGCCGACACAGCGGCGGGCAAACCCGTCGCGCGATGGTTTGGCATTTTGACATCCCGCTGCAATCCCGTTAGTCACTTGGCCAATGGGATGTCTGGCAGGAATTGGGAAATGACCAATCAATTGAAGGCTGTATCGCGGGCTCGGGCGCTTGGCGCGACGAGGGTTCAGCAACTGGTTCTGGGTTTTTCCCTTTTGATTTCAGCGGTTTTCCTGGCGCTTGCCAGCCCCGCCAATGCCCAGCAGTACACTTTCTCTTCGATCAGCGTCAAAGGCAACCAGCGCATCGAATCCACCGCCATCCTGACCTACGCGGGAATCGCCACCGGGCAGGAGGTCTCGGCGGGGCAGCTCAACGGCGCCTATCAGCGGATTCTCGACAGCGGCCTGTTCGAAAGCGCCGAACTGCTGCCCAGCGGCAGCCGGCTGACCATCTCGGTGGTCGAGTTCCCGACGATCAACGTCGTCAGCTTCGAAGGCAATGAACGGCTCAAGGACGAGGCGCTGGAAGCGCTGGTGGAATCGGCCCCCCGGCGGGTGCTGAACCCCGCGGTCGCCGAGCGCGACGCGGCGCTGATCGCCGAAGCCTATGCCCAGTCGGGGCGCATGGCGGCCCGCGTGACCCCGCGCATCATCCGTCGCAGCGACAACCGCGCCGACCTGATCTTCGAGATCTTCGAAGGCGGCATGACCGAGGTCGAGCGCATCAGTTTCGTCGGCAACAAGAACTATTCCGACAACCGCCTGCGCCGGGTCGTCGGCTCCAAGCAGGCCGGCCTGCTGCGCCGCTTTATCAAGCGCGACACTTTCGTCGCCGACCGGATCGAGTTCGACAAGCAGGTGCTGCGCGATTTCTACCTGTCGCGCGGCTATGTCGATTTCCGCACCACCGGGGTCAACGCCGAACTCTCGCGCGAGCGTGACGGCTATTTCGTCACCTTCAACGTCGAGGAAGGCCAGCAGTTCACCTTTGGCGAAATCAGCGTCACCAGCGAGGTCGAGGGCATCGACGCCACCGAGTATCTCGAGGCGCTGAAGGTCCGCGCGGGCGTGGTCTATTCGCCGCTTCTGGTCGAGAACTCGATCGCAAGGCTGGAGCGGCTGGCCCTGATCGACGGGCATGATTTCGTGCGGGTCGATCCCCGGATCACCCGCAACGAACGCACGCTGACGCTGGACGTGGAATTCGCCATGGTGCGCGGCCCCCGCGTCTTTGTCGAGCGGATCGACATCGAGGGCAACACCACCACGCTGGACCGTGTCGTGCGCCAGCAGTTCCGCATCGTCGAGGGCGACCCCTTCAACCCGCGCGAGATCCGCGAGAGCGCCGAGCGCATCCGCGCCCTTGGCTTCTTCGAGACCGCCAATGTCAATGCGCGTGAAGGCAATGCCCCCGACAAGGTGATCGTCGACGTCGAAGTCACCGAGGCGCCCACCGGATCGCTGCGCTTCGGCGGCAGCTTTTCCTCGGACCTCGGCTTCGGTCTCGTGGTGTCCTTCTCGGAAAACAACTTCCTTGGACGCGGCCAGCGGCTGAACCTGTCGTTCTCGACGGCCTCGGAACTGGCCGATTACGGCTTCACCTTCTACGAGCCGGCCTTTCTCGGGCAGGATCTGAGGGCCGGCTTCGTGCTGCGCTATGTGGAAACCGAGCCCGATTCCGTGCGCTGGACCGACACGGTCGGAGAATTCCGCCCCTCGCTGGCCTTCCCGATCAGCGAATATGGCCGTCTCGAGCTGCGCTATACCGCCAATATGTCCGAGCTGAACATCGACCCGACCCTGGCGGTCGCAGGCTCGCTGCTTGACGCCGAGGTCGCCCGCGGCGACCTGTGGAAAAGCGCGCTTGGCTATTCCTACAGGTTCGATACCCGCAAGACCGGGCTCGACCCCAAAAGCGGCGTGCTGCTCGAGCTGTCGCAGGACTTCGGCGGCCTCGGGGGTGATTACGAATACGTGCAGACCTCGGCCAAGGCCGTCGCCGAAACCGCGATCTTCCAAGAGGACGTGACGCTGCGGGCCTCGCTCGAGGGCGGCGCGCTTTATTCGCCGAACCGTGACAGCCGGGTGCCGGACAGGTTTTTCCTCGATTCGACGCAGATGCGCGGGTTCGAACCCTTCGGACTGGGGCCGCGTGAATATCAGGCCGGCGGTGTGCAGGACGACGCGCTTGGCGGCACCTATTTCGCCGTTGCCCGCTTCGAAGCCGAATTCCCCCTCGGACTGCCCGAGGAATACGGGCTCAGCGGCGGCGTGTTCTATGACATCGGCTCGGTCTGGGGTCTCGATCAGAGCTCGGCCAACGTGATCTACGAGGACATGAGCCTGCGCCACGTGATCGGCTTCTCGCTGTTCTGGGAAGGTCCGATCGGCCCCCTGCGCTTCAACTTCTCCAAGGCGCTGAAGAAAGAGGCCTTCGATCAGGAGCGCAATTTCGACTTCACGATCTCGGCGACCTTCTGATCGCCATGCTGCGGCCCCTGTTTCGCCTGCTGCGCGCCTGCCTTCTGATCGTCTTGACGGCGGGAACCGTGGCGGCGCAGGAGGCCGGGCCGCGCAGCCCGGTGCTGACCATCGAATCCGAGCGCCTGTTTGCCGACTCGGCCTTCGGCCAGCGGGTGGCGCGCGAAATCGAGGCCGAGCGCTCGGTGCTGCTGGCCGAGAACCGCAAGATCGAATCCGACCTGACGGCCGAGGAAAAGCGCCTGACCGACATGCGCAAGACCATGAGCCCCGAAGATTTCCGGGCCGTGGCCGATGCTTTCGACGCCCGCGTCGACGAGATCCGCAAGGCACAGGACACCAAGGCGCGGGCGATCGGCGAGCGGCGCGAACGCGAGCAGGCCGAGTTCCTGAAGGTGGCGGGGCCGGTGCTGGCGCGGCTGTTGCAGGAGACCGGCGCCGACGTGATCCTCGAACGCCGGTCGGTGTTCTTCTCGCTCGACATGATCGACATCACCGGTCAGGCGATCGAGGAACTGGACCGCGTGGTCGGCGACGGAGCCCGCTCGGGCAGCGACCCGTGAGCCTTGCGCTTGCCCATTGCGGGCGGCCTTGCTAGGGCTATCCGCGACGCGTGCCGGCCCCCGCCGGAACGCCTGAGACAACCAAAACCGGGAGGTCCCGATGACCGACACTCTGCAAAGCGCCGACATCCAGCTGATCCAGCGCATCATTCCGCATCGCTACCCGTTCCTTCTGGTCGACAAGGTGGTGGATATCGACGGCTACCAGTCGGCGACCGGCATCAAGAACGTGACCATGAACGAGCCCCATTTTCAGGGCCATTTCCCCGGCAAGCCGATCATGCCCGGGGTCACCATTGCCGAGGCCCTGGCGCAGACCGCCGCGGTGATGGTCGGTGTCGCCATGGACATGGCCGACCGCGATCTCTTGGTCTATTTCATGTCGATCGACAAATGCAAGTTCCGCCGCATGGTGGTGCCGGGCGACGTGCTGTCGATGAAGGTGCAGACCGTGCGCGGCAAGCCGGGCGGCAAGGTCTGGAAGTTCTCGGGCGTGGCCACGGTCGAGGGCGAGATGGCCTGTGAATGCGAGTTCACCGCGATGATGGATCTGCCCAAGGAGTAAGTCGCATGGCGATTTCCAGCGCGGCGCGGGTCCATCCCAGCGCGGTGATCGAAGAGGGCGCGGTGATCGCGCCCGGCGCCGAGGTCGGTCCCTTCTGTGCCGTCGGCCCCGAGGTGACACTGGGCCCCGACGTGGTGCTGAAGTCGCATGTGGTGGTGACCGGCAACACCAGCATCGGCGAAGGCACGGTGATCTTCCCCTTCGCGGTGATCGGAGAGATCCCGCAGGATCTCAAGTTCAAGGGCGAGGCGACGCGGCTCGAGATCGGCAAGCGCAACCGCATCCGCGAGCATGTGACGATGAACACCGGCACCGCCGGCGGCGGCGGCGAGACCCGGGTGGGCGACGACGGGCTGTTCATGGCCGGCTGCCACATCGCCCATGACGCACAGGTCGGCGACCGGGTGATCGTGGTCAA
>NZ_JBFJVE010000140.1:0-8712 GCF_041624275.1 Shimia sp.
ACCTGACGAAACTCGGCTGGGAAGACGTGGTGCTTCTGGAGCGCAAGCAGCTGACCAGCGGCACCACCTGGCATGCGGCCGGGCTGATCGCGCAGCTGCGGGCCACGGCCAATATGACCAAATTGGCGAAATACTCTCAGGAACTCTATGGCGCGCTCGAGGCGGAAACCGGGGTGGCCACCGGCTTCAAGCGGGTCGGCTCGATCACCGTGGCGCTGACCGAAGAGCGCAAGGAAGAGATCTATCGCCAGGCCGCCATGGCGCGCGCCTTTGGTGTCGAGGTCGAAGAGATTTCCAACGACCGGGTGCAGGAAATGTATCCGCATCTGAACCTCGAAGGGGTGGTCGGCGCGGTCTATCTGCCGCTCGACGGGCAGGGCGACCCGGCCAATATCGCGCTGGCCCTGGCCAAGGGCGCCCGGCAACGCGGCGGCATCGTCAAGGAACGCATCAAGGTCACTGATATCGTCAAACAGGGCCGCAGGGTCACTGGCGTTGACTGGGTGGCCGATGACGGCTCGGCCTCGGGGCATATCGCATGCGACATGGTGGTGAACTGTGCCGGCATGTGGGGCCACGAGGTGGGGCGCATGGCCGGTGTCAACGTGCCGCTACATGCCTGCGAACATTTCTATATCGTCTCCGAACCCATCGAAGGCCTGACCCAATTGCCGGTGCTGCGGGTGCCGGATGAATGCGCCTATTACAAGGAAGACGCCGGCAAGATGATGCTTGGCGCCTTTGAGCCCGACGCCAAACCCTGGGCGATGGATGGTATCCCCGACAGTTTCGAGTTTGACCAGCTGCCCGAGGATTTCGACCATTTCGAGCCGATCCTCGAAGATGCGATCAACCGCATGCCGATGCTGGCCGATGCAGGCATCCACACCTTCTTCAATGGCCCGGAGAGCTTTACGCCCGACGATGCCTATCATCTGGGCCTCGCGCCCGAGATGGACAATGTCTGGGTTGCCGCCGGGTTCAACTCGATCGGCATCCAGTCGGCGGGTGGCGCCGGCATGGCGCTGGCACAGTGGATGGATACGGGCGAGAAACCCTTTGATCTCGGTGATGTCGACATCAGCCGCATGCAGCCTTTTCAGGGCAACAGGCAATATCTGTTCGAACGCTCGAAAGAGACTCTGGGCCTGCTCTATGCCGACCATTTTCCCTATCGCCAGAAAGCCACCGCGCGCGGCGTGCGGCGCACGCCGTTCCATCACCAGTTGCTGGAACAGGGTGCCGTGATGGGTGAACTGGCGGGATGGGAGCGCGCCAACTGGTTCGCCAACGAGGGCCAGGAACGCCAATACCAATACAGCTGGAAGCGCCAGAACTGGTTCGGGAACGCGGCCGCAGAACACCGCGCGGTGCGCGAGAATGTCGGCATGTATGACATGTCGTCCTTCGGCAAGATCCGCGTCGAGGGCCCGGATGCCGAGGCCTTCCTCAACTATATCGGCGGCGGCAATTATTCGGTGCCCAAGGGCAAGATCGTCTATACCCAGTTCCTCAACAGCCGTGGCGGCATCGAGGCCGATGTCACCGTGACCCGGTTGAAGGAAACGGCCTATCTGGTGGTCACCCCGGCGGCGACCCGTCTGGCCGACCAGACCTGGATGCAGCGCCACAAGGGGGATTTCAACGTCGTCATCACCGATGTCACGCCGGGCGAAGGCGTGCTGGCGGTGATGGGCCCCAATGCGCGGAAACTCTTGGAAAAGGTGTCGCCGGCTGATTTCTCCAACGCCAGCAACCCCTTTGGCACCGCGCAACAGATTGAGCTGGGCATGGGTCTGGCCCGCGCCCATCGCGTGACCTATGTGGGCGAGCTGGGCTGGGAGATCTATGTCAGCGCCGACATGGCGGGTCATGCGTTCGAAGTGCTGCACGCCGCCGGGCAGGACATGGGGCTGAAGCTTTGCGGCATGCATATGATGGACAGTTGCCGCATCGAAAAGGGCTTCCGCCATTTCGGCCATGACATCACCTGCGAAGACCATGTGGTGGACGCCGGCCTCGGTTTTGCGGTCAAGGCCGACAAGCCCGATTTCATCGGCAAGGCAGCGGTGATGGACCGCAAGGAAACCGGCCCCAAGTCGCGCTTGGTCCAGTTCAAGCTGACCGATCCCGAGCCGCTGTTGTTCCACAATGAGCCGCTGCTGCGCGACGGTGAGATCGTCGGCTATATCTCGTCGGGCAACTACGGCCACACGTTGGGAGGCGCGATCGGCATGGGCTATGTGCCCTGCGAAGGGGAGAAGGCGGCCGAGGTTCTGGCCTCGTCCTATGAAATCGACGTCATGGGCACCCGCGTGCGCGCCGAAGCCTCGTTGCAGCCGATGTATGACCCCAAGTCCGAGCGCGTGAAGGTCTGACGCTCCGACCCGGCCGGCGCTCTTCTGCAGGACGAATTGCTACCGCAGCCTAACCCAGCAGTCTTTGCAGGCGGGTCAGGGCCGTTTCGGAGCGCCGCGACAGTGTCTCGGCAGGCGGTTGCGGCATGTGGCCGCTGACCCGCCGGATCTGCAGATCACCGATCAGCAGGCCGAGGTACAGATCTGTGGCTTCTTCCGCATCGTCGAAGCGCAGCGCCCCCTGCTCGCGCGCCAGGCACAACAGGCCCGAGATCAGGGGCGCCACGGTATTGCGGCCCTCGGCCGCGATCGCCCGGCCCAGCGTGCCGCTGGGGTCGGCCGCAGCCGCCCGGTTCAGCGCCACCGCGCGCGGCCCGGTCAGCATATGCAGCAAGACCGGACCCATGGCCCCCAGGCTGGCCATGGCATCCTTGCCTGATGCCTGGGCAGCCAGCAGGGTTTTGACCTCTTCCGCGTTGCGCGCCACCAGGGCCCGGAACAGCCCGGTCTTGTCGCCATACCAGTTGTAAAGCGTCTCGTTCGATGCCCTTGCCCGACGGGCGATCGCCAGCATCGAGGTGCCGCCAAAGCCCTTTTCTTCCAGCACTTCGTAGGCTGCCTGCTCGATCTGGTCCTGGCGGGTGGCCTTGGCGTCGTCGCGCATGATGTCTTTCCTTTTTCGCTTGACCCGTACCGTAACCATGATTACGGATAGATGCAACCGTACACATCATTACGCCAAAGGAGAGACAGAGATGACCACGACTGACCGCAACGCCACCGCCGCCCTGGTGGCTCTTATTGCCCTGCAGGCCATCATGCTGGGATCGCTATTTGCCGGGGTCGCGCCGCATCCCCCGGCCGCAACGCCGCTGTTCGCCATCGGGCCTTTCATTGGCGCCGCGATTGCGACGGCGCTGGCGGCGATCACCGTCGGCCCCACCGGCAGCACCGTGGGCAGGCTGCTGTCCTGCCTTGCCGCGCTGATGGCGCTGGTGTCCTTCGGGCCGCAGAAATACTTCGATGCGCAGTTCGCGCTGATCTGGCCGGCGGTTCTGGCTGGGCAGCTTGCGGTGGCGGCGCTCATTGCCGCCACGCTGCGCGGTCGCAGTGCGGCAGCGCGCCGGACCCTTCCGGCGGCGGTCTGACGGCTGCGTCTCAGCCCGGCTGGTCGCGGATCAGCCGGGCGAGTTGCGCGACCCAGAGACTGTAGGCGGCTTCGGAGGGGTGATAGCCGTCCGCCGCCACCAGATGCGGCTCGTAAGGCAGGTCCAGCGCCAGATGCGCGATGTCGGGCCTGCCTTTGGCCAGTTCCGCCAGTTCCCGGTCCAACCGGCCGGCATGGCACCCCAGAACCCAGCGCAGGGGCTGCGGCAACAGCGGGAACTGTTGCATCGGCGGCACCCCCGAGAGGATGAACCGCCGCACCGAGTGCCGGCTGCGCAGCGCCTCGATCAGGGCGTTCTGGCGGGATCGGAACTGGCTGGGCGAGACGAAGCGGGTGGTGTCGTTGACCCCGTGCACCAGCAGCGCCAGATCGAATTGCCTTTGCGGCAACCGGGGCAGTGCCAGCAGCGTGTCGCGGGTGGTGGCGCCGGTTGCGGCCTCGAGATGCCAGCACAGCGGGCCATCCCCCGACAGTTCATCCGCCAGCTGCGCGCCCAGCGCCGCGCCCTGCGAGCCGGCCCCGACGCCGGCGGCCGAGGAATCGCCGAGGATCAGCAGCCGCAGCCCGCTGCCATTGCCCCCGTCCCCTTCCGGCCCGCCGGATCGCGGCCCGGCGGGTTCGGGCAGGCGCATGGCCCGCGTCCTGACCCAGAGCCCCTGCGCCAGCAGAAGCGGGGCCAGAAGCGGCCGCAGAACGAGGTCAGGTGCCGGTTTCATCATCCCCCTCCGCCCATGGGTGTCGCGCCGCGGCTGGCTGAGAGGCCGGGCCCGAGGCCCGCCCGAAAGCGCGCCCGCAGGCTTGGCCGAGCGGTGGTGTCAGCTTAGCGCTTCGCGGTATTTCAGGAAACGCGGATCCTTCATCACCCGCTCCATCATCGCGTCGCGCAGCAGCCCGACGGATTTATAGGGCCGCATCACCACTTCGAAAGTGTCGATCAGCCCGTCCTCGCCGAGGGTGATCAGGTCGACCCCGACCGCGTCGAGATCGCCGATGCGGCACTGGAACTCCAGCGCCCAGTCCTTGCCCTCGCCCATGATGCGGCGGTATTCGAAATCCTGAAAGATCTGGCCCACATGACCAAGGATCGCGGCGCAGGGTTCGCGCCCGGTCCAGG
Source organism: Shimia sp. (assembly GCF_041624275.1). Lineage (GTDB taxonomy): Bacteria > Pseudomonadota > Alphaproteobacteria > Rhodobacterales > Rhodobacteraceae > Shimia. The sequence goes on from NZ_JBFJVE010000140.1 coordinate 4,640, forward strand.
TCTTCCAATAGGTCGGGGGCAGGAACTTCACCTCTTCGGCCAGGATCTCGATGATCCGGCTGTCGTCGCCCGAGGCCACGATCTCGGTCATGCGCTGAATGGTTGGGTGCATCTCGAATTCTCCTGTGTCTGCCCGCCAGAGTGCCCAAACCCGGGTTGCGGGCAAGGCTGACGTCGGGTTGCCCATCGCCGCCGGGGCCTCTAAAGCGGGCGCATGGCTGTTTCCTCAGAATATACCCCGCCGCAGGACCCGCTCGAGGTGCTGCACGAAGACCACGAGATCGTGGTGGTCAACAAACCCGCCGGGCTGCTGTCGGTGCCGGGGCGCGGCGAGCATCTGGCCGATTGCCTGCTGACCCGGGTGCAACTGGCCTTTCCCACCGCGCTTCTGGTGCACCGGCTGGACCGGGACACCAGCGGCGTCATGGTCTTTGCCCAGACCCCGCACGCCCAGCGCCACCTGTCGATGCAGTTCGAAAAGCGCAGCACCAAGAAGACCTATGTTGCCCGGGTGGCGGGGATCGTGAGCGGGACGTCGGGCACCGTGGACCTGCCGCTGATCGTCGACTGGCCCAACCGGCCGCGCCAGATGGTGGATCATGCGCGGGGCAAACCGGCGGTGACGGACTGGCGGCTGCTGAAGGCAGGCGATGGCGAAAGCCGGCTGCGCCTGATGCCCAAGACCGGTCGCAGCCACCAGTTGCGGGTGCACATGCTGGCTTTGGGGCACCCGATCCTTGGCGATCCGCTTTATGCCTCGGGCCCGGCGCGCGACGATCACCCGCGGCTGATGCTGCATTCGCAGGAGCTGCGCCTGAGCCACCCCGAGAGCGGGCGGGGCATGAGTTTTCGCGCTAAGGTGCCGTTCTAGCTCGCCCGCTGTCGCGGCACGGATAGGTCGTTTTCAGGCGATCAGACAGGCCCCGATCCGATAGAGTCCCTGTAACCCCCGCGATGGCGGGCTCTGACGCGTGTCCTTGTGCGACAGGGTGGGTTTCAGGAGGTACGGGATGATGATGTTCGACTCGCGCATGCAAGAGCTGCGCCGCAGGATGCAGGCGGCAGATATCGACGTGGCGCTGATTACCGATGACGACAATGTCTATTACCTGACCGGCTATTACGACTACCTGCATATGGAGTTCGGCCGCCCGACGATTCTTGTCGTGCCACGTGACGGTGACAGCCTGCTGATCACCCCGGTCATCGATCTGAACACCGCCCGGGACACCGCCCGGGTCGGGCGCATCGCGGCCTGGAACGACGGCGTCGGCACCGAATGGCGCCAAGAGCTGCCGGGGGCGCTGCGCGGCGCGGGCCGGGTGGCGATAGAACCGGCCCACATGCCACCGCTGGTGCGCGCCCATGTGGATGACCTGGTGACGGCGGATCGGCTCACCAGCGTCACACCGCTACTGACCCGGATGCGCATGATCAAATCCCCGGAAGAGCTGCAACTGGCGCGCCATGCCGGACAGGTGGCCGGGGCGATGATGCAAGCGGGGCGCGCGGCGATCGGTGACGGCGTGCCCGAGTTCGAAGTGGCGATTGCCACCTCGCAGGCCGGCACCCGCAAGGCGGCGGACCTGCTGGCGGCGCATTATCAGGACGCGACCATGTCCCCCAACACGCATTTCTTGCAGATCATGGCGTCGGGCGACACCATCACGCGCACCCACCACCGGGCCACAAATCGGATCATGCGGCGCGGCGAACCGGTTTTCCTGTGCTTTTGCGGCATGACGAATTTCCACCGTTTCAAGCTGGGCTTTGACCGCACCTTCTGGATCGGAGAGATCGCCGAGCCTGCGCAGGCGCAGGTTTACGAGGTGGCCCTGGCCAGCCAGCAGGCCGCCCTGGCCGCGCTACGCCCCGGTGTGACGGCGGAAAGCGTGCATGCGGCCTATGCTGAAGTGATTCAAAGCGCCGGCTACGAGTTTCCTTTCCGCTGCGGTCGCGCCACGGGGTTCAGCTTTCTTGAAGCCCCGCAGCTGGTGACAGGGGACAAGACGGTGCTGCAGCCCGGCATGGTGTTCGCGGTGGACGGGTCGGTGTCGACGGACCGGTTCCGGGCCCAGGTCGGCGACAGTTTCATCGTCACCGAAGACGGCTACGAAGCGGTGACAGATCATCCCAAGGGGTTGCAGGAGGTGGTTCTGTAAGCCGGGTTTCGAAACCGGACGGGGGCTGACAGGGGCCTTGCCCCTCGGCCGGCGTGCGGCGCACGCCTGCCTCACCCCAGGATATTTGCGGCAAGAGAAAGCGCAGGCCGGGTCAGGCCGCGATCCTGTGCCATGTGTCGGGCAGGATGTCGGGGTTGTGCATCGACCTGGCGGCGAACCAGGTGGCCGGGGCGGTGACCATCTTGTCGGGGTTGGCGTTGAGCCATGCGGCCCACCACGAAAAGGAACTGTTGGCGATGATGTTGTGGCGGCACAGGCTCATCAGGCGCAGGTCTTCGTAATCGGTCTCGGCGCCATTGAGGTCGACCACCAGCTTTTCGAAGGGCAGGGGAAGGTTGTCACGGGCCCAGCCGGGGTCGTCGGAAAAGACGAAGATGGTCGGGGTCTCGGTCATGCGGCTGGCGATATGGTCGACGGCGGCGCGGTAATAGGCCTCGGTGCAGACCCCATGGGCGCCCAGCGCCAGGTAATCGCCGCGCCGCACGTGCAGCGAGACCGCCGGGGTGGCCTGGATCCGCGCCGCCATGGCGGCGTTTTCCTCGGAGGCTTGCGGCCGCGGGACGAAGGCGCGCCGCAGATGCGGCGCGATGCCCGAGAAATAGCGCGCGCTTTGCCAGTAGCCGTGCAGGTAGCTGTTGTCGGACCAGTCGGAAAAGCCCGGGTTGAAACCGAGGCCGTGCTCGCGGCGGAAGCGCGGATTGCGGCCCAAGCCGCGCCACATTGCATAGCGCAGCAGCCCGTCGCCTTTCGCGGGCGGCAGCGCCGGGGCATCGGTGATGTCGAGGTCGAAGATCCGCGTCAGCGGGCGGGTGCCGCGGGCCTCGAGGCTGCGCGGGTCCAGCGCCAGGTCGGTGCCCAGACGGCTCGCCAATGCGCGGCCGGCGGCATATTGGAACATCTGGTTGCCGAGCCCGCCGAACAGCCTTGCGAAGATCATGGTGCGTGGTTTCCTTTCGGCGTGGACAGGGCCTAGTTAGCAGAGCCGCCGCGCGCGGGCGAGGAGGAAAACGGGGCCGCGCGATCTGTGTTGCCAGCGGAGGAGCCCGCCGGTTTCCCGCGACCCGAGGCGGGTTCGGCTAGAGATCCAGTTCCGTCTCGAGCCTTCTGATGATGTCCTTGGCCTCGGCTGGTTCCTTCAGCCACCAGCCCGAGGCCAGAATCTGTTCCTGGATTTCGGCGGGAAAGCGATGGCCGACGATCCGCGCCGGAGATCCCGCGGCGATGGCAAAGGGCGGAATATCGCGATTCACGAAGGAATTGGCCCCGATGACACAGCCATGCCCGAGGTGGACTCCGCGGCGGATGATGGCGTCGACACCGATCCATACGTCGGCGTCGATGACGCAATCGCCGCGGGTCAGAACCTCGTATCCATCGTCATAGAACATGCTGGCGGTGGAGACGCGTTTCAGGTCGTGTTCCCCGTTGCCGATCGAGACGAAGTTGCCGATGGAGACGTAGCGGCCAATCCGAGCCTTGGTGACGAAACAATGCAGCCCGACATAGGAATGGGCGCCGATAATCGTGTCCTTGCTGACCTGAGAATGCCTGCCGATCTTGACGTCCGGATACCGCCTGCGCATCTTGAACTGTTTCATCGTGAGCTTCCGACACCTTCCCTGTTCGACATTCTGCGGGCAGAGTAATCCGGTTTCCTGCGGAAATGAACCAATGGCCGCGCCCTGCGGACAAATAACCCTGCGCGAGATCCGGCAGCTGGCCCGGGGCCTGCGCAGCGCTCAGGCGCAAAAAACGGCAAACGCCGGAGCGGACCCCGGCGTTTCCTGTCGTCATTTGGTGCGGCTCATTCCCAGGGGCAGCCCGAGATCGCCTTGACCTCGCAGAACTCCTCGATGCCCCAGACGCCGCCTTCGCGGCCGTTGCCGGACT
>NZ_JBFJVE010000141.1:0-8687 GCF_041624275.1 Shimia sp.
CTGCACCCAGTCGATGACACGCAGCCGGGTGCCGAAATCCTCGCGCAATTGCTCGGCGCGCACCCTTGTGCGGTTGCTGATCAGGATCTCGGGCACCCCGGCATCCAGCAGCGACGCCACCACCGCCCGCGCCGCGCCGCCCGCGCCCAGCACCACCGCCGGCCCGGCGCCGGGCTTCCAGTCGGGGGCGCCCTGGCGCAGGTTCTCGATGAAACCGTAGCCATCTGTATTGTCGCCGATGATCTTGCCGTCATCACGGAAGATCAGCGTGTTCACCGCGCCGATCAGCGTCGCCCGGTCGGTCACGTGATGCACAAGGTCGATCACCGCCTCCTTGTGGGGGATGGTGACATTGGCACCGACAAACCCCATCTTGGGCAGGGTCTTCACCACTTTCTTGAGATGCCCCGGCTCGACATCCATGGGGATGTAATGCCCGGCCAGCCGATAGGTTTTCAGCCAGTGCCCATGAAGCTGCGGCGATCTGGAATGCACGATCGGATGGCCGATCACGCCGGCCAGGGGTATCTTGGTCAATGTCATGCCATCAGGTCTCCGCGATCGGTCAGGTAGTTCAGCAACTCGAGTAGCGGCAATCCGAGCACATTGAAATAGTCACCATCAATGCGCCGGAACAGGCGCACGCCTTCCTCTTCCAGCTTGTAGCCCCCCACCGACCAGCGGATGCTGTCCCAGTTGCGGGCAAGGTAGTCGTCGAGATAGGCGTCGGAGAAATCGCGCATCTGAAGACGCACGACACCGACATGGCGCCAGACCGGCTGCCGTTCATGAAAGACCACCAGCGCCGACAGCAGCTGATGCGAGACCCCGCGCAAAAGCCGCAGCTGCTGGCGGGCCTCGTCCGGGTCGGCGGGTTTGGCAAAGACGCGCCCGTCGAAGGCCAGTACCTGATCGCAGCCCAGAACCAGCGCCTCGGGGTGTTTCGCCGCCACCCGCGCCGCCTTGGCCTCGGCCAGGGTGTCGGCGATGTCGCGCGGCGCGGCGCCCTCTGCCTCGAGCGACTGGCGCAGCATCTCTTCGTCGACCGCCGCTGTCCTGACCTCGAAATCCAGCCCGGCATTGCGCAGCAGCGTGGCGCGGATCTGGGAACCGGAGGCCAGGATGATCTTCTTCGCCATGTGGATAAATCCGTGGGTTAATGCCCTCGGGGGCCGGGGTTTCTTTTGTGGGAAATTCGGCGCCGCAATGCAAGCCGTGCATAACCGCCGCGTTTCACGGTGTTCCACGAAATCCATCCGCTCGGGGCAAGGACAAGTCGGTTTCTGTGGGTGGCCGAGTTGCAAACAGGAACCCCCGATTTCGCCCCGGATGTCTTCCACAGTCGGGATCGGGCCAAGCCCATGTTCCTGATTGCAAAACCCGGCTTGTCCACAGTTTCGGTGCAGGCCACCAGCGATCCTGTCCAGATGGGGATAAGCACAGAGACAACCGGGTAATCCACAGTTTGCGCCGCCCCTACAAAAACATCATCCTTTCTTCTTCTTTCTTATTTATTTAGACAGATCCCGATCGAAACGCGGAATGGCCCATGTCGTATTTTCTTGTCGATATTTACCCCTACGTTTTGTCGCTGCATATCATGGCGGTGCTGTCCTGGATGGCGGGGCTGTTCTATCTGCCGCGTCTCTTCGTCTATCACGCCGAACGCGCCGAAAACGGCGATCAGCTCGATGAGACGCTGAAGATCATGGAATTCAAGCTCCAGCGCTACATCATGTCTCCGGCCAGTGTCGTTGCATGGCTGGCGGGGCTGACGCTGGTGTTCACGCCGGGGGTCGTCGACTGGACGGCGGTCTGGCCCTATACCAAGGGCGCCTGCGTGATCGCCATGACCGCCTTCGATCACTGGCTGATGATCATGCGCAAACGCTTTGCCCGCGGCGAGAACCGGCTTGCCGGGCGCAGCTACCGGATGATGAACGAGGTGCCGACCCTGCTGATGGTGGTGATCGTTCTTTCGGTGGTGGTGAAATTCTGAGAATTTGACTCCACGCGCGGCTTTGCTTAGACAGGCGGGCAACAGGCCCGTCCGGGCCATGTGTCTTCCGATTTCAAATGATGAGTCGCGGCCCCGTCGGGCGCGCGGATGGGATATTTGCCATGAGCACCGAAAAACTCGCTCTTGCCGAGCTGAAAGCCAAGAGCCCCAAGAGCCTGCTGGCGATGGCCGAGGAGCTGGAGATCGAAAACGCCTCGACCATGCGCAAGGGCGAGATGATGTTCCAGATCCTGCGCGAACGCGCTGATGAGGGCTGGGAAGTCTCGGGTGACGGGGTGCTGGAAGTGCTTCAGGACGGCTTCGGTTTCCTGCGCTCGCCCGAGGCCAACTATCTGCCCGGTCCCGATGACATCTATGTCAGCCCCGAGATGATCCGCAAATTCTCCCTGCGCACCGGCGACACCATCGACGGGGTGATCAAGGCCCCCGAGGACAACGAACGCTATTTCGCGCTGCAGAATGTTTCGCTGATCAATTTCGAAGCGCCGGAAAAGGCACGCCACAAGATCGCCTTTGACAACCTGACGCCGCTTTATCCCGACGAGCGCCTGAAGATGGAGATCGAAGACCCGACGATCAAGGACAAGTCGGCGCGGGTGATCGACCTTGTGGCGCCGATCGGCAAGGGTCAGCGGTCGCTGATCGTGGCCCCGCCGCGTACCGGCAAGACGGTGATCCTGCAGAACATCGCCCATTCGATCGAGGCCAACCACCCCGAATGCTATCTGATCGTGCTTCTGATCGACGAACGCCCCGAAGAGGTGACGGACATGCAGCGTTCGGTCAAGGGCGAGGTGGTCTCCTCGACCTTTGACGAGCCCGCCGCGCGCCACGTGGCCGTGGCCGAAATGGTGATCGAAAAGGCCAAGCGGCTGGTGGAGCATAAACGAGATGTTGTGATCTTGCTCGACTCGATCACAAGACTTGGTAGGGCCTTTAACACCGTGGTGCCCTCTTCGGGCAAGGTTCTGACCGGCGGTGTCGATGCCAACGCGCTGCAACGGCCCAAGCGTTTCTTCGGCGCTGCGCGCAATATCGAAGAGGGCGGTTCGCTGACCATCATCTCGACCGCGCTGATCGATACCGGCAGCCGCATGGACGAGGTGATCTTCGAGGAATTCAAGGGCACCGGCAACTCCGAGATCGTGCTGGATCGCAAGATCGCCGACAAGCGCGTGTTCCCGGCGATCGACATCCTGAAGTCGGGCACCCGGAAAGAAGACCTGCTGATCAACAAGACGGATCTGGCCAAGACCTTCGTGCTGCGCCGCATCCTCAACCCGATGGGCACCACCGATGCGGTCGAGTTCCTGCTGTCGAAACTGAAACAGACCAAGACCAACTCGGAATTCTTCGATTCGATGAACACCTGAGCGGGGAACACCAAGAGGTGTCGTGATGGCCTTTGCGGCTGAGACAATTTTTGCACTGGCCACGGCCCCCGGTAAAGCGGGGGTCGCTGTCATTCGGGTGTCCGGTTCCTTGGCGGCCACGGCCGGCCGGGCGCTGTTCGGATCGCTGCCAGAGCCGCGGCTTGCCAGCCTGCGCCTGCTGAAGGATGCCGAAGGCCGGCGGCTCGATCAGGCGCTGGTGCTGTATTTCCCAGAGAAGAACAGTTTTACCGGCGAAGAAGTGATCGAACTGCACCTGCATGGCTCGGTCGCGGTGGTCAACGCGGTGCTGCGGGAGCTGTCGGACATGCCGGGGCTGCGGCTGGCCGAAGCCGGCGAGTTCACCCGGCGGGCGTTGGAGAACGGCTGCCTCGATCTGGCCCAGGTCGAAGGGCTGGCCGATCTCATCGAGGCCGAGACCGAAGCCCAGCGGCGCCAGGCGCTGCGGGTGCTTTCGGGCGACCTTGGGCAGCTGGCGGGAGGTTGGCGCGAGAAGCTGATCCGCGCCGCGGCGCTGCTCGAGGCGACCATCGACTTTGCCGACGAAGAGGTTCCCGTCGACGTCACCCCCGAGGTTCAGGCGCTTCTGGCCGTCGTGCGGGGCGAACTGGCCTCGGAAATCTCGGGGGTCGATACCGCCGAGCGCATTCGCACCGGCTTCGAGGTCGCCATTCTCGGAGCGCCCAATGTCGGCAAGTCGACGCTTTTGAACGCGCTGGCGGGGCGCGAGGCGGCGATCACCTCGGAATATGCCGGCACCACGCGCGATGTGATCGAAGTGCGCATGGACCTGAACGGTCTGCCGGTGACCCTGCTTGACACCGCCGGGCTGCGCGAAACCGAGGACCACGTCGAGGGCATCGGAATCGAGCGGGCGCGGGAACGGGCCCGCGCCGCCGATCTGCGGGTGTTCCTGATCGAAGAGGGGCAGCACCCCGATTTCGAACCGCTGCCCGGTGACATCGTGCGCGCCGCCAAGGCCGACACCCTGAGCGACGCCGGGGCGGCGGTCTCGGGCAAGACCGGGCAGGGCGTGGCCGAGCTGGTCTCCGAGATCACCTCGGTGCTGTCGCAGCGCGCCGGGCGTTCCGGCGTGGCCACGCGCGAGCGCCACCGCGTCGCGATGATGCGCGCCAACGACAGCCTGGCGGCGGTGCACGCGGTTCTCGACCTCGGGCCCGAACAATATGAGATCGCGGCCGAAGAGCTGCGCAGTGCGATTCGGGCTTTGGATTCGATCGTCGGTCGCGTAGATGTTGAAAACCTGCTGGACGAGATCTTTTCGAGTTTCTGCATCGGTAAGTGAGGAGTGTTTCACGTGAAACATTTTGACGTCATTGTGGTCGGCGGCGGACACGCCGGGGTCGATGCCGCCCATGCCGCGGCGCGCATGGGGGCGCAGACCGCGCTGGTGACGCTGAAGAAATCCGGCATCGGCGTGATGAGCTGCAACCCGGCCATCGGCGGCTTGGGCAAGGGGCATCTGGTGCGCGAGATCGACGCTTTGGATGGCGTCATGGGTCGCGTAGCCGATAAGGCCGGCATCCAGTTCCGGCTGCTCAACCGCCGCAAGGGGCCGGCCGTGCAGGGGCCTCGGGCCCAGGCGGATCGCAAGATCTATCGCAGCGCCATGCTGGCCGAGATCGAGGGATGCGAAAACCTGACCATCGTCGAGGGCGAGGCGGTCGATTTCCGCATGTCCGGCAATGCCGTCGCCGGGGTGGTTCTGTCCGACGGCAGCACGCTGGAAGCGCGGGCCGTGGTTCTGACCACGGGCACCTTCCTGCGCGGCGTCATTCATATCGGCGACGTCTCGCGCCCCGGTGGGCGGATCGGCGATGACCCCTCGGTGCGGCTGGCCGAGCGCATTGACAGTTTCGACCTGCCGCTCGGGCGGCTCAAGACCGGGACTCCGCCGCGCCTGAACGGCAAGACGATCGACTGGTCGGTGCTGGAAAAGCAGCCGGGTGACGACGATCCGGCGATGTTCTCCTTCCTCAACACGGCGCCCTTTGCACGGCAGATCTCCTGCGGCATCACCCATACCAACGAGGCCACCCACGCCATCATCCGCGAGAATCTCGGGCGCTCGGCGATGTATGGCGGCCATATCGAGGGCATCGGGCCGCGCTATTGCCCTTCGATCGAGGACAAGATCGTCCGCTTTGCCGACAAGACCTCGCATCAGGTCTTTCTCGAACCCGAGGGGCTCGACACTGAAACGGTCTATCCCAACGGGATTTCCACCTCGCTTCCGGTCGATGTGCAGGAGGCCTATGTGCGGTCGATCCGTGGGCTCGAGGCCTGCGAGATCCAGCAACCCGGCTATGCCATCGAATACGACTATGTCGATCCGCGCGCGCTGGATGCCGGGCTGGCGGTGAAATCGGTGCCGGGCCTGTTCCTTGCGGGGCAGATCAACGGCACCACCGGCTATGAAGAGGCGGCGGCCCAGGGCCTGGTTGCCGGCTTGAATGCGGCGCTTTTGGCCCGCGGGCAGGACGCGCATCATTTCGGCCGCTCGGACAGTTATATCGGGGTCATGGTCGATGATCTCATCACCCGCGGGGTCAGCGAACCCTATCGCATGTTCACCTCTCGGGCCGAATTCCGCCTGTCGCTGCGGGCCGACAATGCCGACCAGCGCCTGACCGCGAAGGGGCGCGACCTGGGTCTGGTGGGCGAGGCGCGGTGGCGCGTCTTTGCGGGAAAGTCCGACAGGTTGGAGCGTGGCCGTGCCCTTCTGGAGGAGGACAGCCATTCACCGAAACAGCTGAACGAAGCCGGCATTTCGGTCAACCGCGACGGCCAGAAGCGCACCGCCTTTCAGGTTCTGTCCTTTGCCGATGTCGACTTTGCCGAGATCGCGGCGCTGGATGAACGCTTTGCCGCGATCGACCCCGAGATTCAGCAGCAGCTGGCGCGGGATGCGCTTTATGCCAATTACATCGAACGCCAGCAGCGCGATGTCGAAGCCCTGCGGCGCGACGAGGGGCAGGCGATCCCGGTGGGTTTCGATTACGAGGCCATCGAGGGGCTCTCCAACGAGCTGAAGATGAAGCTGAAACAGGCGCGGCCGTCGAACCTGGGGCAGGCGGGGCGGATCGACGGCATGACCCCGGCCGGGCTGACCCTGCTGATGGCCAAGATCCGCCAGGCCGCACGGGGAAAGACGGCATGACAAGCCAAGACCGGCGGCGTCCGGATGTTTCACGTGAAACAATGGAGCGGCTTGAAACCCTGGCCGCGCTGCTGACGAAGTGGAACCCGCGCATCAACCTGGTTTCGAAATCGACGCTGGCCGACCTCTGGCAGCGCCATATCCTTGATTCGACCCAGGTCTTTGATCTTGCCGGGGGCTCGGTCGACCATTGGCTGGATATCGGCAGCGGCGGCGGCTTTCCCGGTCTTGTGGTGGCGCTGATGGCGGCCGAACCCGGAGCGCCGCGCCGCGTCACCCTGATCGAAAGCGATCAGCGCAAATGCACCTTCCTGCGCACGGTGCTGCGCGAGACCGGCGTTGCCGCGACCGTTCTGACCCGGCGCATCGAAGAGGCCGATCCGCAGAACGCCGATATCCTGTCGGCGCGGGCGCTGGCCGATCTCGACGGGCTTCTGGGCTTTGCCGAACGCCACCTTTCGGCCGATGGCACGGCGCTGTTCCCGAAAGGCGTCACCTGGAAAAAAGAACTCGCCCGTGCGCAGGAATCGTGGTCATTCGCCCATGAGGCCATTAAAAGTAGCACGGAATCCAATTCGGTTATTCTCAAGGTCAAGGAAGTTCGGCGTGTCTGACCCAACCCGTCCCAAAGGTCCAAAAATCATTGCAATCGCCAACCAGAAGGGCGGTGTCGGCAAGACGACGACGGCGATCAACCTCGCCGCGGCGCTGGTCGAGGCGGGCTGCAAGGTTCTGGTGGTCGATCTTGACCCGCAGGGCAATGCCTCGACCGGGCTTGGCATCGACACCGAAGATCGGCAGTACACCACCTATGATCTGCTGCTGGACGATGTCGAACTGGGCGAGGTGATCCGCCCCACCGACAAGCCGAGTATGGCGATCATCCCGGCAACCGTCGATCTCAGCTCGGCCGATATCGAGCTGATCTCGAACGAAAAGCGCAGCTTTCTTCTGCATGATGCGCTGCGCCAGCCGGCCATGGACGCCTATCACTGGGATTACATCCTGATCGACTGCCCGCCCTCGCTGAACCTTCTGACCGTGAACGCGATGATTGCAGCGCATTCGGTGCTGATTCCGCTGCAAAGCGAATTCTTTGCCCTCGAGGGCCTGTCGCAGCTGATGCTGACCGTGCGCGAAGTGCGCCAGACTGCCAACCCCAAGCTGCGTATCGAAGGGGTGGTGCTGACCATGTTCGACGCGCGCAACAACCTGTCGCAACAGGTCAAGCAGGATGCGCGCGACAATCTCGGCGATCTGGTGCTGACCACCAAGATTCCGCGCAATGTGCGGGTTTCCGAGGCGCCTTCCTATGCGCAGCCGGTGCTGGATTACGATCCGGGCTCGAAGGGCGCCGAGGCCTATCGCAACCTCGCGCGCGAGATTCTCAGCAAGCAAATGAAAACCGCAGCCTAAAAGAGGAGCCAGCCATGGCGATCAACAAATCGAAACCCCGGGGGCTGGGGCGCGGATTGTCTGCCCTGATGGCGGATGTCACCGAAGATCAGGTGGCGGCGGCGACACAGACGCCGCGACAGGCCGACATGCTGGTGCCGATCGAGCGGATCGTGCCCAACCCGGACCAGCCGCGCCGCGATTTCACCCAGGATCAACTGGAAGAACTGGCGGCCTCGATCCGCGAAAAGGGCGTGATCCAGCCGCTGATCGTGCGCGAGAAAGAACCCGGCACCTATGAGATCGTCGCCGGTGAACGCCGCTGGCGCGCTTCGCAGATGGCGCAGCTGCACGAACTGCCGGTGGTGGTGCGCTCTTACGATGATACCGAGGTTCTGGAAATCGCCATCATCGAGAACATCCAGCGCGCTGACCTCAACCCGGTGGAAGAGGCGGCGGGCTATCGTGCGCTGATGGACCGTTTCGGCCACACGCAGGAGAAACTGTCGGAGGCACTGGGCAAGAGCCGCAGCCATATCGCCAACCTGATGCGGCTCTTGATGCTGCCCGAAGATGTGCAGGATATGCTGAAGCGCGGCGATCTGACCGCCGGCCATGCCCGGGCGCTGATCACTGCCGAAGACGCCAGTGCTTTGGCGCGGAAAGTGGTGAAATCGGGTCTGTCGGTGCGTCAGACCGA
>NZ_JBFJVE010000142.1:0-8680 GCF_041624275.1 Shimia sp.
GCCGCAGCCGGCGCCCGCATCGCGGCTTTCCTGTCAGAACAGCAATCCCGGAAGCCACAGGGCGATCTGCGGGAAAGCCACCACCAGCGCCAGCCCGATCACCTGTAGGATCACAAAGGGAATCGCCGCCCAATAGATATCCCCGATCGTCACATTCGCCGGGGCCACCGAGCGCATGTAGAACAGGTTGTAGCCAAAGGGCGGGGTCAGATAGGCCGATTGCATCGACAGGATGAACAGCACCGCGAACCAGGTCGTGTCGAAGCCGAGATCGCGCACGATCGGCACGAACAGCGGCACGGTGATGAAGACGATGGCGAAATCGTCAAGGAACATGCCGAGCACGAAATAGGTCGCCAGCATCGCCACGATCACCAGCATCGGCGAAAGCTCGAAATCCTCGATCAGCTCGCCGACGATCATGCCCGCGCCGAGACCGACATAGATCTTGGAAAAGAACACCGCCGCGATGGTGATCCACATCAGCATGCCCATCAGCTTGGTGGTGGTCAGCATCACATAGCGCAGCATGTCCCAGTTGACCCGCCCGTGCAGGGCGGCGATCACCAGCGAACCGGCGGCGCCGATGGCCGAGGCCTCGGAGGGCGAGGTCACGCCGCCGATGATACAGCCCAGAACCGTGGCAATCAGCACCCCCGGCGCGATCAGGTGGCGCAGCGATTTCAGCTTCTCGATACCGCTGAACCGTTCGCTGGCGGGGGCGGGCGGGCCGAGATCGGGATTGATCCGGCAGCGCAGCAGCACATAGAGGATGTAGATCCCGGCCAGCATCAGCCCCGGCATCAGGCCGGCGGCGAACAGCTTGCCGACGGAATCGCGCGACAGGAAAGCATAGATGATCATCAGTACCGAGGGCGGGATCAGGAAGCCCAGCGCGCCCCCGGCCATGATCGTGCCGGTGACCAGCCGCTTGTCGTAGCCGCGTTTCAGCATCGCCGGCAGGGCGATGATCCCGAGGCTGACCGTGGCCGCGCCCGAGACACCGGCCATGGCGGCGATCAGGGCGCAGATGATCACGGTGCCGACCCCGAGCCCGCCGGGCACGCCGCCCATCAGCTTGTGGATCATCTCGAAGAGATCGTCGGTGATGCCCGATCGTTGCAACACCAGCCCCATGAAAATGAACATCGGCAGCGCCACCAGCAGGAAATTGTCCATCGCGCTGAACGTCGAGGAGACCAGCAGGTCCAGCCCCCCCGGACCCCAGAGTACAAAGGCGCTGCCGACGCCCGAAATCGTCAATGCCCAGGCCAGCGGCGATCCCATCGCCATCAGGGCCAGCATCGACAGGAACATGATCGCGGTTATCAACAGCGGATCGAGTTCAGCCATAGTTTATCCTCCTCCCGGGGCGGCGGCCTTGCCTCCCCCCAGTGTTCATCTGCCTCAGTCCTTGGCGGCGTTCAGAAGTTCCGGGTCGATGTCGCTTTCGACCTCGCGGGCACGCGGATCGTCAAAGCGGATGCCCAGCAGCACCAGAACGGCGCGCAGCAATTCGGCGATGTTCTGAAGGATCACCAGCCCGACCGCGATCGGGATCACGGTCTTGATCGGGTAGATCACCGGTTGCCAGATGCTCTTGTTCGAATACTCGCGCACGGCCCAGCTTTCGGCGGCAAATTCGACCGAGAGCTTGAAAAAAACGCCCAGCACAAGCAGGCCGAGCGCAAAAATGATCGTATCGCAAAAGGCCTTGCCGCGCGGCCCCATCACCCCGTAGATCACCTCGGAGCGGACATGCCCGCGATGGCGCAGGGTATAGGCGCCGGCCAGCATGCAGAAGGCCCCGTAGAGCATGGTCGAGGTTTCATGAGCCCAGATCGTCGGGGCGTTCAGGAAATATCGGGCGATGATCTCGAAGACCAGCACCCCGATCATCGCCAGCGTCAACCAGGAAATGGCCCGCCCGACGAACTCGGACAGGCCATCCTGCATGACAAGGTATCTTGTCACGACACTCATTACAGGCGGCCTTGGGCCTTGGCATTGTCAACCAGAAGGTCGATCAACTTGGAATTGCGCTCGGACCGGGCGGCTTCTTCCTTCCAGACACCCTGTGCGGCCACCGTCAGCGCCTTGGAGTCGGCGTCAGGCAGGGTCGCGTAGTTGAAGGTACCTTCGGCGACACCCTCGTTGCCGGCTGCCAACCACTGGTGGATGTCTTCGGCAAACTGGGCGATCGCAGCTTCAAGGATCTTCTTGTGCTCGTCCGAGAGTTTCTCCCATGCGGCGGGGTTGGCGAGGAAGGTCTCGGTCCAGCCCGGCATCAGCATGTTGAGGAAAGTGTAGTTCTGCGCGGTTTCGTTCAGCTTCAGCTGCTCGTATTCCACCGGACCACCATAGATGGCGCCGTCGATCACGCCGGTCGACATGCCGATGTAAAGCTCTTGTGCCGGCAGGTAGACGGTGGGGATGTCGAAGGCGTTCAGAACCTTGGCCACGTTCGAGGTGGCGCGGATCTTGCGGGTCTTCAGATCCTCCAGCGAGGTCACCGGCTCCTTGGTCAGCAGGTCGTAGTTGTGGCCATAGCCCTTGCCGAGATACTTGGCGCCGGCTTCGGCATAGGCTTCGGTCAGCAGCGCGTCGACGGCGGGGCTGTCGAACAGCGCCTTGGCTTCGTCGACACTGGCCCAAGCGCCCGGAAGACCGGCTTCGATGTTGCCGATGTCAACTTGACCGGACCAATAGCCACCGTGGCCGTGCACGATGTCGAGCGTGCCCTTGGAGACCGCATCGGCGAACTGATCCGATGCCACCAGTTCTCCGCCACGGAAATACTGGATGCGCAGGCTGCCGTCCGAGGCTTCCTTGACGGTGTCTTTGAACTTCTTGGCAATGTGGTCGATCTCGGTTCCGTAGAAGGTGTGGAACCGCAGGCGCACGGTGTCGGCGCTGGCAGTGGTGGCCACGGCCGCAAGGGCGACGGCGCCCGAAATCGCGCCGATCGCGGCACGGCGGGTAAAGGTGCTGAAGTTCATGGTTTCTCCTCCGAAAATCGGGCGGCTGGCGCCCGTGAACTGTCAAGGTGTCGGCGAGGGGGCGGAGTCACAAGCCACTTGTGCCCCGGCGTCAACGTGGTTAGCCTCCTACATCATGGTAAAAGATGTAAGCAATGAAAAGTTTCACGAAATTGCAAAAAACTTGGCGATTGAACGTGTATCCCAGATCAATCAGGCCGCCTCGAAGCAGTTTTTAGTCGCTTTAAAACAAGCTCTTGTGCATCTTTCCCATATACGCGCCGCCATGGCCGGCGCGCTTGCGCCCCGCCTTGAAACGGATTCTCATCAAATCAACGAATTGATCCATGATGGTGAAAAATCCGATTCGCCGTTGTTCACCCCCGGGCCTTCCGGCAACGTATCCAGAAAAAGGACCTCGAAAATGGCCGACAAACCTGAACCGCTCTCGGGCCTGACCGATATCTACAGGTTCCTGCGACGCAACGAAAAACCGATCTACGTGATCATGCCAACGCCGTTCAACCTGCTGGGTCTCGACCAGTGGGTCGGCGGGCTCGAATACGTCAACTACTTCGACATCTTCGACGGCCGCCACCCGAGGGTCTTCATTCCGACCCAGACCAAGGCCCAGGATTTCCGCTCCATGGAAGATGTCGGCAACTACCTCGTGGCGCATCCCGAGTTCCGCGACCGCATCAAGTCGCAGCCTCCCGGCATGGCGATCTTCGTGCAGTTCGACGAGGAGACCGAGGAGCTGTGCAAGGAGGTCGGCCTCGAGATCGCCCTGCCCTCGAACGATCTGCGCAACCGGCTGGACAGCAAGATCGAGACCACCCGGCTCGGCAACGAGGCCGGCGTGCCCAGCGCCCCCAACATCATGGGCGAGGCCAACACCTATGGCGAGTTGAGCAAACTCGCCGACCGCGCCGGGCTGGGGCAGGATCTGGTGGTGCAGACCCCCTATGGCGACAGCGGCCGCACGACCTTCTTCATCAAGTCGCAGGACGACTGGGACAAGGTGTCGAGCAAGATCATCGGCCAGCAGCTGAAGATCATGAAGCGGCTCAACCACCTGCCCGGCACCATCGAGGGCTGTGCCACGCGGCACGGCACGCTGGTAGGTCCGGTGATGACCGACATCACCGGCTTCGAGGAAATCACCCCCTACAAGGGCGGCTGGTGCGGCAATGACATTTCGCCGACCATCCTGCCCGACGACGTGCCGGAAAAGGTGCGCGACATGGCGCGCAAGTTCGGCGACCGCCTCTATCAGGAAGGCTACAAGGGGGTGTTCTGCATCGACTTCCTGCTCGATACCGACACCAACGAAGTCTATCTCGGCGAGCTGAACCCGCGCGTCTCGGGCGCTTCACCGCCCACCAACCTCATCACCTCGACCTATGGCGGCTGCCCGCTGTTCCTGTTCCACCTGCTGGAATTCATGGATGTCGACTACGAGATCGACCTCGAGGAAGTGTAGTCGCGCTGGAACCACTACGATCACTGGACCCAGCTGATCCTCAAGCAGACCGAGGACAAGGTCGAGCTGATCACCAAGGCGCCGCGTTCGGGCATCTGGCGCATGGGCGAGGACGGCGAAATCAACTTCGAGCGGCCGACCCACAACATCAATGCGCTTGGCGACGAGGCCGAGGCCTTCTATCTGCGGGTCTACGGGGTCGGCGAATACTGCTATCACGGCGCCGATCTGGGCTGCCTGCTGGCGCGCGGCCGCATGCAGTCGGACGATCGCGAGCTGCTGGCGCGCGCCTCGGACTGGAACGCGGCGATCAAGGCCCAGTTCAAGAGCGTGCCGATTTCCGCCACCACGCAGATCTCGATGCCGTCGGACATGACCGCCGGCAAGTGGTTCTGAAACCTGCCCCCTGCCCGGGCGGTCTCGTCCGGGCAGAGCTTATTCCGGGGTCTCGGGCCCCACCGGGTCGAGATCGTTGCGCACCCAGAAATAGCTGAACCCCTGTTCGCGCAGCCAGACCTCGAGCCGGTCAAGGCTGCTCCATTCGCGGCGCAAACCGCGCGCGCTTTCGAGATAGGCCCAGACGCCATCGACCAGAAAATAGACCGTCCAGGTATTGGGGTTCTTCAACTGGTCTCCGAAGCCGCCCCCTTTGACCAGGCGCGGGGTGCGTACGATCACCGGGTAATGGGTGATGCGGAACCCGGCCAGCAACTGGGGAATATCGGGCTGGCGGATCGCGGTAGATGGAACGGGTGGTGGCAGCATGAGGGATGTTCTTGACATGAAAACAACAAAAGTCAATATAACACCATGATGCATGATGTAGATGAACCCATCCGCGACCGCGTTTCCGGTCTGGCCCCGGAAACGCCGGAATACGCGCATTTTCAGGGGGAAATCACCTCATGCAGTTGAATTTTCGCAGCCTCACCGAGGAACGTCCGGGGGAAGCATGGCGCAAGGTGTTCGCGCATGGCTGGCCCGGCTGGAGCGAGTGGTACACCGCCCGCAGCAAGGGCGACGGGCCTGATCTGCGGGACTCGCGACGGGCGCTGCGCCGTCACATGCCGGAATACGAATCGCTTTGGGACGAGCTGAGCCTGGTCAGCGGCGCCGACGATTCTGCGGCGCAGTTCCTCAGCTTCTGGTCTCCGCCGCGCTATCTGGTGAACTGCTCTCAGGCGGTGCTGGTCGATGGTGACGGGCCGATGCTGATCCGCAATTACGATCTCGATCCCGACCTGAACGAGGCGACGCTGTTGTCGACCAACTGGCGCGGACGCCGGGTGGTCGGCATGGTCGAGGCCATGGCCGGGCTGGCCGACGGCATGAACGATGCCGGGCTGGCCGCGTCGCTGACCTTCGGCGGGTGGGTCGAACGCCAGCCGGGGTTCGGCATCCCGATCATCATGCGCTATGTGCTCGAAACCTGCACCACCACCCGCGACGCGGTCGAGGTGCTGCGCTCGGTGCCTTCGCATATGTCCTACAACGTCACCGTGATCGACGCGGCCGGAGAATGGGCCACGGTGTTTCTGGCCCCCGACCGCCCGGCGATCGTCACCCGCCAGCGCTGGGCCACCAACCACCAGCTGGGGGTCGAATGGCCGCGCCATGGCCGGGTGTCGAACACCATGGGCCGCGCGCAGCATCTCGAGACGCTGCTCGAGCGCAGCGACCTCAGCGCCGGATTGCTGGCCTCGGAATTCCTCAGGCCGCCGCTGTTCGGCACCAATTACAAACAGGGGTTCGGCACCGTCTATACCGCCTGCTACCGGCCGGTTCTGGGCACGGTCACCCTGTCGTGGAAGGACGGCACGCGCGAAAGCTTCCAGCTGTCCGAGGTGGCCGCGCGTCAGCGCCCGATCCGCTATGATCCCACCGGGTCGGCGGCGGTGGCGTCGACGGTCATTGCCCCGGACGACCCGGCCCTTCCCTGGTACCAGGATTTTCTGCGCGAGCTCACCCCCGGCCTGCCCGATCCCGACGGCGCCGAGCAGGCGCGGCTGGCGGCCTTCTGGCGCCGCAACCACCTGGGACAGGACCGCGAGTGGTCCAACCTGACCCCGGTTTCAAACGACCCATCCCCCGAGTAGGCAAAGGAAGCACAATGTCCCGTTTCGCGATCGCCGGCATTCAAATGCACATCACCACGCACCGCAATCTCGAAGAGATGCGCCAGCGGCTGGAGATCCTGTTTCACCTCTACCCCTGGGTGCAGATGGTGGTCTTTTCCGAACTCGCCGCCCATGGTCCGGCCAAACACGCGGCGCAGCCGATGGACGGCTCGTTCGAACGCGAGTTCTGCGAGATGGCCCGCCGCTACGACACCTGGCTGATCCCCGGATCGTATTTCGAAAAGCTCGACGGCGCGATCTACAACACCACGCCGGTGATCAACCCGGCAGGCGAAGTCGTCACCCGCTACCGCAAGATGTTCCCCTTCACCCCCTACGAGGACGGGGTCACGCCGGGGCGCGAATTTTGCGTCTTCGACGTGCCGGGCGCGGGCCGCTTCGGGGTCTCGATCTGCTATGACCTGTGGTTCCCGGAAGTGACCCGCACGCTGACCTCGATGGGGGCCGAGGTGATCATCAACCCGGTTCTGGCCAGCTTCGTCGACCGCCCCGCCGACCTTGCCATCGCCCAGGGGTCGGCCGCGATGTTCCAGAGCTACATCTTCCACATCAACGGCCTGCTGGCGGGCGGCAACGGCTATTCCATGGTGATCGACCCGGCCGGCCAGATCCTGCATCGCGGCAACGTGCAGGAAGAGATGATCCCGATCGAGGTCGATTTCGACCTGGTGCGGCGCCAGCGCCGCCGCGGCATCCTCAACATGGGCCAGCCGCTGAAAAGCTTCCGCGACAACAGCGTCGAGTTCCCGGTCTACCAGCCCGGCTTCGATCGCGGCTATCTCGACTCGCTCGGCCCGTTGCAGAAACCGGGTCGCCCCGGCCCCACCCCATCAGCAGGGAACCACACGGGCCCCGTCGACCCCGTCGAGGTCGACATCGTGCCCGTGCCCCCCAAACCGCGAAAGAAGGCGGGCTGAACCCGCCGCCCACGCATTCGCCTTTGGCACAACACTGATTGAAAAGGAGATCGTCGCATGACGTCACCAAACCCCAAAGTCGCTGCCGTTCCGAAAGGGTTTCGCAGCATCACCGCCAGCCTTGCCCTGGCCAACGTGCAGGCCGCACTGGATTTCTATACCGAGGTGTTTCACGCCGAGATCGTCGAGGTGCTGACCGCGCCGGACAGCGACGAGGTGATCCATGCGCTGGTCAAGATCGGCGGCACCGCGCTGATCCTGGTGCTCGACCGGACCGCGCTGCCCACCGCCGGAACCGGCCATGTCAGCCTGCACCATTACCTCGAGCCCATCGAAGACACTTTCCAGGCCGCCGTGGACGGCGGCGCGGTGGCGATCTCGCCGGTCACCGCCACCTGGTGGGGCGATCTGAACGCGGTTCTGGTGGACCCGTTCGGCATCCGCTGGAACCTCGCCAA
Source organism: Shimia sp. (assembly GCF_041624275.1). GTDB lineage: Bacteria > Pseudomonadota > Alphaproteobacteria > Rhodobacterales > Rhodobacteraceae > Shimia. Next base: position 7,975 of record NZ_JBFJVE010000142.1, read on the forward strand.
GCGTGTCGAGCGCCTGACCCCGGCGGAACGCGACCAGCGCCTGCGACAGGCGTTCCTTCTCGACCTGCCCGAGAGTGACGTGGCACCGGGCGAAGAGACCCCTGCCCCCGAAACCGCTGCAACGGTCCCCGAATTGGCGGCCGGCGACGCCTGAGCCGATCGGACTTGCCGTTTGCTCCCCGTGGCGGCAAGTCCGCTGCCGGCCGCCCCCCATGCCGACAAGGCCGCGGCCGGCCGCTGCGTCCGGGATCAGGTGCCCAGAATAGCGGGCAGGCGTAACCCGTGATCCCGGGCGCAGCTCAGCGCCGCATCATACCCCGCATCGGCATGGCGCCAGACGCCGCTGGCCGGGTCGTTCCACAACACGCGTTCCAGCCGCCGCGCCGCCGCATCACTGCCGTCGGCGCAGATCACGACGCCGGCATGTTGGCTGAAGCCCATGCCGACCCCGCCGCCATGGTGCAGCGACACCCATGTCGCCCCGCTGGCGGTGTTGACCAGCGCATTGAGCAGCGGCCAGTCGCTGACCGCGTCCGAGCCGTCGCGCATGGCTTCGGTCTCGCGGTTGGGCGAGGCGACCGAGCCCGAATCCAGATGGTCGCGCCCGATCACGATCGGTGCTTTCAATTCGCCGCTGGCCACCATCTCGTTGAACTTCAACCCGGCGCGGTGGCGATCCCCGAGCCCGATCCAGCAGATCCGCGCC
>NZ_JBFJVE010000143.1:0-8621 GCF_041624275.1 Shimia sp.
ACTGATGTACTACTACATGCCGAAGGCGGCCAACCGGCCGGTCTTCTCCTACCGGCTGTCGATCCTCCACTTCTGGACGCTGGTCTTCATCTACATCTGGGCCGGTCCGCACCACCTGCACTACACCGCGCTGCCTGACTGGGCCTCGACCCTGGGCATGGTGTTCTCGGTGATCCTGTGGATGCCCTCCTGGGGTGGCATGATCAACGGTCTGATGACGCTTTCGGGCGCATGGGACAAGCTGCGCACCGACCCGGTGATCCGGATGATGGTGATCTCGATCGGCTTTTACGGCATGTCGACCTTCGAAGGTCCGATGATGTCGATCCGCGCGGTGAACTCGCTGTCGCATTACACCGACTGGACCATTGGTCACGTGCACTCGGGTGCGCTGGGCTGGAACGGCATGATCACCTTCGGTGCCCTGTACTTCCTGGTTCCGGTCCTGTGGAAGCGCGAGCGCCTCTACAGCCTCAGCCTGGTCTCCTGGCACTTCTGGCTCGCCACCATCGGCATCATTCTCTATGCCGCCTCGATGTGGGTGACCGGCATCATGGAAGGCCTGATGTGGCGTGAAGTCGACGCCAACGGTTTCCTCGTGAACTCGTTCGCCGACACCGTGGGTGCCAAGCAACCGATGAATATTGTGCGTGGTCTGGGCGGTCTGCTGTTCCTCAGCGGTGCGGTCATCATGTGCTACAACCTCTGGATGACTGTGAAAAAATCGCCGGCGAAAGAACCGCTCGCGACCGCAGTCCCGGCTGAATAAGGAGGGTTCGAACAATGGGAATTCTCGACAAACATAAGGTCCTCGAGACCAATGCGACCCTCCTTCTGGTCTTCAGCTTCCTGGTGGTGACCATCGGCGGCATGGTGCAGATCGCACCGCTGTTCTGGCTGGAAAACACCATCGAGGACGTGGAGGGCATGCGCCCCTACACGCCGCTGGAAATGGCCGGCCGCGAGGTCTATCTGCGCGAGGGCTGCTATGTCTGCCACAGCCAGATGATCCGCCCGATGCGCGACGAAGTGGAGCGCTATGGCCACTACTCGCTGGCGGCGGAATCCAAGTACGACCACCCCTTCCAATGGGGTTCGAAGCGGACGGGTCCCGACCTGGCCCGTGTCGGCGGTCGCTATTCGGATGACTGGCACGTGGACCACCTGCGCGACCCGCAGGCGGTGGTTCCGGAATCGATCATGCCGAAATACGGCTTCCTCGAGAAGAAGATCATCGACGGGAAGTACATCGGTGACATCATGGCGACCAATGCCATCGTCGGTGTGCCCTATACCGACGACATGGTCGCCAACGCCCAGGCCGACTTTGCCGCCCAGGCGGATCCGGACAGCGACTATGACGGGCTGCTCGAGCGTTACGGAGACAACGTCAACGTGCGCAACTTCGATGGCCAGCCGGGCATTTCGGAAGCGGATGCTCTGATCGCCTATCTTCAGATGTTGGGTACTCTGGTCGATTTCTCGACTTTCACGCCTGACGCGTCTCGCTAGGGGGAAGGGGACATGGAAACCTATTCCCTACTGCGAGAGTTTGCCGACAGCTGGATATTGCTGTGCCTGTTCCTGTTCTTCGTGGGCATCATCGTCTGGGTGTTCCGCCCGGGCGCCACGAAGGAATACCGCGACACGGCCGATATTCCGTTCCGGCACCAAGACAAACCCGCCACGGACTGAGGAGGCGAGGACATGAGTACCGAAAACAAGAAGAAGAACGCCCAGGGGTTTGAGACCACGGGCCATTCCTGGGACGGCATCGAGGAGTGGAACAACCCGCTGCCGCGCTGGTGGGTCTGGGTCTTTTACGCCACGATCGTCTGGGGTATCGGCTATACCATCGCCTACCCGGCCTGGCCGGGGATCAAGGGGGCCACGGCAGGCATGCTGGGCTTTTCGACCCGCGGTGAAGTCGCGGCCGAGATCGACCGTTTCGCCGTTGCGAACGCGCCGAACAACGCCAAGCTGGAAGCCACGGACCTGGCCGGGATCAAGGCTGATGCCGAGCTGAGCGGCTATGCGACCTCGGCCGGTGCCGCGGTGTTCAAGACCTGGTGCGCCCAGTGTCACGGCTCGGGGGCTGCCGGTGCGGTGGGCTATCCGAACCTTCTGGACAACGACTGGCTGTGGGGTGGCGACATCGAGTCGATCCATGCCACGGTGAGCGTTGGTATCCGTCAGCAGGCCGATGCGGATGGCGATTACCTTCGCCAGTCCGAGATGACCGCCTTTGGCGAGATGCTGGAGGCCGAGGAGGTCGACGCGGTCGTCAACTATGTGATGTCGCTTTCGGGCGACGCACAGGATGCGTCCAAGGTTGCGGCCGGTGCGGCGGTTTTCGAAGAGAACTGCACCTCCTGCCACGGCGAGGACGGCAGCGGAGACCGCTCTCAGGGGGCACCGAACCTGACGGATGCGATCTGGCTTTACGGTGGCGATTACGCGACCGTCTCGGAGACCGTCAACAACGGGCGCAAAGGCGCGATGCCGGCATGGCAGGACCGTCTGAGCGAAGCACAGATCCGCGCGGTGTCGGTCTACGTGCACCAGCTTGGTGGCGGCGAGTAAACAGATCCGGGCCGGGGCGGCATGCCGCCCCCGCTCTCTGCGCCGGCGGTTCGGTCTCGTTCGAGGCCCGGCCCGCCGGCGTTTTCCGTTCGGCGGGCAGGCCGGGGGGCTCAGGCGGTGATCGGTACCACGCCAAGGCGCTTCAGGTGATCGTCGACAAGGCCCCGTTCCTCGGGCGACAGCCGCTGATGCCTTGGGTAGACGGGCGCCGCGCGATCGTCGAGCACCGGCGCCGACCAGCCCGAGGTGCTGTCGAAGAACCGGGCGACGCCGGGTTCGCCGAATTCCTTCAGATAGCCCTGAACCACCACATCGACATAGCTCAGCAGCACCGGGTGTTCGCGGTCGGGGCGTCCGTGCTTGCCATCGGGCACCGTGTAGACCGCCACCGAGACCGGCCCGGGCAACGGGTGGGACACCTGATCGCAGACCGCGACCCGCTCATAGGCGCGCTCGCGATGATCCAGCGCGCGCCAGTCGTTGCCGGGGACATGGGCGATCAGCCCGTCGATCTCGCAGCTGCTGTCGGGAATCGCGGTCAGATAGGCCACAGGGCGCAGATCCGTATGGCGCCAGATGCGCCGCCAGCCCCCGAGTCGCGCCCGATGGGCCCCGCCGTAGGCGTGGGTTTCGCGGTTGACCAGGCTGCCGTAGCCAAAGAAATATGGGGGCTTCATGCCTCTTCTGAGCAAAAGCATTGATTAAAGTCAACGTGGACCGGTACAATTGGCGGGCAAGCCCGCAATTGCCAGCACATGTTTTCAGCGTCAGTATCAGGAGTTCCCGTGCGGATAACCAAAAGAACCAATATTGCCATAAGGGTGTTGATGTACTGCACAGCGCATCGGGACCGGCTTGTGACCAAGGCCGAGATCGCGGAAGTCTGCAAAGCCTCGGAAAACCATCTTGCGCAGGTCATCAACCAATTGGCACAGCTGGGGGTGATCAACACCCAGCGCGGGCGCAACGGCGGGCTCGAGCTGGCGCGCGCGCCCGAGGATATCGAGATCGGCTCGATTTTTCGCGCCATGGAGATCCCGGCGCCCGATGCCGAGTGTTTCGCCGATGCCGACAATTCCTGCCCTCTGATCGCTGCCTGCCGGCTGCGCGACGCGCTGCAGGATGCGCTCGAGGCGTTCTACAGCCGCCTCGACATGGTGACGCTGGAAGCCCTTGTCTGCGACAACCCGGAATTGACGAAAATTCTGTCCCCCGAGGAATGTGACCGCGCCAAGAGGCTTGCCAGGAAAAAGTCTGTACACTACGGTATGCGCTAAGCGAGTCGGGAGAACCGGAACAATCCGGTGCCGAAGGAGCAACCGCCCCGGAAACTCTCAGGCCTAAGGGACCGACCCGCCGTAAGAAGGAACTCTGGAGAGAGGCGCGTCACGCGTCCGCCGAAGGGATAACGATCTCAGGCCAAAGGACAGAGGGGGCATCGCCTGCACGGGCATATCCGTGCGACCGTGTGATGCCGGATGCTTCCCAGAATGGACCGCTCCGGAAACTGAGGAGCGACGATATGGCCGAGCTTTTGCGCACGCCACTGTTTGACCTGCATGCCGAACTGGGTGCAAGGATGGTGCCCTTTGCCGGCTATGAGATGCCGGTGCAATACCCCGCCGGGGTGATGAAGGAACACCTGCACTGCCGCGCGGCGGCCGGCCTGTTCGATGTCAGCCACATGGGCCAGGTGATCCTGCGCGGCGCCAGCTACGCGGCGGTGGCGCGGGCCTTCGAGACCCTGGTGCCGATGGATGTGCTGGGGCTGCCCGAGGGGCGGCAGCGCTATGGGCTGTTCACCAATGAAGCCGGCGGCATCGAGGATGACCTGATGTTCGCCAATCGCGGCGACCATCTTTTCGTGGTCGTCAACGCGGCCTGCAAGGAGGCCGACATCGCGCGCATGAAAGCGGCGCTGGAACCGGCGGTGACGGTCGAGGTGATCGCCGACCGGGCGCTGGTGGCATTGCAGGGTCCGGCGGCCGAGACCGCGTTGGCGCGGCTTGCGCCCGGCGTCGCCGGCATGGGCTTCATGGATGTCGCCACGGTCGAGCTGATGGGGGGCGAGGCCTGGGTGTCGCGCTCGGGCTATACCGGCGAGGACGGCTATGAGATCTCGCTGCCGGCGCCGGCCGCCGAGGCCCTGTGCCGGGCGCTTCTCGAGATGGACGAAGTGGAGCCGATCGGCCTCGGGGCCCGCGACAGCCTGCGGCTGGAGGCCGGGCTGTGCCTTTATGGCAGCGACATCGACGCCGGCACTTCGCCCGTCGAGGCGGGGCTGAGCTGGGCGATCCAGAAATTGCGCCGCGCCGGCGGGGACCGCGAGGGCGGCTTTCCCGGCGCCGCGCGGGTGCTGGGCGACCTGGCCGATGGCGTGTCGCGCAAGCGTGTCGGCCTGGTGCCCGAAGGGCGGGCCCCGATGCGGGCGCATACGCAGATCTATGCGGTTGCCGAAGGGGGCGAACCGGTGGGCGAAGTGACTTCGGGCGGCTTTGGGCCAAGCATTGAGGGCCCGGTTGCCATGGGCTATGTGGGCGCCGATCATGCCGCTGTCGGGACCGATCTTTTTGGCGAGGTGCGGGGCAAGCGATTGCCTTTGAAAGTGGCGAAAATGCCGCTGGTACCTGCCAATTTCAAACGCTGAACAACTCTGGGAGATCCAAGCAATGAAATTCACCGAAGAACATGAATGGCTGCGCGTCGAAGACGACGTGGTGGTGGTCGGCATCACCGCCCATGCCTCTGAGCAACTGGGCGACGTGGTGTTCGTCGAACTGCCCGAACCGGGCACCGAGGTGGCCAAGGACGACGAGATCTGCGTCATTGAATCGGTCAAGGCGGCCTCGGACATCCTGGCCCCGATCGATGGCGAGATCACCGAGGTCAACGAGGCGCTGGTTGCCGACCCGGGCAAGGTCAACGAGGATCCGACCGGCGATGCCTGGTTCTTCAAGATCAAACCCGCCGATGCCTCGCAGATGGACGATTACATGGACGAAGCGGCCTATAACGACTTTATCGGCTGAGCCGGGAAAAGGGTCGCCAAGGCGACCCTTTGACTTGAGTATTTTTGCGAGATGAAGCCCTTGGGGGCGGGGTGCGACCGAAATGGCGCGCCAGAGAAACCCTGTTGTTGGAGAATGAGATGCCGTTCACGCCGACTGAATACCTGCCATATGATTTTGCCAACCGGCGCCATATCGGCCCTTCTCCAGAGGAGATGGCCGAGATGTTGCAGGTGGTGAGCGCCCCGGATCTGGATGCGCTGATCGACGACACCCTGCCGCCCAGCATCCGCCAGAAGGCGCCGCTGAATTTCGGCAAGCCGCTGTCCGAGCGCGAACTGCTGCATTACATGCGCGTCACGGCGGGCAAGAACCGGGTGCTGACCTCGCTGATCGGGCAGGGATATCATGGCACGGTGACGCCTCCGGCGATCCAGCGCAACATTCTGGAAAACCCCGCCTGGTACACCGCCTATACCCCCTATCAGCCGGAAATCTCGCAGGGGCGGCTCGAGGCGCTGCTGAACTTCCAGACCATGGTGTCGGATCTGACCGGGCTCGAGATCGCCAATGCTTCGCTGCTGGACGAGGCCACCGCCTGCGCCGAGGCGATGACCATGGCGCAAAGGGTGGCGAAATCGAAGGCCAAGGCGTTTTTCGTCGACCGCGACTGCCATCCGCAGAACATCGAGGTCATCAAGACCCGCGCCAAGCCGCTGGGCATCGAGGTGATCGTCGGCAATCCCGACAAGATGGACGCCAGCGCCGTATTTGGCGCTTTGTTCCAGTATCCCGGCACCTATGGCCATGTGCGCGATTTCACCGACCACATCGCCGCATTGCATGAAAACAAGGCGATCGGCGTGGTCTCGGCCGATCCGCTGGCGCTGACCCTGCTGAAAGAGCCGGGCGCCATGGGCGCCGATATCGCGGTTGGCAGCACCCAGCGTTTCGGGGTGCCGATCGGCTATGGCGGCCCGCATGCCGCCTATATGGCGACCAAGGATGCCTATAAACGCAACATGCCGGGCCGCATTGTCGGGGTCTCGGTGGATGCGCGCGGCAACAAGGCCTACCGGCTGTCGTTGCAGACCCGCGAGCAGCATATCCGCCGCGAAAAGGCGACGTCCAATGTCTGCACCGCGCAGGCGCTCTTGGCGGTGATGGCCTCGATGTATGCGGTGTTCCACGGACCCAAGGGGCTGAAGGCCATCGCCCAGCGGATCCACCGTAAGACGGTGCGGCTGGCCAAGGTGCTGGAGGAAAACGGGTTCAAGGTCGATCCGCAGGCGTTTTTCGACACCATCACCGTCGATGTCGGCCCGCTGCAGGCCGCGATCATCAAATCGGCCGTGGACGAGAACATCAACCTGCGCAAGGTCGGCGAGCGCCGGGTCGGCATCTCGCTTGACGAGGCCACGCGCCCGGCCAATATCGAGGCGGTGTGGCGTGCCTTTGGCATCCTGCACAAGGATGCGGATTTCGCGCCTGAATACCGGATTCCGGCCAAGATGCACCGCAAGAGCGATTTCCTCACCCACCCGATCTTCCACATGAACCGGGCCGAGACCGAGATGATGCGCTATATGCGCCGCCTCAGCGATCGCGACCTGGCGCTGGACCGGGCGATGATCCCGCTGGGGTCCTGCACCATGAAGCTGAATTCGGCGGCCGAGATGATGCCGCTGAGCTGGCGCGAATTTGCCCGGCTGCACCCGTTCTGCCCCACCGATCAGGCCGAGGGCTATCACGTGATGCTGCGCGACCTGACGGCGAAACTGTGCCAGATCACCGGCTATGACGATTTCTCGATGATGCCCAACTCGGGCGCGCAGGGCGAATATGCCGGGCTGCTGACCATCGCCGACTATCACGAGGCGCGCGGCGAGGGGCACCGCAAGGTCTGCCTCATCCCGATGAGCGCCCATGGCACCAACCCGGCCTCGGCGCAGATGGTGGGCTGGAAGGTGGTGCCGGTGAAATCGGCCGAGAACGGCGATATCGACCTCGAGGATTTCCGCGCCAAGGCCGAGAAACATGCCGCCGACCTCGCGGGCTGCATGATCACCTATCCGTCGACCCATGGGGTGTTCGAGGAGACCGTGATCGAGGTCTGCAAGATCACCCATGAGCATGGCGGCCAGGTCTATATCGACGGCGCCAACATGAACGCCATGGTCGGCCTGTCGCGGCCGGGCGATCTGGGGGGCGATGTCAGCCACCTCAACCTGCACAAGACCTTTGCCATCCCGCATGGCGGCGGTGGCCCCGGCATGGGGCCGATCGGCGTCAAGGCGCATCTGGTGCCGCATCTGCCCGAGCAATCGGGCGCGGTCAGCTCGGCGCCCTACGGGTCGGCTTCGATCCTGACCATTTCATGGGCCTATACGCTGCTGATGGGCGGCGAGGGGCTGACCCAGGCGACGCGGGTGGCGATCCTGAACGCGAACTACATCGCGCGCCGTCTCGAGGGCGCCTATGAGGTGCTCTACAAGGGCCCCAGCGGCCGCGTGGCGCATGAATGCATCATCGACACGCGCCCCTTCGAGGAAAGCGCCGGGGTCACGGTGGATGACATCGCCAAGCGGTTGATGGATGCCGGGTTCCACGCGCCGACCATGAGCTGGCCGGTGGCGGGGACGCTGATGATCGAACCCACCGAAAGCGAGACCAAGGCCGAGCTGGACCGGTTCTGCGATGCCATGCTGGCGATCCGCGAAGAAATTCGCGAGATCGAAGAGGGGCGGATGGATGCGGCGAACAACCCGCTGAAGAACGCGCCGCACACGACGCAGGATCTGGTCGGCGAATGGGATCGTCCCTACAGCCGCGAACAGGGCTGTTTCCCGACCGGCTCGTTCCGCGTCGACAAGTATTGGCCGCCGGTCAACCGGGTCGACAATGCCTGGGGCGACCGCAACCTGGTCTGCATCTGCCCGCCGATGGAGGACTACGACGACGCGGCGGAATGACCCCCTCGGCAAAGCGGCGTCGCGCCCCTTGCCGGGCGCGACCTCGTTACACGGTGCT
>NZ_JBFJVE010000144.1:0-8517 GCF_041624275.1 Shimia sp.
ATCGGCAGGAAGTTGGAGACGTCGACGCGGTTGCGCAGGTTGAGCCCGGGCAGCGCGCGCGGGACCACCCGGTCGACGCGCATCGGGCGCAGGTCGGGGACCACCATCGCCTTGGCCGTGGCCAGATATTTGACAGCCCTTTCACCTATGAGGAGGCGGCATCATGAAACTGCTGATCACCGGCGGCGCCGGCTTTATCGGATCGGCGGTGGTGCGCCTTGCGGTGGCCCGGGGCCATGCGGTGGTGAACCTCGATGCGCTGACCTATGCCGCCTGTCTCGACAATGTGAAATCGGTCTCTCGCTCGCCCCGATATGCGTTCGAACAGGCCGATATCCGCGACCGCGCCGCGCTGGACCGGATCTTTGCGACCCATTGCCCCGATGCCGTCATGCATCTGGCCGCCGAAAGCCATGTGGATCGCTCGATCGACGGGCCCGGCGATTTCATCGATACCAATATCACCGGCACCTACAACATGCTCGAGGCGGCGCGCGCCTATTGGCATGGGCAGGGCAAGCCTGAGAATTTCCGCTTTCACCATATCTCCACCGATGAGGTCTTTGGCAGCCTCGGGCCCAGCGGCCAGTTCACCGAAACCACCCCTTATGCGCCCAACTCGCCCTACTCGGCCTCCAAGGCGGCCTCGGACCATCTGGTGCGGGCCTGGGGCGAGACCTATGGGCTGCCGGTGGTGCTGAGCAATTGTTCCAACAATTATGGCCCCTATCATTTCCCGGAAAAGCTGGTGCCGGTGGTGATCCTGAAGGCGCTGGCCGGGGAGCCGATCCCGGTCTATGGCACTGGCGAAAACGTGCGCGACTGGCTCTATGTCGAGGATCACGCCGATGCGCTGCTGACCGTGCTGCAAAAAGGCGAATTGGGGCGCAGCTATAATATCGGTGGCGAGAATGAGGTCAGCAACATCGATCTGGTGCGCATGATCTGCGCCATTCTGGACGAAAAACGCCCCGCAGGCGCACCGCATGCCGATCTTATCACCTTCGTCGCCGACCGCCCCGGCCATGATCTGCGCTATGCCATCGACCCGAGCCGCATTCGCGGCGAGCTGGGCTGGCGGCCCTCGGTGACGGTGCAAGAGGGTCTGGAGAAGACCGTGACCTGGTATCTGGACAATGCCCCCTGGTGGCAGGCGCTGCAGGCCCGTGACGGGGTCGGCAGGCGGCTTGGGACAGATCAGGGCACGGGTCAGAAAGCGGGGGGCTGAAGATGAAGCTGCTGGTCTTTGGCAAAAGCGGCCAGGTGGCGCGGGAATTGCAGCGCCAGGCCCCGGATCAGGTGGTGGCGCTGGACCGCGCCGCCGCCGACCTCTCGGACCCCGAAGCCTGCGCGGCACTGATTGCCGCCTCTGACGCCGACGCGGTGATCAATGCCGCCGCCTATACGGGCGTCGACCGCGCCGAGGAAGAAGAGGCGCTGGCCATGACCATCAATGGCGCGGCGCCGGCAGCGATGGCGCGGGCGGCGGCCGCCAAGGGCATTCCCTTCATCCATATCTCCACCGATTACGTGTTCGACGGCCGGGGCGCGCGGCCCTGGCGCCCGGCAGATGCCCCCGGCCCGCTGGGCGCCTATGGGCGCAGCAAGCTCAGGGGCGAAGAGGGGGTGCGCGCCGCCGGCGGGCGGCATGTGATCCTGCGCACCTCATGGGTGTTCTCGGCCCATGGGCAGAATTTCGTCAAGACCATGCTGCGCCTTGGCGCCGAGCGCGAGAGGCTGACCATCGTCGCCGACCAGATCGGCGGGCCGACGGCGGCGGCGGATATTGCGGCGGCCTGTCTCGGCATCGCGCGGCAACTGGTGGCGGGGCAGGGCAAAAGCGGCACCTATCACTATGCCGGCGCCCCGGATGTCAGCTGGGCGGGTTTCGCGCGCGAAACATTTGCCCAGGCCGGGCTTGACGTTGCGGTCAGCGATATTCCCAGCAGCGCCTATCCGACCCCGGCCCGGCGTCCGGGCAATTCGCGCCTGGATTGCGGTGATTTAGAGAAAGATTTTTCCATCCCGCGCCCCGACTGGCGAGAGAGCCTGGGCGCGGTGTTAAACGATTTGCAAAAGGCCTTTTCATGACACAGGTACAGACGACACAGCGCAAAGGCATCATTCTGGCGGGGGGCTCGGGCACCCGGCTTTACCCGATCACCATCGGCCTGTCGAAACAGCTGTTGCCGATCTACGACAAGCCGATGATCTATTACCCCTTAAGCGTGCTGATGCTGGCCGGCATCCGCGAGATCGCGGTGATCACCACGCCGGGGGATCAGGCGCAGTTTCGCCAGGTTCTGGGCGACGGCAGCCAGTGGGGGGTGCGCCTGACCTATATCGTGCAGCCCAGCCCCGACGGGCTGGCCCAGGCCTATCTTCTGGCCGAGGATTTTCTCGATGGCGCGCCCTCGGCGATGGTGCTGGGCGACAATATCTTCTTTGGTCACGGGCTGCCCGAGCTGATGGCAAGCGCCGACCGGCAGCCCAGCGGCGGCACGGTCTTCGGCTATCACGTCGCCGATCCGGAACGCTATGGGGTAGTCGATTTCGACGCCGAGGGCCAGGCCCGGGCGATCATCGAGAAACCCGAGGTGCCGCCCTCGCACTATGCGGTGACCGGGCTTTATTTCCTTGATGGCACGGCGCCCGAGCGGGCCCGCAGGGTCAGGCCCTCGGCGCGCGGCGAGCTGGAGATCACCTGTCTGTTGGGCCAGTATCTGGACGCGGGCGCGCTGACGGTGCAGCGCATGGGGCGCGGCTATGCCTGGCTTGATACCGGCACCCATGGCAGCCTGTTGGATGCGGGCAACTTCGTGCGCACCCTGCAGCTGCGTCAGGGCTTGCAGACCGGCTGCCCCGACGAGATCGCGCATCAGAAAGGCTGGATCAGCAGCGCCGATCTGCTGGCCCGGGCCGAGATCTTTGCCAAGAACGATTACGGGCAATATCTGCGCGGCCTGCTGGACTAGACAGGGGTCTTCCGGGGGGCTTCCGGGGATCTCCCGAGGCCATCGGCTGGCCCGCCGGGCCTGGCGGGTTACAGGTTGCTGGCGCTCACCGACAGGCCCAGGGCGCTGCCGAACAGGCCGAAGATGGTGCGCACGTTGACCACCGGGCTTTCGGTGGCCAGCACCAGATCGCCGGGGTTGATCTCGAAGTTCTTGGCGCTGAACAGCCCCTCGGCGGTGGTCAGATCCATCGAGAACACCACGTTGCGGTGGCGCGGGCGGCGGTTGTCCTCGCCGGTGCCGACGGCGCTGGCGGGGTATTCGCGCAGCACCAGGATGCCCCTGGGGTCGGCGCGCTGGTTGTGCAGCCCGCCGGCCAGGGTCACCGCCTCGAGCCCGGTGACCCGGTCGCGGTCAAACAGGATGATGTTCTGCCGCCCGGCCGAGCCGAGGCTGAGGAAATAGCGCTGCTCTTCCTCGATGATGATCTTGTCGCCGCCGCGCAGGGTGGTGTCCATGGCCGGGGTCGCATAGAGCCGGTCGACCGAGATGCCATAGATCCGGCCGTCGCGCTGCAGGCGGACCTGCGGGTTCTCGAGCGCCGCCTGCACCCCGCCGCCGCGGGCGATCAGCCCCAGCACGGTGAAGTTGCGGTCCGGCAGCGGGTAGCTGCCGGGCGACGCCACGCCGCCCACCAGATCGACCGAGTTGCGCCGCCCCGGCACCAGCACCAGCCGCACCTGGGCGGCGGGAATCTGGGCCTCGAGCCGGGTCTGGATCGAGTGCCGCGCATCGCCGGGGGTCATGTTGGAGACCAGGACATCGCCGAGATAGGGAATGAACACCGTGCCCGCCGGAGAGACGATGCTGGTCGGCAGGGCGGCGGATTTCTCCTCGAAGGCCACCAGGAGCGAGTTCTCCTCGCTGCTCCAGATCTGGATGTCGAGCGCATCGCCGGGGGCGATCAGCTGGTCGGCGGGGCCGCGCCGGTGCGGGATCCAGCCGCTGGTCGGCTCGGTCTCGCCGGTGCGCGGCCATCGGCTGAGGGCGGGCAGCGTGTCGCGGGTCACCGCGTAGACGGCAAAGCCCGGGTTCTCGTCATCGGCGCCTTTCAGCACCTCGCGTTCCATCGGCGCGGCGCGGGGCAGGGAACAGGCCGCCAGCACCAGGCCCAGGCCCAGGATGGCCGTCAGTCGAATCAATTTGTGCATCCGGCCCCCACCAGGTGTCGCTTTCGCGCGGCTGATCCATGAAATCGTTTGGATTTTCGTGGCCCGCAAGATACTGGCTGAGAGCATGGGGTCAATCGTTTCCGGCAACCGTTTCGAGCATCTTCCAAGGATTGTGGTTTTGGGGGCATCCAGCCGCCTGGCGCGGCTGCTGTCCCGTGCCTGGCCCGAGGATTTCCCGGCGCGGCTGACCTGGCAGAGCCGGGGCCCGGTGGCGGGGCTGGATGTGGTCGCGATGCCGCTGCTGGAAGACCCGGAAAAACTGGCCGCCCTCTGCGCCGGGGCCGATGTGGTGCTGAACCTTGCCGGGGTGGTGCCGACCCATGCCGCGCGCGCCGGGGCGGCGGTGGATTTTGCCGACAACAGCCGTCTGGCGCTGGCCGCGCTGGAGGCGGCGCGGGAGGCGGGCGTGGGCCATGTGTTCCTGATCTCCAGCGCCGCGGTCTATGGCGCGGCCGATCACCCGCAGGATGAAACCAGCCCGCCGGCCCCCTCCGGGGCCTATGGCCGGGCCAAGGCCGAGATGGAAGCCGCGGCGCTGAACTGGCAGCAGGCGGCAGGTGCCTCGGCGCCGGGGGTCAGCCTCCTGCGGCTGGGCAATATTGTCGGCGCCGATGCGCTGATCGGCGCGGCCGGCGGCGGGCCGGTCTGGCTGGACCGCTTCGCCGACGGGCGCTCGCCGCTGCGCAGCTATATCGGCCCGGCGACCCTGGCCCGGGTGCTGGCGGCGCTGATGGCGCGGGCGACGGCGGGGCAGGCGCTGCCGGCGCTTCTGAATGTCGCCGCGCCCGAGCCGGTCGAGATGCAGGATCTGTGCCGGGCGGCGGGGCTGGACTGGCAGCCGCGCGCGGCGCCGGCGACGGCCATTGCCCGGCTGGTGCTGGACACCCGCCGCCTGCAACAGCTTTACCGGTTTTCCGCCGCCGACAGCCGCGCGGCAGAGATGGTGGCCCAGTTTCGAAAAACAGAGGTCAAAGCGGAATGACTGTCACCAAACGCCTGTTCGATGTGGTTCTGGCGCTGCTGCTGGCGCTGCTGGTGCTGCCGGTGCTGGCGCTGCTGCTGCCCTGGCTCTGGCTGGCGCATGGGCGGCCGCTGTTTTACCTGTCGGAACGCATGAAGACCCCGGAGCAGCCCTTTACCCTGTGGAAGCTGCGCAGCATGGCCCCGTCGGACGACAATGCCGGGGTCTCGGGCGGCGACAAGGCGGCGCGGGTGACGAAACCGGGTCTGTTCCTGCGCAAAACCCGCCTTGATGAGCTGCCGCAGCTGTGGAACGTGCTCTGCGGCGACCTCAGCTTCGTCGGCCCGCGCCCGCCGCTGCGTGAATATGTCGAGCGTTTCCCGGCGCTCTATGGCCGGGTGCTGCGCAGCCGCCCCGGCATCACCGGTCTGGCCACCCTGGTCTATCACCGCCACGAGGAACGGCTGCTGGCCGGGGCGCGCGATGCGGCCGAGACCGATGCCATCTATGTGCGCGCCTGCGTGCCGCGCAAGGCGCGGCTGGACCTGATCTATCAAGAACACCGCAACCTGTGTTTCGACCTCTGGCTGATCGCGCGCACCGCGGGCAGGGTGTTGCCAAAACGCCGGGGGTGACTGGCCTGCGGTGGCGGGTTGGGCGCGCCCAGAAAAGGGATTGGAAACCTGTCTGGGCCGGGCTAAGCACACACAATAAACGCGATCCGCACAGCATAATTTCCAGAGATGACTTACTGATGACACTGTCCAAGAATATTGTCTTTGTTCATGTCCCCAAGGCTGGCGGCAGCTCCGTGCGGAGTTTCATTGCGCGGCAGGTGAATCGGGACGATATTTTTCCGGAAACCGAGCTGCATCACTTTCCGAGATATGAGCGGCTTGAACCCCGCGCGCCGATGCTGTTCATGTCGCATCTGGGTTTTGAATTCGTGCGCGCGGCGCAGGCCGACTGCTTTGTGCTGATGCGCCATCCGATAGAGCGGCTTTTGTCTCTCTATTCATACAGCCAGCATCCCGGGGGCAATGTTCCGGTCATTTCGCCGCAGATTTCCTCGGGCAAGACGGTTCTGGAATTCTTCAACTCGGATCACCCGGCGATCCGGATGAACATCGACAATGCCCAGACCTGGCAGATTGCCTCTGGCTATTCGGCGCGGCATCGCGAACTACGGCTGAAGAACGGCGCCACGATGGACCGTATCAGCGCCCAGGCGATTAGAAACCTCGGGGAGTTTCAGGTGGTGGGCACGCTGGAGGATATGCCGGGTTTCTATCGTTCGGTTGCGGCCTATTTCGGCAATCACGATGCCGACCTTCCCGACAGGGTTCAGAACAAGTCGCAAAAGCGGGTTCTCTGGAAGGAGCTTTCAGAGGCGGAAAAAACCGCGATAGAGCGCTGTGTCAGTGACGAATGGGCGCTTTACGACGCCGCACGGTCACTGTCGGCACCCTGAGCCCGGCGGAAGGCGGCAACCTTCTCGGCCAGCAGCTTTTCGCTCTGCTCGACGACCTCGTCATATTGGGTGTTGTCAAAGCCCCAGATGGTGGACTGGGCGTCGGGGCGGTGCTGAACCAGGAAGGGCAGGGTCAGGATGACCCGCGTGTCGCCATGGCTTTCCAGATAGCGGTCGATGGTGTTGCTGTGCACATCGCGATTGCTCGGGTCCCATTTCGCCAGGAAGGCCATGATGTCGCGATTGTAGATATTGAAGACCATGCTCACCGTGCGGTCGATATGGACGAAGGTCTGGCCTTCGAACTCTTCCACCCTCAGGATCTCGAGGTCCGAGTGGGCGTCGGCGATGAAGCCTGAAAACACGTCCCATTCATGGCGCTCCAGATAGCGTTCCACACTGGCCAGGCGGGTCGCATAATCTTCGGGGAACAGCACGTCATCTTCGCAGATGATGGCCCGATCCGCACCGCTTGCGGTGAGGCGCTCGAACATATGGCGATAGCTGGTCGCCGCACCGACCCAGCCGGGGCTGGCTTTCAGCCCGTTCCAGACGGTGAACTCCTGCCGGCCCTGGCTTTCGAACAGGGCGCGCCGCTCGGGGGTTTCGGGCAGGCTGAGACAGAAATTCATATCGCTGCCGATCTCGCGGGGGTATCCGGGCGCGCGCGCAGCAAACCCGTCATAGCCGATCATGGTCTGGGCCAGCAGGAAGCGGCGGAAGAACATCTCGAACCGGTTGTCCGCACGGGCGGCAAAACGCGCCACCTCCTGGCGTTTTTGCGCCGCCACGGCGCCATCCTCGGCATAGGGGCGCAACAGCGCGATCAGGCGCTCGACATCGCCGACCGGGGCAAAATCGACCACCCCGTCCAGCCCCCGGTGCTCGTCCTGATCGGCGCTTTCCTCCGAGACCACCGGCGTGCCGTAGCTCAGCGCCTGATAGATGCGCGTGGTTTCCAGGAGCGCGCCCTCGTAATAATGCACATTGAGGATGACCGCCGCGCCGCGCAGCGCCTCTTCGAGCGCCTCGCCAAACAGGTTGCTGACGATTTCCAGCTCCGGATAGACCTTTGCGACCGCGGCCAGGATACGCTGGCGGCGCGGGCATTTGTCATCGCCATAAAACAGAATGCCCCTGCGCGGGGTCTCTTCGGCCGGAAGCAGCCGCCGGTCCACATCCAGCGGCACGTAATGCAGCTGCGCCAGCGGCACCTCGTTCTGGCGCAGGAAGGCGATGTTGCGCAGCGAATAGTCGATCACCGCCCGGGCGCCGGTCAGCCGCGCGAAATAGTCGGGCGTGAACCAGCGCGAGCTGACCGATTGCTCCATCTGCACCGCGATGTAGTCATCGGGCAGGCTGTCGAACATCTGCGGGCAGATCACGAAGACATGGCCGGCGTTTTCTGCGCCGGCGAGATCGCCGCGCACTGTGACGCGATAGCCCTCTTCGGTCAGCACCTTCTGCATCAGCCGGGCCAGGCTGGTGACATGCGGCGTGGCGGCGATGAAACAGGCCAGCGGGTCGACATGGGCCGGTGCCAGGGGCGCCGGGGCGGACTGGCCGCTGGCCATGCGCTGGCGCAGACCCGCCGGGCCTTCCTGAACCAGGATGCGCGCCGCGGCCTTGCCGCCCGAGACCATGCCGCCCTTGCTGGCGCTGGCTTTGCGAAAGAACCGGGTGGCATTGCGCAGCGCCCGGATCCTGCTTGTCACGGCGCGCAGCGGCGCGGTCACCCGCCAGGAGCGCGAGGCGAGGAATTCGGCGCGCTGATGCTCCAGCGCCAGCTTCAGCCGGTCGATCCGCAGGTTGCGGTCGTGAAACAGCCCGTTCAGCTCGTCGATCTTGCCCGCCTGCCAGCGCATGCGGGCCTGTTCGGCGCGATGGGCGGTCTGTATC
>NZ_JBFJVE010000145.1:0-8409 GCF_041624275.1 Shimia sp.
CCGCAACCTGCCCAAGTTCAACCATGTCACCGGCGAGAAATCCGACGATCCGTTCGAGGAAAGCTTCCGCTTTGTGCTGCCAGGCTACAACCTGCGCCCCCTGGAAATGTCCGGCGCCTTAGGGATTGAACAGCTGGCCAAACTGCCGGACCTGATCAAGGGCCGCCGCGCCAATGGCACCCTGGTGCAGCAGCGCCTGGGCAATCACCCCAAGTTCATGATCCAGCGCGAGATCGGCGAGGCCAGCTGGTTCGGCTTCTCGCTGGTACTTCGACCCGGCAGCGGCCTCAATCGCGCCGATCTGGTCAAGGATCTGACCGCCGCCGGCTTTGAATGCCGCCCCATCGTGGCTGGCAACTTCGCCAAGAACGAGGTCATGCAGTATTTTGACTATTCGATCCACGGCGAGTTGAAAAACGCCGACTATATCGACGCAAACGGGCTGTTCGTCGGCAATCATCACTATCCGATTGCCGATGCGGTTGAGGCGCTGACGAAGATCTAACCCAGATAGGCCCGAAGCGCCGGGGGCGGGTTGTCCAGCAACTCTGCCGTCGGCGCAGGCGCATGCGCTTGGCCCTCGGCCACCAGAATGGTCATCGGCGCAATGCGGCGCGCATCTTGCGGGTCATGGCTGACCATCAACAGCCCGGCGCCGGTCTCGTCCAGCACCTCGGCCAACAGATCCAGCATCTCGACCTTGAGCGCCGGACCCAGCGCCGCAAAGGGTTCATCCAGCAGGACCAGCGGCCTGTCCATCACCAGAATGCGCGCCAGCGCGGCCCGGCTTTGCTGCCCGCCCGAGAGCTGCGCCGGTTTGCGCGCCTGCATGTCCGGCAATCCCACCCGCGCCAAGGCCTGTGCGACGCGGGCTTTCTGTTCGGCGCTGAGACGCAGATCGGGCCGGATGCCGAGCCCGACATTCTGCGCCAGCGTCAGGTGGGGAAACATGTTGTTGTCCTGAAACAGCATGGCAAAGGGCCGATCCCCCGGCGCCGCCTTGGTAATCTCCCGACCGGTCCACAAGACCCGGCCCTGCACCGGGTCGAGAAACCCCGCCAGCAGGGCCAAAAGCGTGGATTTCCCCGCCCCCGAAGGCCCCATCACCGCCACCCGGTCTGCGGTTGCAATCGAAAACGCCGCCCGCAGGGTGAATGCCCCCTGCCGGAGTGTCAGATCTTCAACCGTCAGCACGCCCGCGCCCTCCTTTGTCACACAGCCAGAACAGGCCGAAACTCAGCACCAGCAGCAAGAGCCCCGCCCCCGAGGCCGCTTCGATCCGATAGGCCCCCATCAGCCGGTACATCTGCAATGGCAAGGTGGCGGTTTCCGGGTCGGCGAACAAGGCAATGACCCCAAGGTCGCCCATCGACAGCGCCGCCGTCAGACCACAGGCAAAGCCCAAAGGCGCCCGGATGCGCGGCAGCAGAACCAGCCGCAGCCAGGCGGCGCCGGTGACACCCAAAGAGGCGCTCAGGCGCCCATAGTTGTCACTGACATCGCGCACCGGCCCGATCAGAATGCGCAGCGCAAAGGGCAGGGCCATCACCGCGTTGACCAAAGCGGTCACCGGCAAGGCCAGAGCAAAGGGATTGGCAATCGGGTGGATGACGATGAACAGCCCGGTGCCGATCACCAGCGGCGAGGCCGCGATGCCCAAGAGCCCGACGGCCTCGAGCCAACGGGCGCGGCCGCTGGCGGCAATGGCAATCGGCAAGGCCAAGATCAGCATCAGAGCGGTCGAGACAAGGGCAATGCCCAGCGACACGACCGCCGCCTCCCAGACCTGCGCCGGCATGGTCGCAACCCCCGCCAGGCCCTCCAGCACCACCATCGACAGGGGCAGCAACAGGAACAGCGCGGCGAAAGAAATCGAGACTGAATCGAGACTGATCCGGCCCAATCCGCCGGTATCCCAGCGCCGCACCGGGCGATCCAGACCGGCGCCGAACCCCTCCCTTCCCGACAGGCGCAGCGCCAGCAGCGCCGCCGTGCCCACCAACAGCAATTGCACCAGCGACAACAGCGCCGCCCGGCCAAGGTCGAAATCAAACCGGAACGCCTGATAGATGGCCAGTTCCACCGTCGTGGCGCGCGGTCCGCCGCCCAGGGTCAGGGCCACGGCAAAGCTCGACAGGCAGATGGCAAAAATCACCGCCAGCGCCGGCGGCACCGCACGTCGCAGCATCGGCGCTTCGATCACCCGCCACATCTCGCGCGCGCCAAAGCCCAGTTGCGCCGCCAGCCGGAACCGCTCGGCCGGCACCTGCTGCCAGCCCATCAGGATCAGCCGCGTCGCCAGCGGCAGGTTGAAGAACACATGCGCCAGCACCACGCCATGCAGCCCATAGATCTGCACTTCGGGCAGGCCCAAAAAGCGCAGAATGTCATTGAGAATTCCGCTGCGGCCAAACACCGCCAAGAGGCCCAGAACCGCCACGATCACCGGCAGGATAAACGGCGCGCCCAGCAGGGTGATCAGCAGTTGCCGCCCGAAAAACCGCCGTCGCGCCAGGGCGCGGGCCACGGGAATGGCGAAAGCCACGCTCAAGACCGCTGAAAGAACAGCCTGCCAGATCGTGAACCGGATCGCGGCCCATTCCGACGCGCCAAGCCCGCGCCCCGCCTCGGCGCGCAGGGCCACGGCCAGCAAGGTGCCAAGGACGATCGCCGCGACCAGAGCCGCCGCGACCGCCCCGGGCCAGGATCTTATTGCGACAGCGCGTCCAGCCATTCGGCCAGCGCTTCCTCGCGGATCGCCTGAACCTTCTCAGGCGCCACCAGCAGCGCCTTTTCGGGCGTCACAAGGGTTTCGAACCCCTCCGGCAGGCCCGCCGCCGGGGTCACCGCAGGATACATCCAGTTGGTGGTCGGGATGATCGACTGGAAGGCTTCGGACACCATGAAGGCAAGGAACCGGTCGGCCAGATCGTTCTGATCGGTGGCCTTCATCTTGGCCGCCACCTCGATCTGCATGTAATGGCCCTCGTCGAAAGCCACCGCCGCCTTCGAGGCATCGCCCTCGGCGATCAGGTGATAGGCGGGCGAGGTGGTGTAAGACAGCACCATGTCCGCTTCGCCTTCAAGGAACATGCCATAGGCTTCCGACCAGCCCTTGGTCACGGTGACGATATTGTCGGCCAGCCCTTCCCAGACCGCTTTGGCTTCGTCGCCATAGGCGGTCTTGACCCACATCAGCAGGCCCAGACCGGGCGTCGATGACCGCGGATCCTGGATGACGATCTTCAGATCGCTTTCGCCCAGCGCCTTGAAGCTGCGCGGCGATGACAGCTCGGCATTCTTGACAAAGGCAAAGGCGCCCCAGTCATAGGGCACGAACTGCCCGTCGTTCCATGCCATCGGAAAGGCATAGTCGGCGCTGATCGCGTGATCGGCAAACAGGCCGGTGTCGCGCGCCGCCGCCGTCAGGTTGGTGTCCAGCCCCAGAACGATATCGGCTTCGGAATGCGCGCCCTCGAGCTTGATGCGCGACAACAGCGCGGCGCCATCGCCCGCGCCGACAAACTTCAGATCGCAGCCGCAGTTCGCTTCGAAAGCGGCCTCAACCGCCGGGCCGGGGCCCCAGTCCGAGACAAAGCTGTCATAGGTATACACCGTGAGAACTGGCGTCTCTGCCACCGCGCTGGTGGCCGCCAAAATTCCCGCGGCAAAAGTAAGAGACTTCATGGCATCCTCCAAATTGCGACGGGCGGAGCAAGTCTGGAACATCCCAAAACCTTCCCTCCGCCGGTCTTAACCGGTTCAGGTTCAACGGGTCCGCCACCGCAGCGTCTCAGCCGGCGCATCCCGCGCCCGGCCCCCCGAGGTGTCCGCGACCGTAGTCAGGCCGCCGGCCGATGACAAGCGGATTTGCCCCCCGCCCCGGGCGCGGGCGCGCCGGCAGCCTTTTTCTCTTGCCCAAAGTATCCCGGGGTGAATTGGCCGCAGGCCAAGAGGGGCAGCGCCCCTGCCGCCCCTTCTCTCTTGAGAAACCGCCCTGCGACAGGTATGCGACAAGAAGGCAAAGGAGCGTTTACATGTCGATGAACAGTTTCGGACATCTCTTCCGCGTCACCACCTGGGGCGAAAGCCACGGGCCGGCCCTCGGGGCAACGGTCGACGGCTGCCCTCCGGGGGTGCCGGTGGATGAATCCATGCTGCAACACTGGCTCGACAAGCGCCGCCCCGGCCAGAACAAGAACATGACCCAGCGCAACGAACCGGACGCGGTGAAAATCCTCTCCGGCGTCTTCGAGGGCCGGACCACCGGCACCCCGATCCAGCTGATGATCGAGAACACCGATCAGCGCTCCAAGGATTACGGCGACATCGCCGACACCTTCCGCCCGGGTCACGCCGACATCACCTACTGGCAGAAATACGGCATCCGCGACTATCGCGGCGGTGGCCGCTCCTCGGCGCGCGAGACCGCCGCCCGCGTCGCCGCCGGCGGCATCGCCCGCGAGGCGATCAAGGCGCTGGTGCCCGGCATCGAGATCAAGGGCTATATGGTCGGCATGGGCGAATTGGAGATCGACCGCGCGACATTCGACTGGCAGGCCATCGACCAGAATGATTTCTGGATCCCGCAGGGCCCCGAGGTGGCGCAGCAATGGGAAGACTATCTTCAGGCCATCCGCAAGGCCAAGGATTCGGTCGGCGGCACCGTGGAAGTGGTCGCCCGTGGGGTGCCTGCCGGGCTGGGCGCGCCGGTCTACGGCAAGCTCGACACCGACCTTGCGGCGGCGATGATGTCGATCAACGCGGTCAAGGGGGTCGAGATCGGCGAAGGCATGGCCGCGGCACGCCTGCGCGGCACCGCCAACGCCGACGAGATCCTGATGGGCGACGACGGGCCGGAATACACCTCCAACCATGCCGGCGGCATTCTCGGCGGCATCTCCAGCGGCCAGGACGTGGTGGTGCGTTTCGCGGTCAAGCCGACCTCGTCGATCCTGACCCCGCGCCGCTCGATCCGCAAGGACGGCACCCCCTACGAGGTGGTGACCACCGGCCGCCACGATCCCTGCGTCGGCATCCGCGCGGTGCCGGTGGGCGAGGCGATGATGGCCTGCGTGATCCTCGATCACCTGCTCTTGCATCGCGGTCAGATCGGCCACAACCGGGGCAAGATCGGCTGATGGAAGACCTGCGCAATCGGCTGCGGGCGATCGCCCGCGACGCGATGGCGCTGGATCCGGCCCATGACATTGCCCATCTCGACCGTGTCTGGGCCAATGCCCGGCGCATCGCCGAACATGAAACCGCCGTCAACATGCCGGTGCTGCTGGCGGCCTGCTACCTGCACGACCTGATCAACCTGCCCAAATCCTCACCGGCACGGGCCGAGGCCTCGACCCTCTCGGCCGAGGCGGCGGTGCCGCATCTGCGCTGGCTCGGCTTCAGCCGCAGCCAGGAATCGGCGACCTGCCACGCCATCATCACCCACAGCTATTCCGCCGGGCTCGAGGCGCAATCGACCGAGGCGGCGATCCTGCGCGATGCCGACCGGCTGGACGCGATCGGCGCCATCGGCATTGCCCGCGCCTTCGCGGTCAGCGGCACGATGGAGCTTGCGCTCTATGACCCCGAAGACCCTTTCGCCCGCAACCGCCCGCTGGACGAGCGGCGCTTTGCGCTGGACCACTGGCAGGTCAAGCTTCTGGGCCTGGCCGACACCATGCTGACCCCGGGCGGGCAGTATCTGGCACGCCGGCGCCAGCGCCGCATGCGCGCCTTCCTCGGTGATTTCGCCGCCGATATAGGCCATGAGCTGCCGCAGCACCTGAGGCCGGATGACTGAAATCCTGACCATCACCTTCCCGATCTACGCCGCCATCTCCATCGGCTATCTGGTGGTGCACAGGGGGTGGTTTTCCGCCGCCGACATGCGCGGCTTTGGCCGCTACGTGCTCAACATCGCCCTGCCGGCGCTGCTGTTCGAGGCCGTCGCCAGCCGCGACCTCGGCGCCGTCTTCGTGCCGGGCTACGTGCTTGCCTATGGGCTCGGCGGGCTGGCCACCATCCTCGTCGCCTTTCTCTGGTTCAGCGTCACGGCGCCCGACAGGCCACGGCGCGCCATTGCCGTGATGGGCAGCAGCTGCCCCAATTCCGGCTTCATCGGCTACCCGCTGATCCTGCTCAGCTTTCCCGATCTGGCCGGGCCGGTGCTGGCGATGAACATGATGGTCGAACTGCTGGTGCTGATCCCGGTCTGCCTGATCCTGGTCGACATGGCCGGCGGCGAGGCGCAGACCCCGGTTGCGCGGCGGATCCTCGGCAATCTGCTCGGCGTGCTGCGCCGCCCGATGGTGATCGGCCTGCTGCTGGGGCTTGCGGTCTCGGCGCTGCAACTGCCCCTGCCGCGGGCGCTTGACACGCTTTCCGGCATGATCGCCGCCTCGGCCTCGGCGCTGTCGCTGATCGTCATCGGCGGATCGCTGGTCGGTGTCGCCATGCGCGGCAACCGGGCGCTCGCGGGCCAGATCGCCGGCGCCAAGCTGCTGCTTCACCCGGCGCTGGTGTTCCTTGTCCTGACCGCGCTGCCGATGTTCGGCATCGCCCCGCTGTCGTCCGAGCTGTTCGCGGCGCTGATCCTGTCGGCGGCAATCTCGATGTTCGGCATCTATACCGTGCTGGCGCAGGAAAACGGCCTCGAGGGGCTGGCCTCGATCGCCATGCTGATCACCACCGGCGCCGCCTTCGTCACCCTGTCGCTATTGCTGCTGGTGCTGACCTGAGATCAGGCAAAGAGGTCGGCATAGGCCTCGCGCAGGGCCTTCTTCTGCACCTTGCCCATGGTGTTGCGCGGCAGTTCCGGCAGCAGGATCACCCGCTTGGGCTGTTTGAACTTCGCCAGCCGGTCGCGCAGACCCTCGGTGACCGAACCCGCTTCGAACCCCTCTTCGCGCGGCACCACCACCGCCACCACGGCCTCGCCGAAATCGGCATGGGGCACGCCGATCACCGCGCTTTCCAGCACCCCGGGCAGGTCGTCGATCAGCGATTCGATCTCTTTGGGGTAGACGTTGAAACCGCCGGTAATCACCAGATCCTTGGCCCGGCCGACGATGGTCACGTAACCCTCGGCATCGACCTTGGCGAGATCGCCGGTGATGAACCAGCCGTCGGGCAGCAGCTCTTCGGCGGTCTTTTCCGGCATCTGCCAGTAACCCCGGAACACGTTCGACCCGCGCACTTCCAGCACCCCGATCTCGCCCACCGGCACCTCCTGCCCCTGGTGACGGATGCGCGCCTCGACCCCGGGCAGCGCAAAGCCCACCGTGCCGGCGCGGCGCTCGCCCTCATAGGGGTTCGAGGTCGACATGTTGGTCTCGGTCATGCCGTAGCGTTCAAGGATGGTATGGTCGGTGCGCGCCAGCCAGTCGCGATGCGTATCGACCAGCAGCGGCGCCGAACCCGAGATGAAAAGCCGCATGTTGGCGGCACGCTCGGGTGTCAGGCGCGGATCGTTCAGCAGCCGCGTGTAGAAGGTCGGCACCCCCATCAGCGCCGTGGCACGCGGCATCGCCTCGAGAATCCGGTCGGCATCGAACCCGGCAAGAAACACCACCGAGGCTCCGGCCAGCAGCGCCACGTTGGTGGCCACGAAAAGCCCGTGGGTGTGAAAGATCGGCAGCGCGTGGATCAGCACGTCGTCAGGGGTGAAGCGCCAGTAGTCGCGCAGGGTCTCGGAGTTCGAGGCCAGGTTGGCATGGCTCAGCATCGCCCCTTTCGAGCGCCCCGTGGTGCCCGAGGTATAAAGGATCGCCGCCAGGTCATCGGCGGCGCGGGCCACCGGCGCGAAGCCGGTCTCGGCATCGGCGGCGGCGCGCAGGGTGCCCTGCCCGCCGGCGTCCAGCGTCATCACCCTTGCGGCGCCTGCGATCTCGGCGATGGCCGCCTCTCGCGACGGATCGCAGACCACCACGCGGGGGCCGGCATCGCCAAGGAAATAGGCCACTTCCGGGGTCGTGTAGGCGGTGTTCAGAGGCAGAAAGACACCGCCCGCCATCACCGTGCCAAGATAAAGCTGGATCGCCTCGATGGTCTTTTCGACCTGCACCGCCACCCTGTCGCCGGGCGTGACTCCAAGGCCGACCAGGGCCGCCGCCATGCGTTCGGCACCGGCGAACAGATCGTGATAGCTGATGTCGCCTGCACCGGGGATTTCGGCGAAACGCCTGTTATCGTGACCGACCGAGGCGGCGCGCAATTTCGAAATCAGGTGGTTCTGGTCATACATCACGGGGTCTCGCGGGCGGGTTTCGTTGCCCCGTTTCTGCCCTGCCGCACGGTGGAAAGGCAAGCGGTCACGGGCGCGCGGTTGGCCGCAGGCAAGGGGCCGAAAAAGAACCGGCCCCGGCGGGACGCGCGCGGGGCCGGTCTTGCAACAATGCCGGATCAGAA
>NZ_JBFJVE010000146.1:0-8374 GCF_041624275.1 Shimia sp.
CACGAGGCCGGGCTCGCGGCGCTGGCCGAGGGCGCGGCGCGGGCGGCGCTGGCGCATCTGTCGATGGACCCCGAGGCCTGCCTGATCTCGCTGCTGGCCTGCGACGATGCGCGCATTGCCGATCTCAACGCCGATTTCCGCGCCAAGCCGCAGCCGACCAACGTGCTGAGCTGGCCGGCGCAGGAGCTGGGTGCCGAGGCGCCCGGCGGCGCGCCGGCCTTGCCCGCGCCCGACCCCTTCGAGGATCTTACCGAGCTCGGAGATATCGCCATCGCCTATGACACCTGCGCCCGCGAGGCCGCCGAGGCCGGCAAGCCGCTGGCCGATCATGTCAGCCATCTGGTCGTCCACGGGGTGCTGCACCTCTTGGGCTACGACCATATCCGTGACCGGGATGCCACGTTGATGGAGGGTATCGAAACGCGGATACTTGGCAAAATGGGTATCGCTGACCCATATAGAGAGGGAGACGGGGATTAACCCCTGAATGGAAAGGAAAAATGGGCGACAGTTCCGACGGGTCCTCTAACGCGGCGCTCCGCGCGCAGCCGATGGCCCCCAAACCACCGAGAAGCGGCTTTTTCAGCCGCATCGTCAATGCGCTAAGTCCGGCCGAGGCCGTGCCACCGCCAGAGAGCAGCAGCGCCGAGACGCCACGGCCCCAGACCCATGGCATGATCAACCTGCGCCGGATGCGGGTCGAGGACGTGGCCATTCCCAAGGCCGAGATCATCGCCGCGCCGGCCAGTATCTCCAAGGACGGGCTGGTGCAGCTGTTCCGCGACACCGGGCTGACCCGGCTGCCGGTCTTCGAGGGCACGCTGGACACGCCGATCGGCTTTGCCCACCTCAAGGACGTGGCGCTGAAACACGGGTTCAACGGCGCCGGCGGGCAGTTCCGGCTCGACCAGATGCTGCGGCCGCTGCTCTTCGTGCCGCCCTCGATGCCGATCGGGGTGCTGCTGACCAAGATGCAGACCGAACGCCGCCACATGGCGCTGGTGATCGACGAATACGGCGGCGTCGACGGGCTGGTCACCATCGAGGATCTGATCGAACAGGTGATCGGCGAGATCGAGGACGAGCACGATCTCGAGGAAGATCAGCACTGGACCCAGGAAACCCCCGGCTGCTACCTGGCGCTGGCCAAGACGCCGCTCGAGGATTTCGAGGCCGAGATCGGGCGCGACCTGACCGCCCATGCCGAGGTCGATGCCGAGGATGTCGACACGCTGGGCGGGCTGGTGTTCACCCTGTTGGGCCATGTGCCGGCACGCGGCGAGGTGGTGGCCCATCCCGATGGCACCGAGTTCGAGATCGTCGATGCCGACCCGCGCCGCATCAAGCGGCTGCGGGTGCGCTTTGCCGAGGCGCAGGATGGCTGAACCATCGGCGCGCCGGCTGCGGGCGCGCCCGGCCTGGCAGCTCTCGGGGCTGATGCTGGCCTGCGGCGCCCTAGCCGGGCTCGGCCAGGCGCCTTTTTCGCTGTTGCTGCCGGGCTTTGCCGGCTTCGTCGTCGCCTTCCGGCTCTTTGACGGTCTCGGCGACCGGCGCCGGGCGCTGGCCGCCGGGCTCGCCTTCGGGGCCGGCTATTTCGCGCTGACCCTGCACTGGATCGTCGAGCCCTTTCTGGTCGATCTTGCGCGCCACGGCTGGATGGCGCCCTTTGCGCTGGTGCTGATGGCGCTGGGCATGGCGCTGTTCTGGGGCGGTGCCTTTGCCCTGGCGCAGGGCCGGGGCCGGTGGATGCTGGCGCTGGCGCTGACCGGGGCCGAGCTGGTGCGGGCCTATCTCTTGGGCGGCTTTCCCTGGGCGATGCCGGCCTATGCGCTGGTCGACGGGCTGGCAGGGCAGGGCGCGGCCTGGCTGGGATCGCACGGGTTGAACCTCGCTGTTTTCGCCGCCGCGGCGGCGCTGGCCGCGCCGCGCCGCGCCCCGGCGGCGGCTCTGGCGGCGGTGGCGGGCGTGGTGCTGGCCCTGAGGCCGCTGCCCGCGCCCGAACCCAGCTCCGCAAAGCGGCCGCTGGTGCGGCTGGTGCAGCCCAATGTGCCGCAGCACCAGAAATGGGATCCCGACTTCATGCCCGGCCATTTCGCCCGCGCCCTGGCGCTGACCGGGGCAGAGGGCCGCCGCCCCGACCTGATCGTCTGGCCGGAAACCTCGATCCCGGCGCCGCTCGGGGGCTCGGTGCGCAGCCGCGCCGCCATGGCCGAGGCCGCCGGCGGCGTGCCGGTGCTGGCCGGTGTGATGCGCTATGAGGATCTGCGGATATTCAATTCGGCGGTGCTTCTGGATCCCGGCGGCGCGCCGGTGCAGATCTATGACAAGCATCATCTGGTGCCATTCGGGGAATATGTGCCCTTTGGCGACCTGCTGGGGCGTTTTGGCATTCACGGGCTGGCAGCGCGCGAGGGCGACGGGTTTTCCGCCGGACCCGGTCCGCAGCTCATGGATCTCGGGCCGCTGGGCAAGGCGCTGCCGCTGATCTGCTACGAGGCGGTGTTCCCGCAGGACATGCGCGGCACCGAAACCCGGCCGGACCTTTTGTTGCAGCTGACCAATGACGCCTGGTTCGGCAGTTTTTCCGGCCCCTACCAGCATCTGGTGCAGGCGCGGATGCGCGCCATCGAGCAGGGTCTGCCGCTGCTGCGGGCCGCCAATACCGGCATCTCGGCGGTGGTCGATGGCCGCGGGCGCATCCTTGCCGCGCTGGCGCTCGACCGGTCGGGGGTGGTCGACGCGACGCTGCCGGCGCCCCTTGAAAGAACCGTTTACGCGGCGACCGGCGATGCGCCGCTGGCGGCCCTGGTGCTGGGGCTCGGCCTCTTCGGCCTGCGCCGGCGCGGGGGGCGGGCCCGCGCCGACAAATCCCATTGACCATTGCCGGTCGGCGGCGTAAGCCCGTGCCGAACTGTCGTCACAACGGCTTCCTGGCGTGACGACCCGCAGGTAATGGAGCACTTCATGAGAAACAATTATACCTTCACCTCGGAGTCGGTTTCCGAGGGCCACCCGGACAAGGTCTGTGACCGGATATCCGATGCGGTTCTCGATGCGTTTCTCGCCGAAGAGCCCGAGGCCCGGGTCGCGGCCGAGACCTTCGCCACCACCAACCGGGTGGTGATCGGCGGCGAGGTCGGCCTGTCGGACAAGGACAAGCTGCACGACTACATGGGGCGCATCGACGAGATCGCCCGCGCCTGCATCAAGGACATCGGCTACGAGCAGGACAAGTTCCACCATGCCACCGTCGAGGTGACCAACCTGCTGCACGAGCAGTCGGCCCATATCGCCCAGGGGGTCAACGGTTCGGACACCAAGGAAGAGGGCGCCGGCGATCAGGGCATCATGTTCGGTTATGCCACCACCGAGACCCCGGCGCTGATGCCGGCGCCGATCCAGTATTCCCACGCCGTGCTGCGCCGCCTCGCCGAGGTGCGCAAATCCGGCGCCGAGCCGACCCTTGGCCCGGATGCCAAATCGCAGCTTTCGGTGGTCTACCGCGACGGCGTGCCGGTGGGGGTCAGCTCGATCGTGCTCTCGACCCAGCATCTCGACGCGGCGATGAGCTCGGCCGACGTGCGCGCCGTGGTCGAACCCTATATCCGCGAGGAGCTGCCCGAGGGCTGGATCACCGATGCCACCGAATGGCACGTCAACCCGACCGGCAAGTTCGTCATCGGCGGACCCGACGGCGATGCCGGGCTGACCGGGCGCAAGATCATCGTCGACACCTATGGCGGCGCGGCGCCCCATGGCGGCGGCGCCTTCTCGGGCAAGGATCCGACCAAGGTCGACCGTTCGGCGGCCTATGCGGCGCGCTACCTGGCCAAGAACGTGGTCGCCGCCGGCATGGCCGAACGCTGCACCATCCAGCTGTCCTATGCCATCGGCGTCAGCCGGCCGCTGTCGATCTATGCCGACACCCATGGCACCGGCGCGGTGGCCGACGCGGCGATCGAAAAGGCGGTCAGCGCCGCCATGGACCTGACCCCGCGCGGCATCCGCCAGCACCTGAGCCTCAACCGGCCGATCTATCAGCGCACCGCGGCCTATGGCCATTTCGGCCGCGACCCCGAGGCCGACGGCGGGTTTTCCTGGGAGAAGACCGATCTTGTCGAGGCGCTGAAGAAAGCGGTCTGAGGCGGCGCGCATCCGCCATTGCATTTTCGGTCCCCGTGGCTCCAGACTGGGCGCGGGGACTGTTTTTTTTGCGGAGGAGCCTCTATGCGGTTTTTGGGACTGGGTCTGGGTCTGGGTTTGGCACTGATCGCCTCGGCGGTCCTGGCCAGGGAGCCGCTGGAGAGCGGCAAGTTCACGATCGAGGGCGAGGTGCTGGTCTATGACACGGTGGCCCCGCCCGAGGGCGTGGTGGAAGAGATGGAGAACGCCGATATCGACGAGCTGTTGCAGGTCTTGCAGCGGCACCCGGAGATCACCACCCTGCGCCTGAACAGCTCGGGCGGGAGCCTGTGGGCCGGGGACGAGATGGCCCGGCTGGTGATGGATTTCGAACTGGATACCGAGGTGCAGAGCGTCTGTGAAAGCGCCTGCACGACGGTGTTTCTGGGCGGTGCCAAGCGGCGGATGCAGCGCGGCGGCAAGATCGGTTTTCACCGCAGCCACTGGTCGCCCGAGGATATCGAGAGCTTCTATGCCAGCGAACGCGAGGAAGAGGGGTGGCGCACGCCCTTCGAGTTCAGCGCCTGGGTCTATGAGGACACGCAGGAAGAAGTCTATCGCGATCTGACCTATATGCTGTCGCGCGGGGTCGGCGCCGAATTCGCGATCCGCTCCAAAGGCTATTTCAGCGACATGTGGTACCCGACCCGCCGCGAGCTGCGCGAGGGCGGTATCCTGCGCGACTAGTCCAGCTTGACCTCGGCGCGGCGATCCGGCACATGGGGCGCCAATCCAGAGATCCGAGGTTCCGGCCCATGTCCGACAGCGAAAAATCCGGCGATAGGCATCCTTCCGGCGCGCCGTGGCGGAATTTCTACGGCCGTTTCAAGGGCAAGGGGCTGCGCAAGTCGCAGGAGGCCTGGCTTGACGAGGATCTGGCGGCGCTGGCGCCGGGCCGGGTGAGCTGGGAAGACAACCCCGAACGCGAGCGCATCGACCTCGGGGCGCTGTTCGGCGGCCGCGATGTCTGGCTCGAGATCGGTTTCGGCGGCGGCGAGCACATGGTGCATCAGGCGGTGGCCAACCCCGGGGTCGGCATCATCGGCTGCGAGCCCTATATCAACGGCGTGGCGATGCTGCTGGGCAAGATCCGCGAGGCCGGGGCCGACAATATCCGGGTCCACCCGGGCGATGCCCGCGACATGTTCGACGTGCTGGAGGATGCCAGCATCGCGCGCGCCTTCCTGCTCTATCCCGATCCCTGGCCCAAGAAGCGCCACCACCGGCGCCGCTTCGTCACCCCGGAGCACCTCGAGCCGCTGTCACGGGTGCTGAAACCGGGGGCGATCTTCCGCGTGGCCACCGATATTCCCGACTATGTGCGCCAGACGCTGGAGCAGGTGCCCCGGTTCGGCTTTGACTGGCTGGCCGAGGGGCCGCAGGACTGGCGTGAGCCCTGGGGCGACTGGATCTCGACCCGCTACGAGCAGAAGGCCTTTCGCGAGGGCCGCAGCCCGCATTACCTGACCTTCCGCAAGAGGTGAGGGGGGGAGGGGCGCTGCCCCTCTTGGCCTGTGGCCAATTCACCCCGGGATATTTCCGGCAAGAGAAAGACGCATGTGGCGCATTTACCTGCGCCGGTGGCTGCGCTAACAGCTTTGCCAACGACAGAAAGGAACCCCGATATGTCCGCACACGGCAGCCCGATCCCGATGACCTCTCATGCCTGCGGTCCGCTGAGCGGCGAGGCGCTGGTGCCCGGCGACAAGTCGATCTCGCACCGGGCGCTGATCCTCGGGGCGCTGGCGGTGGGCGAGACCCGGATCTCGGGGCTCCTGGAGGGCGAGGATGTTCTGGACACCGCCAAGGCGATGCGCGCCTTCGGCGCCGAGGTCACCGACCTCGGGGGGGGCAACTGGTCGGTGCATGGTGTCGGGGTGGGCGGTTTTGCCGAGCCCGAGCAGGTGATCGACTGCGGCAATTCCGGCACCGGGGTGCGGCTGATCATGGGGGTGATGGCGACCACCGGCATCACCGCGACCTTCACCGGGGATGCCAGCCTCAACAAGCGCCCGATGGCGCGGGTCACCGATCCGCTGGCGCTGTTCGGCGCCGTGGCGGTGGGCCGCGCCGGCGGCCGTCTGCCGATGACCATCGTCGGCGCCGCCGATCCGGTGCCGGTGCGCTACGAGGTGCCGGTGCCCTCGGCGCAGGTGAAATCGGCGGTGCTCTTTGCCGGCCTCAACGCGCCGGGCAAGACCGTGGTGATCGAGAAGGAGGCCACCCGCGATCATACCGAGCGCATGCTGGCCGGTTTCGGCGCCGAGATCAGCACCGAGGTGAGCGATGCGGGCCGGGTGATCACCCTCACCGGCCAGCCGGAGCTGAAGCCGCAGACCATCGCCGTGCCGCGCGATCCTTCCTCGGCGGCCTTCCCGGTCTGCGCCGCGATCATCACCCCCGGTTCGGACGTGCTGGTGCCCAATATCGGCCTCAACCCGACCCGGGCCGGGCTGTTCACCACGCTGCGCGAGATGGGCGCCGATCTCACCTATGAGAACGAACGCCAAGAGGGCGGCGAGCCGGTGGCGGACCTGCGGGCGCGCTTTTCGCCGGATCTCAAGGGTATCGAGGTCGACCCGGCGCGGGCGGCCTCGATGATCGACGAATACCCGGTGCTTTCGGTGGTGGCATCATTTGCCACAGGGCAGACGGTGATGCGGGGTGTTAAGGAACTGAGGGTCAAGGAAAGCGACCGCATCGATGCCATGGCCAAGGGTCTGCGCGCCAACGGGGTGACGGTGGACGAGGGAGAGGACTGGTGGATCGTCACCGGTCTGGGGCATGGCAACGTGCCCGGAGGCGCCACCTGCGCCAGCCATCTCGACCATCGGATCGCCATGTCCTTCATGGTGATGGGCATGGCGACACAGGCACCGGTCAGTGTCGATGACGGCGCACCGATCGCCACTTCCTTCCCCGTGTTCGAGCCCTTGATGGCCGGGCTCGGGGCGAGACTAACGAGAGACGGGAATTGAAGCCTTTTGCCAAAGCCCTGATTGCACTGACGCTGGTCACCATCGCGACCTACGGGCTGCTGGTCGGGCTGGGCATGGCGCATCTGGTGCTGGGGCCCGAGCGGCTCTGGCCCTTCGACATGCGGCTGCTGGGCTATTCCGAGGCCGATGCCAGGGCCTATCTCAGCCTGATGAGCCCTGCACAGGGCGAGTTCTATGCCGGCACCCTGCGCCGCATCGACACCGCCTTTCCGATGCTTCTGGGGCTGTGGATGGGCTGCTGCCTGTGGGCGACGACGCGCAACCTGCACCCCTGGTCGCGGGTCATCCTGCTGGTGGTGCCGGCCAGCTATACGGTGATGGACCTCTGCGAGAACGCGCTGATCGCGGACCTGGTGCTGGGGTTCCACACCTGGCCCGACCCCGAGCTGGTGGCGCTGGCCAGCAGCTATACGGTGACCAAGTTCGTCACCCTTCTGGTGGCCGCCTCGCTGGTGCTGGCGATGGCGCTGGGGCATCTGCGGCGGCGGCGCGGCTGAGGCCGACGGCGCGCGGGGTCTTGCGCCGCGCGGCGCGGGCTGGGATAGAGGCGGCGCGACATCAAGAACAGCAGTCGAAAAGGGGCAGGCCATGAGTTTCACGATCGCCATCGACGGGCCGGCGGCGGCCGGCAAGGGCACGATCTCGAAGGCGGTGGCGGCGCATTTCGGCCTTGCCCATCTCGACACCGGGCTGTTGTACCGCGCGGTCGGGGCCAGGACGCTTTCGGGCGAAGCGGCGATCGACGCGGCCCGTGCCCTGCGGGCCGAGGATCTGGAGGCCGGGGATCTGCGCAGCCCCGAGGTGGCGCAGGCGGCCTCGAAAGTGGCGGTGGTGCCCGAGGTGCGCGCGGCGCTGGTCGATTTCCAGCGCGCCTTTGCCCGCCGCGCCGGCGGCGCGGTGCTGGACGGGCGCGACATCGGCACCGTGATCTGCCCCGAGGCCGAGGCCAAGCTGTTCGTCACCGCCAGCGCCGAGGTGCGCGCCGAGCGGCGGTTTCTGGAGCTGACGGGAAAGGGGCTGGAGGTCACGCGCGACGAAGTGCTGGCCGATGTCAGGGAACGCGACGCGCGCGACATGCAGCGCAGCGAAGCGCCGCTGCGCCCGGCCGACGACGCGGTGATCGTGGATACCAGCGAGATGTCGATCGAGGCCGCCGTGGCCGCCGCCATCGCGGCGGTCGAAGCGCGGCGCTG
>NZ_JBFJVE010000147.1:0-8207 GCF_041624275.1 Shimia sp.
CACCAGAAGCAGGGTGTTGACCTCTTTGGGAAGCTTGCCGAAACGGTCGATCAGCTCGGCCGCGAACCCCTCGAGCTCGACCTTCGTGTGCAGCCCGCTGAGGCGGCGGTAAAGGCCGAGACGCACGTCGAGGTCGGGCACGTAATCCTCGGGGATCAGCACCGGAACGCCAAGGTTGATCTGCGGCGCCCACTGACCGTCGGTGTCGCTCAGGCCCTGCATTTCACCGGCCTTGATCTTGGCGATCGCCTCTTCCAGCATCGACTGGTAAAGCTCGTAGCCGACATCGCGCATCTGGCCGGACTGTTCCTCGCCCAAAAGGTTGCCGGCGCCGCGAATGTCGAGATCCTGGCTGGCCAGGGTAAAGCCGGCGCCGAGCGTGTCGAGCGAGCCCAGCACCCGCAGGCGCTTTTCGGCGGCGGCTGTCAGCGGCATGCGCGGCTTGGTGGTGAGATAGGCATAGGCGCGGGTCTTCGAACGCCCGACCCGGCCGCGGATCTGATAGAGCTGCGCCAGGCCGAACATGTCGGCGCGGTGCACCACCATGGTGTTGGCGGTGGGAATGTCGAGCCCGCTCTCGACGATGGTGGTGGCCAAGAGCACGTCATATTTGCCGTCGTAAAAGGCGTTCATGCGGTCGTCGAGCTCGCCGGCGGCCATCTGGCCGTGGGCGGTGACGACGCTGACCTCGGGCACCTGATCGGCCAGAAAATCCTGCACCTCGCGCAGGTCGCTGATCCGGGGCACCACGTAGAAGCTCTGCCCGCCGCGATAATGCTCGCGCAGCAGCGCCTCGCGGATGGTGACCGCATCGAACTCGCTGACATAGGTGCGGATCGCCAGCCGGTCGACCGGCGGCGTGCCGATGATCGACAGATCGCGCACCCCCGACAGCGACAGTTGCAGGGTGCGCGGGATCGGGGTCGCGGTCAGGGTCAGCACATGCACGTCCGAGCGCATCTGTTTCAGCCGCTCCTTGTGGGCGACGCCGAAATGCTGCTCTTCGTCGATCACCAGCAGGCCGAGGTTCTTGAACCGCGTGTTCTTGGCCAAGAGCGCATGGGTGCCGATCACGATGTCGACCGTACCGCGCGCCATGCCCTCGCGGGTTTTCTCGGCTTCCTTCGAGGACACGAAGCGCGACAGCGCCCTGACCTCGATCGGAAAGCCGCGGAAACGGTCGGCAAAGCTCTTGTAATGCTGGCGCGCCAGAAGCGTGGTCGGCGCGATCACCGCCACCTGAACGCCGGACATCGCCGCGACGAAGGCGGCGCGCATGGCAACCTCGGTCTTGCCGAAACCGACATCGCCGCAGACCAGCCGGTCCATCGGCTGACCCGAGCCGAGATCCCCCAGCACATCCGAGATCGCACTCAGCTGGTCGTCGGTCTCCTGATAGGGAAAGCGGGCGCTGAACTCTTCCCATGCGTGGTGCTGTGCCTCGAGCGCCGGGGCGCGGCGCAGGGTGCGTTCGGCGGCCACCCGGATCAGCCGGTCGGCCATCTCGCGGATACGTTCCTTCAGCTTGGCCTTCTTGGCCTGCCAGGCACCGCCGCCGAGCTTGTCCAGCAGCCCTTCGTCCTGGCCATAGCGCGACAAGAGCTCGATGTTTTCCACCGGCAGGTAGAGCCTTGCGTTCTCGGCATATTCCAGGCTCAGGCATTCATGCGCGGCGCCGGCGGCGGTGATGACTTCCAGCCCGTGATAGCGCCCGATGCCGTGATCCACATGCACCACCAGATCGCCGGGGCTGAGCGACTGGGCCTCGGTCAGGAAGTTCTCGGCCCGGCGTTTCCGGCGCGGTGCCCGGATCAGCCGGTCGCCCAGCACGTCCTGTTCCGAGATCACCGTCATCTCGGGGGTCTCGAACCCGTGTTCCAGCGCCCAGACCGCCAGGTAAAGCCCCGATTTTCCGATCCGCGCGGCGTCGCTCACCGGGATGGTCTCGGCCAGCCCCTCGTCCTCGATCAGACCGCTCAGCCGTTCGCGTGCGCCCTCGGAATAGCTGGCGACCAGCACCGGCCCCTGCTGCATCCGCGCCCGGATGTGATCGGCCAGCGCCGCGAACAGGCTGACCTGTTCCTGCTGGCGCTCGGGCGAGAAATTGCGCCCGATCCGCCCGCCGGCGTCGATCGTGCCCGGCCCGCTGGCCTGCGGCAGGGGATGAAAGCGCAGCATCCGCCGCCCCGAAACCGCCGCCTCCCAGGCGGCGTCGTCCAGATACAGCTCCGCTGGCGGCACCGGCTTGTAGACCGAGTCGATACGGGCTTTCTGCGCCAGCGCATGGCGCCGGGTTTCATATTGGTCGACCACCGACTCCCAGCGTGAAAGCCGCGCCGCATCCGTCTGATCGTCCAGCGAAATCACCGCCTCGGGCAGATAGTCGAACAGGGTTTCCAGCCGCTTGTGGAAATAGGGCAGCCAATGCTCGACCCCCTGATGCTTGCGCCCGGCGCTGATCGCCTCGTAAAGCGGATCATCGGTGCCCGCAGCACCGAACTCGATGCGGTAATTCTGCCGGAACCGGGTGATCGCGGCTTCGTCCAGAATGACTTCCGAGACCGGCGCCAGCTCGATCTCCTGCAGCTTTTCGGTGGTGCGCTGGCTGACCGGGTCGAAACGGCGCGCGCCGTCCAGCACATCGCCGAAAAGATCCAGCCGCACCGGGCCGCTGTCGCCCGGCGGAAAGATGTCGATGATGCCGCCACGGATCGCATAGTCGCCGGGCTCCATCACCGTCGGCGCCTGGGCAAAGCCCATGCGCGCCAGAAAGCCGCGCAGGGCCGCCTCGTCGATCTGGTAGTTGACCCGCGCCTTGAACGCCGCCTCGCGCAGCACCGCGCGGGCCGGAACCTTCTGCGTCGCCGCGTTGAGCGTGGTCAGCAGCACATATTGTTTCGGCATGCCATGCACCAGCCCGGCCAGAGTCGCCATGCGGGTCGCCGATATATCGGCATTGGGCGACACCCGGTCATAGGGCAGGCAATCCCAGCCGGGAAAGGTCACCACCGGCATCTCGGGCTGGAAGAAGGCCAGCGCGGCGCGCATCGCCGCCAGCCGCTTGTCGTCGCGGGCGACATGCACAACCGGGCCGCCGGATCTGGCCACCTCGTTCAGGATCAGCCGCGCGTCATAGCCTTCGGGCGCACCGCCAACGGTGAAATGGGTCGAATTCGGCATCACGTTAGACCTCGTGTTCAGCCCAGCGGTGACGACTGGAAATTCTGGTACATGCCCCAGATCGAGGTGACAAAGATCGACAGCATGCCGATCACCTGGGTCCAGAACCGGTGGCGCGACAGGCGCTTGCGCAGCAATTCGCCGCTGGCCTCCTCCTCCTGGATGCGCGCCGCCGTCGACAGGCTCATCAGGGCCACCAGCGACATCGGAAACATCATCAGGAACACCGCCTGGGCAAATTCCACCCCGTAGTGGAAGCCGAGCACCGCCAGCCCGGTCAGCAGGAAGCAGGCCAGGGCCAGCAGCCACAGGCCCGATACCTGCGAGATATGCAGCAGGCGGTTGCTGTTGATCCGCACCAGATCCTCGAGGTCGACCTCGCTCTGGCCGCCCCTGCGGCGGGCGCGCAGCACCATGTCGAAGGGCACCCCCAGCACCCAGTGGCTGGCCGTCGACCACATCACCGCCAGCGCGATCCAGAACCACAGGTTCGAGAAACTGCGCATGTCGATCAGTTCAAAGACGGTTTGGTGCCAGTTCACTGCCGGTGCCCCTGTGCGGTTTCCTTCCACATAACGCGGCTCTGCGGCAATTCCTAGCCTTGAGATGGCGCTTAATCCGTGGCACCTGAGGGAGGTTCGCAAATGAGGTCCAAGATGAGCCATCACCCCGCCAGCTTTCCCGCCGCCCGCCTGCGCCGCACCCGCCAATCCGCCGCCGTGCGCGGCCTGGTGCGTGAACATTCGCTGAGCGTCCAAGACCTGATCTGG
This sequence comes from Shimia sp., assembly GCF_041624275.1. GTDB lineage: Bacteria > Pseudomonadota > Alphaproteobacteria > Rhodobacterales > Rhodobacteraceae > Shimia. The sequence goes on from NZ_JBFJVE010000147.1 coordinate 3,951, forward strand.
CCGATCTTCGTGCGCGATGGTGAGGGGGTCGAAGAGCCGGTGGCCTCGATGCCGGGCGTGGTGCGCCGCTCGGTCGACAAGATCGTCGAGGCGGCGCGCGAGGCGCATGACCTCGGCATCCCGGCGATCTGCCTGTTTCCCTATACCGACCCGGCGAAAAAGACCGAATGCTGTTCCGAGGCCTGGAACCCCGACAATCTCTCGAACAGCGCCACCCGGGCCATCAAGGCCGCGGTGCCCGAGATCGCCGTCATGACCGACGTGGCGCTCGACCCCTATAATGTGCATGGCCATGACGGCTTCGTGCGCGACGGCAAGATCCTCAATGACGAGACCGTCGAGGCGCTGGTCAAACAGGCGCTGAGCCAGGCCGAGGCCGGGGCCGACATCCTTGGCCCCTCGGACATGATGGACGGGCGCATCGGCGCCATCCGCAGCGCGCTTGAAGACAGCGGCCACGCCGATGTGATGATCCTCAGCTATGCCGCCAAATACGCCAGCGCCTTCTACGGCCCGTTCCGCGATGCGGTCGGCGCCTCGGGGGCGCTCAAGGGCGACAAGACCACCTATCAGATGGATCCGGGCAACAGCGACGAGGCGCTGCGCCTTGTGGGGCGCGATCTCGACGAGGGCGCCGACATGGTGATGGTCAAGCCCGGCATGCCCTATCTCGACATCTGCCGCCGGGTGAAGGACCGTTTCGGCGTGCCGACCTATGCCTATCAGGTCTCGGGCGAATACGCGATGATCATGGGCGCGGCGCAGAATGGCTGGATCGACGGCGACAAGGCGATGATCGAAAGCCTGCTGGGCTTCAAACGCGCCGGATGCGACGGCATCCTGACCTATTTCGCACCGGCGGTGGCCCGCAAGCTGGCCGGGCGCTAAGCCGCCGACGCCCCGCAAGCCCTAGTGACAGCGCCCCGCGCTGGCCCTATAGTTGCGCGCAACGACCGGAAATCCGGCGCCAAGAGCATGACATTTCAGAACAGGCAAAACCCATGGACATGATGAACAGACGCAGTTTCACCCTCGCGGCCCTGGCTGGCGCGGGCCTGACGGCCGCCTGCGGCAACGGCATCGGCGGCAATGGCGCCGCCGAGATCGACGCCCGTGTCGACCAGACGCTGGACTATCTTTACAGCAACCACCCCAATGCGCGCGACCTGGCCAGCAAGTCCTCGGGCATTCTGGTGATGCCGCTGATCACCGAGGCCGGCTTCGGCGTCGGCGGCGGCTATGGCCGCGGGGCGCTGCTGGTCAATGACGTGACGGTGGATTACTACTCGGCCGCCAAGGGCAGCTTCGGCTTCCAGATCGGCGCGTCGCAGCATGCCCATGTGCTGTTCTTCATGACCGAGAACGCCCTGTCCGAGTTCCGCCGCTCGCGCGGCTGGGCCGCCGGGGCCGATCTCAAATACGCCGTGGCCGACGACGGCGAGACCCTGGCCGTGGGGACAACGACCTCGCTGGCGCCGGTGATCGCCGTGGTCTTCGGCCAGGCCGGCCTGCATTTCGGCGCGACGCTGGAAGGCACCAAATATTCGCGCATCATCCCCTGATCCACCATTCCTCCGGCAGGGCCCGGCGGGCCGGACCGCTGCCGCCGGGCAACGCCGGCGCCCTTGCCTGACCCATGCGCTCAGCCGAGATGGCGCAGGCGCTTGACCAGGCTCGAGGTGTCCCAGCGCCCGCCGCCCATCTTCTGGACATCCTTGTAGAACTGGTCGACCAGCGCCGTCACCGGCAGGCTGGCGCCGGTCTCGTCGGCGGTGTCGAGGCAGATCCCGAGATCCTTGCGCATCCAGTCGACCGCGAAACCGTGGTCGAAATGATCGTCGAGCATGGTCTTATAGCGGTTGGCCATCTGCCAGCTGCCCGCCGCGCCCTGGCTGATGACCTCGACCACGGCGCGCCCGTCAAGCCCGGCCTTCTCGGCGAAATGCAGCGCCTCGGACAGGCCCTGCACCAGCCCGGCAATGGCGATCTGGTTGCACATCTTGGTCATCTGCCCGGCGCCGCTGTCACCGATGCGGCGGCAGATGCGGGCATAGGCCGCGATCACCGGCTCGGCGGCGTCATAGGCCGCCTGATCGCCACCGCACATCACCGACAGGATACCGTTTTCGGCCCCCGCCTGCCCGCCCGAGATCGGCGCGTCGACAAAGGACAGCCCGGCCGCTCTGGCGGCGGCGTCAAGCTCGGCCGTGACCCGGGCCGACACGGTGGTGTGGTCGACGAAGATCGCGCCCGGCCGCATCGCCGCAAAGGCGCCGTCAGCGCCGGTGCAGACCTGGCGCAGGTCGTCGTCGTTGCCGACACAGGCCATGACGAAATCGGCGCCCTTGGCGGCCTCGGCCGGGGTTGCCGCGCGCGCGCCGCCAAAATCCTCGACCCAGGCAGCCGCCTTGGCGGCGGTCCGGTTGTAGACCGTGACCGCGTGCCCCGCCTTTTGCAGGTGCCCGGCCATCGGATAGCCCATCACGCCCAGACCCAGAAACGCCAGTTTCGCCATTTGCTTTTCCCTCGCATGCAATCATCGTAGTGTTTGTCCCGTCCCACGGGGCGCTTGGCAAGAGATAATCCGGGATTCGGCATGAGTGTGGTCATTCAATGGTTGCTGCGTATCGCAGGCGGTATGGTGGTGTTGTCGCTGGCGGGCATCGCGCTGGTCTATTACCTCGCCTCGCGCTCCCTGCCCGACTATGACAAGACCCTGGCCGCCGCCGGCGTCTCGGCGCCGGTCGAGATCGTGCGCAACAATGCCAACGTGCCGCATATCTTCGCCGAAAGTGACGGCGATGCCTTCTTCGCCCTCGGCTATGCCCACGCCCAGGACCGGCTCTGGCAGATGGTCACCCTGCGGCGCACCGCCCAGGGGCGGCTTTCCGAGGTCTTCGGCCCGCGCACGCTGCGGATCGACAAGCTGCTGAGGCGGCTCGACTTCTACACGCTGTCGGTCCAGTCCACCCGCTATCAGGATGCGCGCACGGCGGCGGCGCTGCGGGCCTATTCCAACGGCGTCAATACCCGCATCGACGAGATCAACCGCGACTCGCTGGGGCGCGGCGCCCCCGAGATGTTCCTGTTCCAAAGCCCGGTCGCGCCGTGGCAGCCGGCGGATTCGATCGCGATCCAGAAACTGATGGCGCTGCAGCTTTCGGGCCATCTGGAAGAAGAGGTGCTGCGCGCCCGCGTGTCGCTGCTCTTGCCCGACGCGGCGCGGCTCGCCGATGTGCTGCCCGAGGCGCCGGGCACCGGGGTGGCGGCGCTGCCGGAATATGCGGCGCTGGTGCCGGGCACGGCGCGCTTCGCCGAGACCACCGCCCTGCCCCGGCATCCGCTGTCCCCCTTCAAGCCGCGCGCCCTGGCCGGGGCCTCGAACGCCTGGGCGGCGGCGGCCTCGCGCTCGGCCTCGGGCGGCACGCTTCTGGCCAACGACCCCCATCTCGGGCTCAGCGCGCCGTCGATCTGGTATCTGGCGCGGCTCGAACTGTCGACCGGCGGCGTCATCGGCGGCACCATCCCCGGCATTCCGGCCGTTCTCAGCGGCCGCAACGACGGCCTCGGCTGGGGGCTGACCTCGGCCTATCTCGACGATCAGGACGTCTTCATCGAGGCGCTGAACCCCGACAACCCCGAGGAATACCGCAGCCCCGACGGCTACAAGCCCTTCGTCACCCGCAAGTCGATCATCAATGTCGCGGGCGAAGCGCCGGTGACGATCACCCTGCGCTGGACCGACAACGGGCCGGTGCTGCCGGCCGGCCATTACAGCCTTGGCACGGTGACCCCGAAGGACCATGTTGCCGCCCTCGGCTGGACCGCGCTCAGCGCCGCCGATACCTCGCTCAGCGCGGCCATCGGGGTGATGTATGCCGACACCGTGCAAGAGGCGATCGCCGCCGGCGAGGCCTATATCTCGCCGGCCCAGAACCTGATCCTGGCCGACCGCGACACGGTGGCGATGAAGACCGTCGGCGCCATGCCGCGCCGCGCCGAGGGCCATGTCAGCAAGGGCCGCCTGCCGAGCCTCGGCTGGATGGCGCAGAACCGCTGGCGCGGGCGCCTGCCCTATGCTTCGAACCCCGAGTTCATCAGCCCCACCGGCGGCATCGTCGGCAATACCAACAACAAGACCCTCGAGCGGCCGTTTCCGCTGCATGTCTCCTATGTCTGGGGCGACACGCAGCGCATCCAGCGCTGGCAGCGGCTGATGCAGGGGCGCCAGGTGCATACCCGCGACAGTTTCGTCGA
>NZ_JBFJVE010000148.1:0-8152 GCF_041624275.1 Shimia sp.
ACGATCTTGAACTGGACGTCCGGGTTGACCTTGCGGGCGTGGATGAAGGCCGAGTTGATGCCCCGGATCACTTCGGGGATCGGGTAGGAGCCGATATAGCCGATGGTGTTCGACTTGGTCATGTGGCCGGCGATGGTGCCCTGCACGGCGCGGCCTTCATAGAAACGTGCCGAATAGACCGAGACGTTGGGTGCGGTCTTGTAGCCGGTGGCGTGTTCGAATTTCACCTTGGGGAACTTCTTGGCGACGTTGATCGTCGGGTCCATGTAGCCGAAGGAGGTGGTGAAGATGATGTCGGCGCCCTTCAGCGCCATGTCGGTCATCACCCGCTCGGCGTCGGGGCCTTCGGGCACCGATTCCACGTAGACGGTTTCGACCTTGTCGCCATAGGCGGCCTCGACAGCCTGGCGGCCCTTGTCGTGTTCATAGGTCCAGCCGCCGTCGCCGACGGGGCCGACATAGACAAAGCCGACCCTGGTCTTGTCGGCCATGGCCGCGGTGGCCAGACCCAGCGACAGCGCGAGCCCGGTCAGAAGTTTGGTCATTTTCATATGAGATACTCCCCTGTGTTGTCTTTAATCGGTTGGCCTCATTGCGAGGCGTGGAAGATGCGGCCCAGCGAGGCCGGCGCGCGGCTCTTGTCGGCAGACATGATGACAAGCACCAGAATGGTGATGATGTAGGGCGACATTGCCAAGTATTCGACCGGAATTGCAATGCCCGCGGCCTGAAGATTGAGTTGCAGCACGTTGATGCCGCCGAAAAGATAGGCACCCAGCAGCACCCGCCATGGTTTCCAGCTGGCAAAGACCACCAGCGCCAGCGCGATCCAGCCGATGCCGGCGGTCATGCCCTCGGTCCACTGGGGCACGCGGATGAGGCTGATATAGGCGCCGCCGAGGCCGGCACAGGCGCCGCCGAACATGATCGCCACCACCCGCACCCGGATCACGTTGTAGCCCAGCGCATGAGCGGCCTCGTGGTTTTCACCCACGGCGCGCAGCACCAGTCCGATGCGGGTGAATTTCAGCACCGCCCAGACGCCCGCCACCAGCGCCAGCCCGACATAGAGCACCGGGTCATGGCCGAACAGGATCGGTCCCACCACCGGCAGGTCGCTCAGCAGCGGGATGTCGACCTTGCCCATCGAAGGCGGCTTGATGCCGACATAGCCCTGGCCCATCAGCGCCGACAGGCCAAGTCCGAACAGGGTCAGCGCCAGGCCCGAGGCCACCTGATTGGCCAGCGCGAACTGGGTCAGGAAGGCAAAGAGCAGCGACAGCGCCGCCCCGGCGGCCATCGCCGCCACCAGCCCCAGATAGGGCGAGCCGCTTTCCACCGAGACCGCGAAACCGCCGATGGCGCCGACGATCATCATGCCCTCGACGCCGAGGTTCAGCACCCCGGATTTCTCGACCACCAGTTCTCCGACTGCGGCCAGCAGCAGGGGGGTGGCCGCCACCATCAGCGAGGCGACGAGCAGAACCGGGTTGATCGCCGAAAGATCCATCAGGCCGTTCCTCCGAGGGCGAATTTGATACGGTAGTTGGTCAAGAGGTCCAGCGCCAGCAGGAAGAACAGCAGCATGCCCTGGAACACCTGGATCGCCGCCGCCGGCAGGCCGAGATTGGATTGGGCGATCTCGCCGCCGATATAGGTCAGCGCCATCAGCAGCCCGGCCAGCAGAATGCCGACCGGGTGCAGGCGGCCCAGAAAGGCGACGATGATCGCGGTAAAGCCATAGCCGACATTGAAGTCGATGCTGATCTGCCCCGCCGGGCCCGAAACCTCGAACAGACCGGCAAGCCCGGCCAAAGCGCCCGAGGTGCCGAGGCAGAACAGGATCAGCCGCGTCGGGTTGACCCCGGCAAAGCGCGCCGCCCGCGGGGCTTCGCCGGTGAGGCGGATGTTGAAGCCAAGGATGTGGCGGTTCAAAAGCACATAGGCCATGATTACCGCAACAAAGGCAAAGAGCACCCCGAAGTGCATGCCGGTTCCGGCGATCAGCTCGGCGTTATGCGCCGAGGCATATTCCTGCAGGTTGCGCGAGCCCGGAAAGCCGAAGCCCTGCGGGTTCTTCAACAGGCCCAGCGACATCGAGGCCAGCAATTGCTCGGCGACATAGACCAGCATCAGCGAGACGAGAATTTCATTGGTGCCGAATTTCACCTTCAACAGAGCCGGGATCATCGCCCAGGCCCATCCCCCCAGCGCCCCGGCGATCACCATCAGCGGGAAGATGAAGAGGCTTTCCATCGGGTAGAAGGCCAGCCCGACACCGGCGCCGCAGATCGCGCCCATGATGTATTGCCCCTCGGCGCCGATGTTCCAGATCCCGGCGCGAAAGCCCAGCGACAGGCCGATGGCGATCAGCACCAGCGGTCCACCTTTGACCAGCAGTTGCGGCCGGTAGTAGAAGGAGAATTCGCCGAACAGCGGTTCCCAGAAGATCGTTGCGATCGCCGCGACCGGGTTCTTACCAAGCGCCGCGAACAGCAGGCCGCCGGCGATCATCGTCACCACGACCGCGATCACCGGGGTCGACAGCGCCAGCAGCTGCGAGGGTTGCGGCCGTTTCTCGAGGCGGATCATGCCGACACCTCCGCTGCGCCCACCTGGGCCACTTCCATGCCATGGGCGCCGCCCATCATCAGGCCGATCTCCTCGATCGTGAGCCCGGCCGCCGGCCGGATCTCGGTCAGGCGGCCCTCGTTCAGGGCGCCGAAACGGTCCGAGATTTCCATCAGCTCGTCGAGATCCTGGCTGATGCAGACGATGGCCGCGCCGCCGGCGGCGAGATCGAGCAGCGCCTGGCGGATCGCTGCCGCGGCGGCCGCGTCGACGCCCCAGGTCGGCTGGTTGACGATCAGCACCTCGGGCGCCTGCAGGACTTCGCGGCCGATGACGAATTTCTGAAGGTTGCCGCCCGACAGCGACCGCGCGGCCCGGTCCGACCCCGGCGTGCGCACGTCGAATTCGCGGATCACCTCTTCGGCGAAGGCGGTGGCCTGCGGCCAGTTGACAAAGCCGCCGCTGAGCATTCCCTTGCGGATCGCGCCGGTCAGCAGCGCGTTTTCCACCAGGCTCATGTCGGGCGCCGCCGCATGGCCCAGCCGCTCTTCGGGGGCGGCGAGAATGCCGCGTTCGCGGCGTGCATTGGGCCCCAGATGCCCGACCGGCGCGCCTTTGACCCGGATCGCCTCGGGCGGGGTGGTCGCCTCGCCCGACAGCGCCGCAAGCAGTTCGTCCTGGCCGTTGCCGGCCACCCCGCCCAGCCCGAGAATCTCTCCGGCGCGCACGGTGAAATGGATGTTGCGCAGCGCGGTGCCGAAGGCGCTGGGCGAAGCCAGCGACAGGCCGCTCACGTCCAGCACCACCTCGCCGCCATTGGCCGCGCTGCGGGTCGGGGTCTGCAAGGTGTCGCCGACCATCATCTCGGCCATGTCGCGCGCCGTGGTCTCGGCCGGAATGCAGGTGCCGACATTGCGCCCCTGCCGCAGGATGGTGGCGTGGTCGCAGAGGGCGCGGATCTCTTCCAGCTTGTGACTGATATAAAGGATCGAGGTGCCTTCGGCTTTCAGCTTGTTCAGGGTCTGGAACAGGATCTCGACCTCCTGCGGCGTCAGCACGCTGGTCGGTTCGTCCATGATCAGCAGTTTCGGATCCTGCAACAGGCAGCGGATGATCTCGACCCGCTGGCGCTCACCGGCGGACAGGTCGCCCACCGTGCGATCCGGGTCGAGCGGCAGCCCGTAGGTTTCGCTGACCTCGCGGATGCGCGCGGCCAGACGGCCCATCGCCGGCGGCTTTTCCATGCCCAGGGCGACGTTCTCGGCGACGCTCAGCGCATCGAACAGCGAAAAATGCTGGAACACCATGGCGACACCGGCAGCGCGCGCGGCGCGTGGCTCGCTCGGGGCGAAGGTGTCGCCGCGCCAGCTCATGCTGCCGCTGTCGGGCTTGACCAGCCCGTAGATCATCTTCACCAGCGTCGATTTCCCGGCGCCGTTTTCACCCAGCAGCGCGTGGACCTCGCCCTCGCGGATATTGAAAGAGACGTCATCATTGGCAATCACGCCGGGATACGCCTTGGTCAGGCCGGATATGCCGAGCAAAGTCGCTGTCATGAAATCCCTTTTCCCTCTGTGGTTCCGGAGGTGCCGCCCCGCAGTCCTGTCTTCGCGATTGCCTGTTTCCCAGCGCCCTCACCCTAGGGATCGGCGACGGGACTTGGCAAGGAGAATGTCCCCGAAACGGCCCCGGAAGCGGCATGGCACAAAAATGATCGGACGTCACCAAATGATTGAAAACATGCGGTTAACATGTGTCGCGCTGCGCGGCATTGTCCGCGATTTCCGCAGGCTCCCCCTTGATTTCCGAAACAATGGCCGCGCTGCTCTTGGGGCGCGAGATGCCGCAATCGCCATTTTCAACCTGCCGAGGCTGAGATAGCTTGGGCGCCATGACCTCTCAGCCTCGATTCATCCACCTGCGCACCCATACCGAATACTCGCTTCTTGAAGGCGCGCTGCGTGTCAAGAAGCTGCCCGGCATGTGCGCCGACAACGACATGCCCGCCGTCGCCATCACCGACAGCAACAACATGTTCGCCGCCCTTGAGTTCTCCGTCACCGCGTCGGGGGCGGGGGTGCAGCCGATCCTCGGCTGTCAGGTCGATCTCACGATGCCGCATGACGACCCCTCGGGGCGCACCCAGCCGCCGGCGCCGGCACCGGTGGTGCTGCTGGCGCAGCGCGAGAGCGGCTACGAGAATCTGATGAAACTGTCGTCCTGTCTTTATGTCGACGCCGGCGGGCAGTTGCCGCAGGTGTCGCTCGACGAGCTGGCGGCGCATTCCGACGGGCTGATCTGTCTCACGGGCGGTCCCGACGGCCCGATCGGGCGCCTGCTGCGTCAGGGGCAGCGCCCCGCCGCCGAGGCCATGATGCGCCGGTTTCACGAGATTTTTGCCGACCGGCTTTATGTCGAGCTGCAGCGCCACCCCGGCGAGACCGGCCAGCCCGAGGCCGAACGGCTGACCGAACGCCCCTTTGTCGAGATGGCCTATGCGATGGGCATCCCGCTGGTGGCGACCAATGATGTCTATTTCCCGAAAACCGAGATGTTCGAGGCGCATGATGCGCTGATCTGCATCGCCGAGGGCGCCTATGTCGACCAGCAGGAGGGCCGCCGCCGCCTGACGCCGCAGCATTACTTCAAGAGCCAGCAGGAAATGGTCACCCTGTTCGCCGATCTGCCCGAGGCCATCGAGAACACGGTGGAAATCGCGCGGCGCTGTGCCTTCATGGCCTATCGCCGCGACCCGATCCTGCCGAAGTTCGCCGATGACGAGGTCGAGGAACTGCGCCGTCAGGCCAACGAGGGGCTGCAGGCGCGGCTGGCCGTGATCCCGCATGCGGTCAGCGTCGAGGATTATCAGAAGCGCCTTGATTTCGAGCTCGACATCATCGAGGGCATGGGCTTTCCCGGCTATTTCCTGATCGTGGCCGATTTCATCAAATGGGCCAAGGATCACGACATCCCGGTCGGCCCCGGCCGGGGCTCGGGCGCGGGCAGCCTGGTGGCCTATGCGCTGACCATCACCGACCTTGATCCTTTGCGTTATTCGCTGCTGTTCGAACGCTTCCTCAACCCCGAGCGGGTGTCGATGCCCGACTTCGACATCGACTTCTGCATGGATCGCCGCGAAGAGGTGATCCGCTACGTGCAGGAGAAATACGGCCGCGACAAGGTCGGCCAGATCATCACCTTCGGTGCCTTGCTGTCCAAGGCGGCGGTGCGCGACATCGGGCGCGTCTTGCAGATGCCCTATGGGCAGGTCGACCGTCTGTCGAAGATGATCCCGGTCGAGGGGGTGAAGCCGGTCAGCATCGAAAAGGCGCTGAAGGACGAGCCGCGCCTGCGCGAAGAGGCGCGCAGCGAAGAGGTGGTGGAACGTCTTCTGACCTATGGCCAGCAGGTCGAAGGGCTGCTCAGGAACGCCTCGACCCATGCCGCCGGCGTGGTGATCGGCGACCGGCCGCTGGATGCGCTGGTGCCGCTCTATCAGGATCCGCGTTCGGACATGCCGGCGACCCAGTTCAACATGAAATGGGTCGAACAGGCGGGGCTGGTCAAATTCGACTTTCTGGGCCTGAAAACCCTGACCGTGATCCAGAACGCCATCGAGCAGATTCTCGCCTCGGGGCGCGACATCCATATCGCGGCCGATGGCACCCGGCTTTACGATCCGCCCGAAGGCGCGGTGAACGAGATCAACGCCATCCCGCTGGATGACGAGCCGACCTATAAACTCTATGCCTCGGCCAAGACCGTCGCCGTGTTCCAGGTGGAATCCACCGGCATGATGGACGCGCTGAAGCGGATGAAGCCGACCTGCATCGAGGACATCGTGGCACTGGTGGCGCTCTATCGTCCGGGCCCGATGGAGAACATCCCGACCTATTGCGAGGTCAAGAACGGGCTCAAGGACATCGAATCGGTGCACCCGCTGATCGATCATATTCTCGAAGAGACCCAGGGCATCATCGTCTACCAGGAGCAGGTGATGCAGATCGCCCAGGTGATGGCGGGCTACAGCCTCGGCGGCGCCGACCTGTTGCGCCGCGCCATGGGCAAGAAGATCAAAGAGGCGATGGACGCCGAACGCCCCAAGTTCGAAAAGGGCGCGGGCGAAAACGGGGTCGATGCCAAGAAGGCCTCGGAAGTCTTCGACCTGCTGGAGAAATTCGCCAACTACGGTTTCAACAAATCCCACGCCGCGGCCTATGCGGTGGTCAGCTATCAGACAGCCTGGCTCAAGGCCAACCACCCGGTGGAATTCATGGCCGGGGTGATGAACTGCGATATCCACCTCACCGACAAGCTGGCGGTCTATTTCGAGGAAGTGAAAAAGGCGCTGGCGCTGCCCTATGTGCCGCCCTGCGTCAACCGGTCGGATGCCACCTTCAAGGTGGTCGACGGGGCGCTGGTCTATGGGCTCGGGGCGCTGAAGAACGTCGGCGTCGAGGCGATGCAACTGGTGGTGCAGGGGCGCAAGGTGGATGGGGTCGACAAGCCCTTTGCAACGCTGTTCGACTTTGCCCGCCGGGTCGATCTGAAACGCGTCGGCAAACGGCCGCTCGAGATGCTGGCCCGTTCGGGCGCCTTCGACCAGCTTGACCGCAACCGCCGGCGGGTGCTGGAAAGCCTCGATGCGCTGGTTGGCTATTCGGCGGCGATCTTCGAGCAGAAAGCCTCGAACCAGGTCTCGCTTTTCGGCGAGGCCGGCGACGACCTGCCCGAGCCGCGCCTGTCACCGGTCGGCGACTGGCTGCCGGCCGAGCGGCTCGACGAAGAGGCCAAGGCGATCGGCTTCTTCCTCTCGGGGCATCCGCTCGAGGATTACATGGCCGCGCTCAAGCGCAAGAAGGTGCTGACCCTCGACGAGGCCGCCGAAAAGGCGCGCCGCGGCCCCTGCGTGGTGAAGATCGCCGGCCGCGTGTCGGGGCGGCAAGAACGCAAGTCGGCGCGTGGCAACCGCTTTGCCTTTGCCCAGCTCTCGGACCCGACCGGCGCCTATGAGGTGACGATCTTTTCCGAGACGCTCGAGAAATGCCGCGACTATCTGGAGACCGGCGCCAAGGTGGTGGTGACGGTCGAGGCGACGATGGAAAGCGACCAGCTGAAACTGCTGGCCAAGGCGATCGCGCCGGTCGACGTGGTGGTGGCCGATGCCGGATCGGCCGGGCTGCGCATCTTCGTCGAGGATGTCACGGCCGTGACCCCGGTGGCCAACGTGCTGCGCCAGAGCATCGACAATGTGAAACTGGGCGCCAAGGGGCCGGTGCTGTTGTGCCTGATGGATGGTGGCCTGCCCGGCGAGGTCGAGATGGACCTCGGAATCCTCTGCCCGGTCAATCCCCAGATCAAGGGGGCGTTGAAATCGCTCGACGGGGTGATGGCGGTCGAAGAGATCTGAGCCGAACGAGATCAGGCCGGTGCGCTGCCAGAGCGCGGGCCAGCACCCTGTCCGGGGCGTTCTGTCCGTGGCATCCTGTCCGCGGTGGCGCCGGCCGGTGCCGGTCAGTAGTGTGGCGGTCTTTCGTCGCCAAGGACGATGCCGCCACTGCCCTCGGCCTCGCGCGAGGCC
>NZ_JBFJVE010000149.1:0-8139 GCF_041624275.1 Shimia sp.
GGGGCCGAAAAACCGCGCAGGATCGACGGGACCGGGCGCGTCGCATGGCCGGGAAAGGCAAAGCTTTGTTCGGCCTCGGTCATCTCCAGTGTCCGGGTCGCCATCACCTCGTCGCCATTGGGGTTGAGCAGGCCCACCGCCACCGGGATCACCTGCGGGTGTTTTTCCTGCTGGTCGGGGGTCGGCGCGGTGCTCTGCGCCAGATGCAGGGTGAAGGTGTCGCCGTCGTAATCCTCGCGCACCGACAGGCGCGGCGTGCCCGACTGCGTGTACCAGCCCTTGAACTGGGCAAGGTCGCGCCCGGTGGCGTCCTCGAAGACCTTCAGCCAGTCCTCGATCGTGGCCGCGTCGCCGTCATGGCGCGCGAAATAGAGGTCCAGCGCCCTGGCGTAATCCTCGGGGCCGACCAGCCGGTGCAGCATGCCGATCACCTCGGCGCCCTTCTCATAGACGGTCGCGGTGTAGAAATTGTTGATTTCCTGAAAGCTATCCGGCCGTACCGGGTGCGACAGCGGCCCCTGATCCTCGGGGAACTGGCGCCCGCGCAGGGCCAGCACGTTGGAGATCCGCGCCACCGGAGCCGAGCGCATGTCGGCGGTGAACTGCTGGTCGCGGTAGACCGTCAGACCCTCTTTCAGGCAGAGCTGGAACCAGTCGCGGCAGGTGATGCGGTTGCCGGTCCAGTTGTGGAAATACTCATGGGCGATGATTGCCTCGATGCGTTCGAAATTGGCATCGGTGGCGGTTTCGGGGCTGGCCAGCACGCAGGAGGAGTTGAAGATGTTCAGCCCCTTGTTCTCCATCGCGCCCATGTTGAAATCGTCCACCGCGACGATGTTGAAGATGTCGAGGTCGTATTCGCGGCCATAGACCTTTTCGTCCCAGGCCATGGATTTCTTCAGCGCCTCCATGCCGAAGGCGCATTTGGTCTCGTCGCCGGGGCGGACCCAGATGTTGAGCGCGACCTCGCGTCCCGAGCGGGTGGTGAAACTGTCGGGGTGATTGACCAGATCGCCGGCCACCAGCGCAAAGAGATAGGCGGGTTTCTTCCACGGGTCCGACCATTCGGCGAAACCGGCGCCGCTGTCGCCGGGGTTGCCGTTGGACAGCAGGATCTGCTTGTCGCCCTCGATGCGCACGTCGAAGGGGGCCATGACGTCGGGGCGGTCGGGGTACCAGGTGATCTTGCGGAAGCCCTCGGCCTCGCACTGGGTGCAATAGATGCCACCCGACATATAGAGCCCCTCGAGCGCGGTATTGGCCTCGGGGTTGATCTCGACCTCGGCCTCCCAGGTGAAGGGGCCGTCGGGCACGTCGACCTCGATGCCGCCCGCCACCATGCGCGGCGTCACCGGGGCGCCATCGATCGCGGCGGCGATCGGGGTCAGGTCTTCGCCGTGAAGAAAGAAACGCTGCGCCGGCGCCGCGGGATCGGGGCGGAAGGCGATGCGGGACATCACCCGCGTGGCGGTGGGATGCAGGCGAAAGGTCAGGTGGACATGCTCGATGGTCCAGCCGAAGGGGGTGTAATCCTTCAGCCAGATTGTTTCTGTGCTGCTGTCCTTCATCTCGGCTCTCCTGTTGGTCCTTGCGGCGAAGATGCCGTCAAACGCCGCCGTTCCGCAAGCCGTGAAGCGGCCGGGATCGGTGGTTTCTGCGAGAAAACCAATGCATTTTGCGGCGCGCCGAGGTGGCGGCTTTTGTTGCCTGAAGCGGGCGGCTGGATTAGATCGGAGGCAGGGGCCTGATGCAACCGGCCGGTCGGGGAGGGGAAGATGAGCGATAGAATCGAAAAGGACGGCATGCGGGTCGATCCTGCCCTGGTCCGCTTCATCGAAGAGCGGGCCCTGCCCGGCAGCGGGGTTTCGGCGGCGGCATTCTGGGCCGGCCTGTCGCGCATGGTGCACGACCTTGGCCCCGAGAACCGCCGGCTGCTTGAGGTGCGCGAGTCGTTGCAGAACCAGATCGACCTCTGGCACATCGCCCATCGCGGCGCGCCGCACGACCATGTGGCCTACAAGACCTTTCTGGAAGAGATCGGCTATCTTCTGCCCGAGGGCGAAGATTTCGAGATCGACACCGCCAATGTCGATCCCGAGATCGCCCTGGTCCCGGGGCCGCAGCTGGTGGTGCCGATCACCAATGCGCGCTATGCGATCAACGCCGCCAATGCCCGCTGGGGCAGTCTTTACGACGCTTTCTACGGCACCGACGCCATGGGCAGCGCCCCGCCGCCGGGCGGCTATGACCGGGGCCGGGGGGCACGGGTGGTGGCGCGGGTGCGGGTGTTCCTGGACGAGGCCTTTCCGGTCGCCGGGCTCAGCCATGCCGACGCGCGGCGCTACCACGTGCGCGAGGGGGCGCTGCTGGTCGACGAAAAGCCGCTCGAACAGCCGGAGAAATTCGCCGGCTATCGCGGCGATCCCCGGGCGCCCGAGGCGGTGCTGCTGGTCAATCACGGGCTGCATGTGGAACTGGTCTTCGACCGCGCCCATGCCATCGGCGCCCGCGATCAGGCGGGTCTGGCCGATGTGCGCCTTGAAAGCGCGGTCTCGGCGATCATGGACTGCGAGGATTCGGTGGCCTGCGTCGATGCCGAGGACAAGGTCGTGGCCTATGGCAACTGGCTGGGGTTGATGAAGGGGGATCTCGAGACCGAGGTCGACAAGGGCGGGCAGCGGTTCACGCGGGTGCTGAACCCGGATCTGGACTATGTGGCGCCGGACGGCGGCGCGCTGCGCCTCAAGGGGCGGGCGCTGATGCTGGTGCGCAATGTCGGGCACCTGATGACCAGCCCGGCGGTGCTGGACCGCGACGGCAACGAGGCTTTCGAGGGCCTGCTGGACGCGCTGATCACGGTGCTGATCGCCAGGCATGATCTCGGGCGCGGCGACGGCAATACGCGCCACGGCTCGGTCTATGTGGTCAAGCCGAAGATGCATGGCCCCGAGGAAGTGGCCTTTGCGGTGCGCATCTTCGACATGGTCGAGGAGATCCTCGAGCTGCCGCGCAACACGGTGAAACTGGGCATCATGGACGAGGAACGCCGCAGTTCGGTCAACCTCAGGCAATGTATCCGCGCCGCGCGGTCGCGGGTGGCCTTCATCAACACCGGGTTCCTCGACCGCACCGGCGACGAGATCCACACCTCGATGGAGGCCGGCCCGTTCAGCCGCAAGGATTTCATCAAGCGCAAGGGCTGGATCACCGCCTATGAGAACCGCAATGTCGATATCGGGCTGGACTGCGGGCTGATCGGGCGGGCGCAGATCGGCAAGGGCATGTGGGCGATGCCCGACCGGATGGCCGACATGCTGGAGCAGAAGATCGAACACCCGAAATCCGGCGCCAGCTGCGCCTGGGTGCCGAGCCCGACAGCGGCGACCCTGCATGCGCTGCATTACCACCGGGTCGACGTGCCGGCGGTGCAGCGCCGCCTCAGGGCCGGCGGATACCGGGCCCATGTCGACGGGGTGCTCGAGATCCCGCTGGCCAGTTTCCGCAGGTGGCCCTCGGCGCAGATCATCGCCGAGGTGGAGAACAACGCCCAGGGCATTCTCGGGTACGTGGTGCGCTGGATCGACCAGGGGGTGGGCTGCTCGAAGGTGCCGGACATTCACGATGTCGGGCTGATGGAGGATCGCGCCACCTGCCGGATCTCGGCGCAGCATATCGCCAACTGGCTGCATCACCGGGTGGTCAGCGAACCGCAGGTGATGGCGGCGTTGCAGAAGATGGCGGCGGTGGTCGACCGCCAGAACGCGGGCGATCCGGCCTATCGGCCGATGGCACCGGATTTCGACGGCATCGCCTTTCAGGCCGCCTGCGACCTGGTGTTCCGCGCCCGGGCGCAGCCTTCGGGCTATACCGAGCCGGTGCTCCATGCGCGGCGGCGCGAGAGGAAGGCGGCGGCGCGCGGCTGACGGCGGGGGCGGGGGGCTGTCTGCCCCCTCTTGCGCCTGCGGCGCAATTCACCCCCGAGGATGCTTGTGGCAAGAGAAAGACGCCGGGTCGGCCTGCGCGTAGGCTTTGCCATTGCCCTGGGCGCGGCCTATGCTGGCCGGGAACAGGCAAGCGAGGGCAAAATGGCGCGACCCGTCGTCGGAATCATCGGCAACCAGTATCTCATCAACGACCAGTACCCGGCCCATGCCGGCGGGACGATGAATTCCGAGGCCATTGCCGGGGTCTCGGGCTGCATGCCGCTGCTGATCCCGGCCGATCCGCGCTTTGTCTCGGTCGACGAGTTGCTGCAGCGCTGCGACGGCTTCCTGCTGACCGGCGGGCGCCCCAACGTGCACCCCGAGCATTACGGCGAGGCGGCGACCGCCGCCCATGGCGAGTTCGACCGGGCGCGCGACGCCATCGTGCTGCCGCTGGTGCGGGCCTGCGTTGCCAGTGGCCAGCCCTTCTTCGGCATCTGCCGGGGCTTTCAGGAGGTCAACGTGGCGATGGGCGGCTCGCTCTACCCGGAGATCCGCGACCTGCCCGGGCGCGACAACCACCGGATGCCGCCCGACGGCACGCTGGAAGAGAAATTCGCCCTGCGCCACCTGGTGGAGTTTTCCGAGGGCGGCGTGTTCCACGCCCTCTTGGGCGCGCGCCGGGTGATGACCAACACCCTGCACGGGCAGGGCATCAACCGCCCCGGGGCGCGGGTGGTGGTCGACGGCCATGCCCCCGACGGCACGCCCGAGGCGATCTATATCCGCGAGGCGCCGGGCTTCACCCTGTCGGTGCAGTGGCACCCGGAATGGGATTCGGCCAATGACCCGGTGTCGCGGCCGCTGTTCGAGGCCTTTGGCGACGCGGTGCGCGCCTGGGCCGATGGCGGGCGGCCGATGCCGGTGCTGAAATCCGCCTGAGCCCGCCGCGACCGGCGCCGGGGCGCTTGGGTGACGCTCAGGTGACGCTCAGGTGCCGGTCAGGTGACGGTCAGGTGACGGTGGCGCGGCGCCTGTAGGCGGGGCGGTCCCAGAGGGCATTGTGCATCACCTCGGCGATGACCGCCACGGCGGCGCCGATGTCGGCTTCGTCGATATAGAGCGGCGTGATGCCGAAGCGCATGATGTCAGGGGCGCGGAAATCGCCGATCACGCCCCGGTCGATGAGCGCCTGCATGGCGGCATAGCCCTCGTCGAAGGCAAAGGACACCTGGCTGCCGCGCCGGTGCGGATCGCGCGGGCTGGCAAGGGTCAGCATCGGGCAGCGGGATTCCACCTCGGAGATGAACAATTCGCCGAGCGCGATCGAGCGGGCGCGCAGATCGTCGATGTCGACCCGGTCCCAGATATCGAGCGCGGCCTCGAGGGCGGCCATCTGGAGCACCGGCGGGGTGCCGACGCGCAGCCGTTCGCTGCCGGCCGCCGGGCGGTAGTCGAGATCGAAGGCAAAGGGGGCCTGGTGGCCGAGCCAGCCCGAGAGGACGGGCTCGATCCGGCCGGCATGGCGCGGCGCCACGTAGATGAAGGCCGGCGCGCCGGGACCGCCGTTGAGATATTTGTAGGTGCAGCCGACCGCGAAATCCACGCCACATCCGGCAAGGTCGACCGGCAGGGCACCGGCGGAATGGGCAAGATCCCAGAGGGTCACGACCCCCCGGTCGCGGGCCATTTCGCTCAGCGCGCGCATGTCGTGCCTGCGCCCGGTGCGGTAATCGACCTCGGTCAGCATCAGCACCGCCACCTCTTCGCTCAGGTGGTCGGCCACGTCTTCGGGGTCGACCAGCCGCAATTCGTGCCCCCGTCCAAGGGCCCGGATCAGCCCCTGCGCCATGTAGAGATCGGTGGGGAAATTGCCGCTGTCCGACAGGATCACCCGGCGTTCGGGGACCAGCGCCAGCGCCGCCGCCAGCGCCTGATAGACCTTGATCGACAGGGTGTCGCCAAGGCAGACATGGCCCGGTTCCGCCCCCAGCATGGCGCCGATGCGATCGCCGATCCGCATCGGCTGTTCCATCCAGCCGGCCTTGTTCCAGCCGGTGATCAGCATCTCGCCCCATTCCTTGTGTATCGTTTTCTGCATCACCTGCGCCGCCGCCCGGGGCAGGGGCCCGAGCGAATTGCCGTCGAGGTAGATCACCCCCTCGGGCAGGTGGAACAGGGCTTTGGTGGCGTCGAAATCGGTCATCTGTCTCTCCTGCGGCGGGGCCGGGGCGGGTCCGGCGTGATCGCTACAGGCTTAGCCGAGGCGCATCGGCCATGCACCAGCATTTCTCGTGATGCCAGGCATCAGGGGCCGTGATCGACGGCCGCGATTGCAGGTCGGAGGCGGCGGAATGCCCGGTGCATCCCGCCGTCTGCGTCACGGGTCGGTCACGTCCGGATCGCGGGACCGGCGGATATGTTCCCTTGGTTCGCGATCGGGCAGGGGGCGCAGTCGGCAAGGAACGCGCCGCCCGCCGCGACTAGAGCTCGCCGCCCGAGATCTGGATGGTCTGGCCGCGCATGCTGTCGGAATTCGGCGCGCAGAGGAACATCGCCGCCTCGGCCACCTCTTCGGAGGTGATCAGCCGGCCATGCGGGTTGACGCCGACCATCAGGTCGCGCGCCGCTTCTTCGGACAGACCGGTGCGCTGCATGATCTTCTGGGTGTTGTCGGTGATGATGTCGGTGTCGACATAGGCCGGGCACAGCGAGTTGAACGTATAGGGCTTGTCGGCGTAATCGGCCGACAGCGACTTGATCAGCCCGTTCAGCGCATGTTTCGAGGCGCCGTAGCAGGGGGCGCCCTTGAGGCCGCGCAGGCCGGCAATCGACGACACGCCGATCACCCGGCCCCAGTCGGTGGTGATCATGGATTTCAGGCTTTCGCGTATGGTCAGGAAGGCACCGTCGATATTGATGCCCATCATGAAGCGCCAGTCCTCGAGCGTCATCTTGTGCAGGGCGCGCCCTTCGGCGATGCCGGCATTGGCGACGCAGATCTGGATCGGGCCGCGGGCCGCGACGGCGGCGGCGGTGCCATCGACCACCGAGGCTTCGTCCGAGACATCCATCTGAAGCGCGTGCAAGCCGTTGCCGGCAACCTGGTTCAGGACCTCGGCGCGGCGCCCGGTGATCGTGACCTCGGCGCCGGCCGCAGCCAATGCGCGGGCGATGGCCAGCCCGATGCCGGTGCCGCCGCCGGTGACCAGTGCGTGTTTTCCTTGAAGGTGCATGTCTGTTCTCCCTGTTTCGCAGGCAGAGTATCTGGCCAAGGCCGACTGACAAGTCGCGCCGGTACGTCACTTTTCACAAAATCGCAACGACGCCCGGTCTGCGGCGCGATGCCGGCTTGCTTTCGGGGCCGTGATCCCGCATAGCCGATACATGCTTGTCCATATGTGCCCGAAGCGCCTCGAACGGATGTGCCGCCACCCCTTGCCGGACCGACCGGCCGCCGCGTCCGAGGTTTCCTAGAATGCCGCGCTGGCTGGATCTGCCGCCTTTGTGGCTGGCCGGTTTCGTGCTTCTGGCCTGGTGTCAGGTGCGGTTTCTCGATGCCGGGCTGGGCTTTGGCCCGGTCTGGGCGGATCTTGCCGGGGGGCTTCTGGTGGGCGGAGGTCTGGTGTTGATCCTGCTGGCCGCGGTCGAGATGCGGCGCCAGAAAACCACCATCATCCCGCATCAGGAGGCCGATCGCCTGGTCCAGAGCGGGATCTTCTCGCGCTCGCGCAACCCGATCTATCTTGGCGACGCAATGATCCTTGCCGGGCTGATCCTCTATTGGGATGCGGTTCTGGCGCTGCCGCTGGTGCCGGTCTTTGTCTGGGTCATCGAACGGCGCTTCGTGATCCCCGAGGAAAACCGGCTGCGGCGCAGGTTCCGCGCCGACTACGCCCGCTACTGCCAGAAAGTCAGGCGCTGGCTTTGATGACGTTACGCTGCTGTGTGAAACAATTGCGAAAGGTTTGCTTGTGCAGCAATCGACGGCACGCTAAAAACTTTCGCAATCGCAGCATCGGCTGTTTGAAACAATATTGCTCTTTGACCTAGGGGGATAGGAAACGTGAAGATCGGAACACCAAGAGAGGTGTTTGACGGAGAGAACCGTGTGGCGATGACGCCGGACTCCGCCAAGCAGCTGATGAAGCTGGGATATGACTGCGCCATCGAGGCCGGAGCGGGGGCCAATGCCGGGTTTTCCGACGCCGCCTAC
>NZ_JBFJVE010000150.1:0-8127 GCF_041624275.1 Shimia sp.
AGACACGCCCGATCGATGTCATGCTGGCCAACAGCAATTCTCTGGTTTTGTCGGCCATGTCCGAGATTTTCGACCGTGACCCGCGATTCTCCCTCGTTGCCACCACCGCCACCGCCGAGGGCTTTCTCGGCACCGTGATGCGGGTGCCGGTTCAGGTCGGGGTGATCGACTGGGATCTGCCGGTGCTGGGCGGCGCCAAGCTGATCGAGGTGCTGCGCGAACAGGAAAACGCGCCGCGATTGGTGGTCTACGGCGACGGCACCGGCGATCTGCCGCGCCTTGCCATGACCGCCGGCGCGGCGGGCTTTGCCGATCGCTCGGCAGATGTCGAGGGCCTGCTGGCGACCTGCGCGGACGTCGCCGCCGGCAAGATGGTGTTCCCCTTCATCGACATCCGCGAATTGCAGAAAGACCCGATTCACAGCCTGTCGCGCCGCGAGCGCACCATGCTGGAGGCGCTGTCCAAGGGGCTGACCAATCGCGAGCTGTCCAAGGCGCTGGGAATCTCGACCAACACGGTGAAATTCCACCTCTCGAATCTCTACGAGAAACTCTCGGTCAGGAACCGGGCACAGGCCATCGCGTTTTACTATTCGTCGCGCCTGCCGGGCGAAGCGTCGGAGAGGGAAAAATCGCGTTAGATTTGTTTCATCTGCATGCAATTGTACGCAATAAAATTTCTTGACAGCGCGTGATTCTGACTTCTTTTGTGGCCGTCATGCCAAACGACCAGAGCAAAAGGAGTGGTCAAGACATGAGTTTCCACAGCATCGAACAGGCGCCGGGCAGGCTCAATCGCAGTGAATTGGCGATCCCGGGAAGTCAGCCTCAAATGTTTGAAAAGGCAGCGAAATCCGACGTCGATGTGATCTTTCTCGATCTCGAGGATGCGGTGGCGCCCGACGAAAAGGAACAGGCGCGAAAGAACGTCATCGAGGCGTTGAACGACATCGACTGGAACACCAAGACCATGTCGGTGCGCATCAACGGGCTCGACACGCATTACATGTATCGCGATGTTGTCGATCTGGTCGAACAGGCCGGCGAACGGCTTGATCTGATCATGATCCCCAAGGTCGGAACCGCGTCGGATGTCTATGCCCTCGACATGCTGGTGACCCAGATCGAAGACGCCATGGGCCACAAGAAACGCATCGGTTTCGAGCATATCATCGAGACCGCCCTGGGCATGCAGAATGTCAGCGAGATCGCCGCCGCGTCCAAGCGCAACGAGAGCCTGCATTTCGGGGTCGCCGACTATGCCGCCAGCACCCGGGCGCGCAGCACGATCATCGGGGGGGTGAACCCGCATTACGCGGTGCTGACCGACCCCGCCGAAGACGGCGGGCGTGGCGTGCACTGGGGCGACATGTGGCACTATGCGCTGTCGCGCATGGTGGTTGCGGCGCGGGCCAACGGGCTGCGCCCGATCGACGGGCCCTTCGGCGATTTCTCGGACCCCGACGGCTATCGCGCCGCCGCCAGACGCGCCGCGGCGCTGGGCTGTGAAGGCAAATGGGCCATCCACCCCTCGCAGATCGCGCTGGCCAACGAGGTGATGAGCCCCTCGGCCAGTGAAGTGGACCGGGCGCAGCGCATCCTGTCGGCGATGGCCGAGGCCGAGGCCAACGGCAAGGGCGCGGTGTCGCTGGACGGGCGGCTTATCGACTATGCCTCGATCCGGCAGGCCGAGGTGCTGGTTCAGAAGGCGTTGCAGATCGGCGCCTGAGGGCGGCTGTTGGCGGGGGGGTGCCCCCCCGCCCGCATCCTGTCAGGAGAAAAGCCCGCCGGGGTCATTCGCCGTAGGGCACCCAGATGTTCTTGACCTCGGTCGCGGCCTCGAGAAAGGCGCGGCTGTGATCCTGCCGCCAGTCGCGGGCGCGGCCATTGTTGACCCAGGTGCGTTTCAGGTTGCCGGCGCTGGTGCGTTCGATCTCGGCGCCGAGATCGGTCGAGGAAAAGCTCCAGACCGCGTCGATGTCGTGATGGCCGGCCAGGGGCGACGCCAGTTCGCCATGGGCGCCGGTCAGGATGTTGACGACGCCAGCGGGCAGGTCCGAGGTTTCCAGCACCTGGTAGAAATCGCAGGCCGCCAGCGGGAAGGGCTCCGAGGCGACCAGCACCATGCGGTTGCCCATGGCGATGGCCGGCGCCATGATCGACACCAGCCCCAGCAGCGGCGCCTCGTCCGGGCAGAGGGCGCCGATGGTGCCGACCGCTTCGCGCATGGCCAGCGCCACGCCGCGGATCGGAACGTTGTGCACCTGCCCGTCGAACTTGTCGGCCCAGGCGGCGGCGCTGAACAGGCGCTCGATGGTGGCCTCGACCTCTTTCTGCCCCGAACGGGCGCCGGTCAGGGCGTTGATGCGGCTGGCAAATTCGTCGCCGCGCGCCGACAGGTTCTCGGCGATGTAGTAAAGGATCTGGGCGCGCAGGTGGCCGCTGGTCCGGCTCCAGCCTGCGGCGGCCTGCGCCGCTTCGACGGCATTGCGGACATCCTTGCGATTGGCCAGCGGCGCTTGCCCCAGCAGCGCCCCCGACTTGCCGTAGACATTGCGGCAATAACCGCCGTCGGGGCGCGCCTGCTTGCCGGCGATGTAAAGCTTCGCGGTGCGGTCCAGCGGGTCCGCGGGGCCCTTGTCGCCAGCAAAGGCCGTCACCGGCGCCAGCGGCCTGGTGGCGGCTGCGGGCCGGGTATAGGCCGAAAGCCCCTCCCAGCCACCTTCGCGGCCAAAGCCGCTTTCGCGCCTGCCACCAAAACCGGCGGCGGCGTCAAAGAGGTTGCTGGCATTGACCCAGACCACCCCGGCGACCAGCTGCGGGGCCATGTCGAGGGCGAGGTTGACGTTCTCGGTCCAGAGTGACGCGGCAAGGCCATAGCGGGTGTTGTTGGCCAGCGCGACCGCCTCGGCCGGGGTGCGGAAGGTGGTCGAGACCAGGACCGGGCCGAAGATTTCTTCCTGCATCAGCCGCGCGGCGGGGGCGAGTCCGGTGATCAGGGTGGGCGGGTAGAAACAGCCCTCGACCGGCATCTCGACATTGGCCCGGTAGGTCTCGCCCTCGCGGTTGCTCTCGACCAACGCGGTGATGGCGGCCAGCTGCACCGGGTCGACCACGGCGCCGATATCGACGCATTTGTCCAAGGGGTTGCCCAGCCGCAGCCCGTCCATGCGGGCCTTCAGCTTGCGGTGGAAAGGCGCGGCGATGCCTTCTTGCACCAGCAGGCGCGAGCCGGCGCAGCAGACCTGGCCCTGGTTGAACCAGATCGCGTCGACCAGCCCTTCGACGGCGCTGTCGAGGTCGGCGTCGTCGAAGACGATATAGGGGGATTTGCCGCCCAGCTCCAGCGTGAGCGCCTTGCCCGAGCCTGCGGTTGCCTCGCGGATGCGGCGCCCGACCTCGGTCGAGCCGGTGAAGGCGATCTTGTCGATGCCGTCGTGGGCGACGATCATCTCGCCGACGTCGCCGTCGCCGGTGACGATGTTGACCACCCCCCGCGGCAGGCCCGCCTGGCGGCAGATATCGGCGAACAGCAGCGCGCTGAGCGAGGTGTATTCCGCCGGTTTCAACACCACCGTATTGCCCATGGCCAGCGCCGGGGCCACTTTCCAGGCCAGCATCAGAAGCGGGAAGTTCCACGGGATGATCTGGCCGCAGACCCCAAGCGCGGCGCGGCCCGGCAACTCGGCCTCCATCAGCTGCGCCATGCCGGCGTGATAATAGAAATGGCGGTGCACCAGCGGAATGTCGATATCGCGGCTTTCGCGGATCGGCTTGCCGTTGTCGAGGGTCTCCAGCACCGCGAAGAGGCGGGCGTGTTTCTGCACCAGCCGGGCGATGGCATAGAGGTATTTGGCACGGCCAGGGCCGGCCAGTTTTTCCCATTTCGGCTGGGCCTTGCGGGCGGCGGCGACGGCGGCATCGACATCGGCCCGGGTGGCCTGCGACAGCGTGGCCAGAGTCTCGCCGTTGGCCGGGTTGCGACTGGTGAAATCATCGCCCGGCGCGGTGAAGCCGCCGTCGATGAAATGGCCGAACTTGGCGCCCTGGTCGACGATCCAGGCCAGCGCCTCGGCAGCGCTTTCGGGGGCGGGGCCGTAGTCCATGGTCTCGAAGATCTCCTTGACGGTCATAGCGCGGTCCTCATGCCATGGCGTGGCGGTAGCTGGCCGAGTAATGGCCGGTGAGATGATGCTCGAGCTGGCGCTCGATGTCGCCAAGAAGCGACGAGGCGCCAAAGCGGAACAGGTCGGGTTGCAGCCAGCGGTCGCCCAGTTCGTCCTTGATCAGGGCGAGATAGGTCAGCGCGTCCTTGGCCTTGGAAATGCCGCCGGCAGGCTTGTAGCCGACACGATAGCCGGTGCGGTCGAAATAGTCGCGGATGGCGCGGCCCATCACCAGCGACACCGGCAGGGTGGCGTTGACGCTTTCCTTGCCGGTCGAGGTCTTGATGAAATCGGCCCCGGCCATCATGCAGACCAGCGAGGCGCGGGCGACATTGCGCAGGGTGCCAAGTTCTCCGGTAGCCAGGATCGCCTTGACATGGGCATCGCCGCAGGCCTCGCGAAAGCTGCGCATCTCGTCATAAAGCGCCTGCCAGTCGCCCTTCAGCACGTGGCGGCGCGAAATCACGATGTCGATCTCGGCGGCGCCGGCGGCGACGCTGTGGCGGATCTCTTCGATCCGCAGCGCCAGTGGCGACAGACCGGCCGGGAAGCCGGTGGAGACCGCCGCCACGGGAATGCCCGACCCCCGCAGCGCATCCACCGCGCAGGCGATCATGTCGTGATAGACGCAGACCGCCCCCGTGGTCAGCCCCGGCAACCCGAGGCGGGCCAGCATGCCGGCATCGACCGGCTGGCGGGCCTTGGCGCACAGCCGCCGCACCCGGCCTTCGGTGTCATCGCCCGAGAGGGTGGTCAGGTCGATGCAGCTGATCGCCTTCAGGAGCCAGGCGGCCTGGTGCTCTTTCTTCAGCGAGCGGCGCCCAGGCAGGCTCTGGGCGCGGCGTTCGATGGCCGACCTGTTGGCCTGCTGGCCGCGCACCCAGTCAAGGTCGAGATCCATGCCCGGATTGCGCGGCTCCAGCGTTTGCGGCAGCTGATGCGGGCTGGCGGTCTGTGTCGGGCTTTGCATGTCGTTTCCAGTGCCGGAAAATTCTGTCGCGATAGGCGCTCACCCTGTCACGCAAGCGTTGGATTTTCAAGCAGCGCCGGACCGGCGTCAGACCGGAATTTGTCCTTGCGGTCAAAAATAAATTGCGAACAATTCTCAATTGCATTGACTTTGTTGCGAATGGCTCTCATATTCAACTGGACCGAATCTTCGAGGTACCGACATGCAGATTTCCCGTCGTCACTTTGTCTTGGCCGGCGCCACCGGGGCCGCGCTTCTGGCGGCGCCGGCCTGGGCGCTGGACAAGCTGACCATCGTTGCGACCACCGGCATGATCGCCGATACCGCGCGCCGCGTCGGCGGTGACTTCGTCACTGTCACCGGGCTGATGGGGCCGGGGGTCGATCCGCATTCCTATCGTCAGACGCGGTCTGATATCGTGGCCATGACCCGGGCCGATCTGGTGCTGTGGCACGGCCTCTATCTCGAGGCGCAGATGGAGGAGTTCCTGCACAAGCTGGAGAAGCGCGTGCCGGTGAAGGCGGTGACCGACGGCATCCCGCGCGATCTGCTGCGGGTGCACCCGGATTATGCCGACAAGTTCGACCCCCATGTCTGGATGGCGCCCAATATCTGGGCCCATTGCGTGGCTACGATCCGCGACGCGATGAGCGCCGCACGCCCGGATCTGGCGCAGGCCTTTGCCGCCAATGCCGAAACCTATCTACAGGATCTGGCGGCGCTGCATGCCTATGCCCAGAAGACCATCGCCACGGAGCCGGTCGAAAAACGCGTTCTCGTCACCGCCCATGACGCTTTCGGCTATTTCGGCCGCGACAACGGATTCGAGGTTCTCGGCATCCAGGGCATCTCGACCCAGTCCGAGGCCGGGCTCAACCGCATCGGCGAGCTGGTCGACCTTCTTGTCGCGCGCCGCATCGGCGCGGTCTTCGTCGAAAGCTCGGTCTCGGATCGCAGCATCCGTGCCCTGACCGAAGGGGCTGCGGCACAAGGCCACAATGTCATTGTCGGCGGAGAACTGTTCTCTGACGCCATGGGAGAACCCGGCACCTATGAAGGCACCTATCTTGGCATGATCGACCACAACGTGACGGTGATCGCCACCGCGCTCGGCGGTCAGGCACCGGCGCGCGGCATGACAGGGCGGCTTTCGGCCGGGTTTTGAGGGAGTATAGGGTATGACACTGGAACTGGCCGCCACTCAGGGGCAAGCCCCGGCCGCCGACAAGCTTGACGACAGCCCCTTGGCGGTGCGCGGCATGACGGTGTCTTATGGCCAGAAACCTGTGGTGTTTTCGGTCGACATGACGGTGGCCGAAGGGTCGATGACGGCCGTCATCGGGCCCAACGGCGCCGGCAAGTCGACCCTGCTGAAGGCGATGCTGGGCATCGTGAAGCCGCTTTCGGGCCAGACGCTGGTCTATGGGCGGCCGCTGGCGGCGCAGCGCCGGCGCATCGCCTATGTGCCCCAGCGCGCCAGCGTCGACTGGGATTTCCCGACCCGTGTGATCGACGTGGTGCTGATGGGGCTATACCGCGAGCTGGGCCTGTTGCGCCGGCTGCGCAAGGCCCATCTCGACACGGCGATGGCCTGTCTCGACCGGGTCGGCATGACCGATTTCGCCGACCGCCAGATCGGCCAGTTGTCGGGCGGGCAGCAGCAACGGGTCTTTCTTGCCCGCGCCCTGGCCCAGAGCGCCGATCTCTATCTGTTGGACGAACCCTTTGCCGGGGTCGACGCGGCCACCGAAAAGGCCATCATCGCGGTGCTGAAGGGCCTGCGCCACGAGGGCAAGACCGTGGTCGCGGTGCACCACGACCTGTCGACCGTGCCCGAGTATTTCGACCATGTCTTCATGATCAACACCCGCAAGATCGCCGAGGGCAGCGTCGCTGAGGCGTTCACCGCGCAGAACCTCGACAAGACCTACGGCGGACGGCTGGCCAGCGGCCAGATCGACCAGCTGGATCTGGTCGCGGGCTGAGCCATGCTGTGGGACGCCCTGTTCCTCCAGCTGGGCTATAACGCCACGCTGGTGACCATCGGTGCCTGTTTCCTCGGGATCTCGGCCGGGGTGACCGGCACCTTCCTGTTCCTGCGCAAACGGGCGCTGGTCAGCGACGCGATCTCGCATGCGACCCTGCCCGGCGTGGCGCTGGCCTTCATGGTCATGGTCGCGCTGGGCGGCGACGGGCGCAACCTGATCGGCCTGCTGGCCGGCTCGGCGTTTTCGGCGGCCATCGGCCTGATCTGCGTCAGCTGGCTGGTGCGCCGCACCCGGCTGGCCGAGGATGCCGCCATCGGTGCGGTGCTGTCGGTGTTCTTCGGCTTCGGCATCGTCCTGCTGACGGTGATCCAGACCATGTCTTCGGGGCGGCAGGCCGGGCTCGAAGGTTTCCTGCTCGGGTCGACCGCCGGCATGCTGTGGAACGATGCGGCGGTCATCGTGATCGGCGGGGCGCTGACCCTGGCGGTGGTGCTGACCTGGCGCCGGCCGATGGGGCTGGTCGCCTTCGACCCCGAGTTTGCCGCCGCCAACGGGCTGAACGTGGCCCGGATCGACCTGTTGATCATGCTGCTGGCGATGGCGGTGACGGTGGTGGGGCTGAAGATCGTCGGGCTGATCCTGATTGTTGCGCTGCTGATCATCCCGCCGGTCACCGCACGATTCTGGACCGACCGCACCGACCGGCTGACGCTGATTTCCGGGCTGGTCGGCGGGGTTTCGGGCTTTTTCGGCGCGGCGCTGTCGGCTGCGGCCCCCGGCCTGCCCACCGGGCCGATCATCGTTCTGGTCGGCTTTGCCCTGTTCGCGGTCTCGCTGTTCCTTGCCCCCAATCGCGGCGTGCTGGCAGCGCTCTTGCGCCACCTGCGCTTCCAGCGCCGGGTTCATATGCGACAGGGCCTTCTGGCGCTGGCCCAGGGCCAGCCGATCTACGAGAGGCTGACCCTGCGCCTGCTGCGCCGGGCCGGGTTGGCGCGGGCCGACG
>NZ_JBFJVE010000151.1:0-7987 GCF_041624275.1 Shimia sp.
ACGGGCGGGATCACAGGGGGGATCACGGGGGGGATCACGGGGGGGATCACGGGGGGCATCAATCGGAGCATCACCAGGGGAATCATCAGGGGAATCATCGGGCAAGCCCCGGACAATTCTCCGGGTATTTCTCCGGGCAAATCTTCAGGTAAGTCTCCAGGTAAATCTTCAGGTAAATTTCCAGGTAAATCTCCTGACAAATCCCCGGCAAGTCCCGGCGCCCTCGCCGCCCCCCGGCGCTTGCCGGGCGGGCCAGGAGCCCGACGGCGCCGCCGGCCACGGCGCGTTGCGAGGGCCGAAGACGGTCATCCCGCGCCGCGCCGTGCCGGGGCATCACAGAGGATGACGACCGCCCCGGCCCATTGCCCGCAGGGCGCTTGCCGGAGGGGTGGGCGTCAGGGGAAGCCGCCGGGCGGGCTTCTGGGGGGCACCGACCCTGTCCCGCCCCGGGACGGTTGCCGCCCCGTTGCGCCGGCTGCGCGCTGGCCGTCGCGCAGCGGTCTTCCGGCACTGGTCTTCCCGGACTGGTCTTCCTGCACTGGTCGTCTTGCACTGTTCATCGCCCACCGATCCTCACACACCGGTCCTCACGCGCCAGGGGCATCCCGCGCCAGGGACGTCCGGCGCAACAGGGGCGCCATCCGGGTCTGCGCGCGGGTTTGCGGGCGGGCGGCGGAAGCCTCGCCCAAAGCATCGCTTCGCCGCCCCTTTGCCCCGGCTGCCGGTGCGGCACGGTTCGGCACGATGCGGCACGGTGCGGCACAGCGCGGCACGGTGCGGCACGGCCAGAGACCGCGGGGCGACGCCTCGGGGTTTCTGGCCGGCCGCGCCTCGGGGCCGATCTCCGGCGAGGTCTCAGTGCCCGGCGGCAGGCTGCGCCAGCGCCGGCAGGACGACCGAGCGGAAATAGCGCGTCAGCAGCTGGTAGTCCTGCGGCCCGAGCGGGCGGGCAGGCGGCGGCGATACAGGCGATGCCGCCTGCGGTTCGTCGGGCGGCGCGGCGCTGGCGATCTCGGCCTCGAGCTCGCTCAGGATCTGCTCCACCAGGCCGGCTTCCGCGGCACCCTCTGCGCCGCTGCCCGGAAAGACGACCGCCACCGGAGGGGGGGCGGCCGGCGCCCGATCACCGACGCGCAGGCCGGCCGTGCCGGTCTGCCCGGACGGCGTCCCCGCGGCCGAGATTTCCAGCACCGCCACCGCCGTCTTCAGGTCCAGCCCCAGTTCCTGCATCAGCATTTCGAGCTTGCGCGCGGTTGCCACGGCCTCGGCCGAAGGGTCATCAGACCCCGGTGGCACGGCCTCGGCCGGCCCCGAAGCAGGTGCTGGCCCGGTGGATGCCAATGTCGAACCCAATGGCGCAGTCAATGGCGTGGCCAATGGTGTGGCACGCGTCACAGGTGTTGCCAGGGGCTGTGTCATTGGAAGAGTCGCGGCCACGGGGGCGGCCTGCTGGGCGGCCAGTTGGGCGGCCTGCGTCATCACCGGGCGCGCCGCCGGGGTCACGATGGGCGGCGCCACCGGAACCGCCGCCGTCGTCGGAACGGGCGCGGCCATCGGGCCGCTGGTGTCGCGCAGCTGATCCAGTTGCCCCTGCAGCTGGCGGGCCAGCGCCCGCAGGGTCTCGACATCCGATGCCGCCTCGGCCGGGCCCGGTGGCGCCGCATCGGCCACCGCCGGCGCCGGTGCCGCCCGCAGCTGCGCCAGGTCGGCGATCATCCGGCGCAGCTGGGCAAGCTCGGCCTCGACCCGGCCGGCCTGCGGGTCCGCCGCTGCCGGCGGCACCTGCGATGTCACCGGCGGAGACAGCAAGGGCGGCGGCGCCACGGCCATTGCCGGCGGCAGGGTCCGGGCCGGCGGCGCCACGCGCTGCGGCTGCGGCATCGGCGAGGCCCAGTTCACCGCCTGGGTGACGCCGGCGGTGTCGGGCCGGCGCGCCGCATTGGGCACCGGCCAGCCGCGCGGCAGCACCGCATAGTCCTGACCCGAGGCGATCCAGCGCAGATAGCTGGCAGTGGCAACGAAACCGCGCAGCGAGGCGCGGGCGATCTCTTCGCCGCCACGGCGGATGATCAGCTCACCGCCGGTGGCCAGCAGGTTCTCCATCTGGGTGTCGAGCGGCTGTAGCACCCGTTCGGGAATCTGGATCTCCGAGATCCCCTCGGAGACGAAGAACCGGTAGCCGGCACCCGCCATGTCGAGCCGCAGCTGCAACTGGCCGCGATCGGTAAGGAAGAACGACAGCGGGTCCTTGCGCGCCATGCAGGTCATGGTGCGCGACTTGCAGATCACCTCGAAGACATCGACATCCAGCCGCGGATTGGGCGAGAACCGGGCATAGCCGTCGGGGTCGAAGCGGAAATAGACCCCTTCCACCAGCCCCTCCTGGAAAGTCGGCCAGCCGAAGGAGCCGCGCAGCGACTGCTGCGCCTCGCGGGCGCCGATGGCAAAGGGAATCGCGGTGTCGACGATCGCGTTCTCCGAGGCGAAGAGATCGTTGCCGCGGCCATCCCCCGGGCCGCTCTGGGCCGCAAGCGGCCCCGGCAGGCCGAGGAACAGCAGCAGGAAGGCGGTCAGGTGTCTCGCAAGGGGTGTCATCAGTAATCAGCCTTTTCTTGTACCGAATGGCGCAGGGCGGGAAGCCAGTCTTCGCGCTGCGGCGGATCGGGGTAGTTGCGGCGCTGGCGCAGGTCCTGGTCGCGGTAGGCGGTGTACCAGACCTCGGTATCGCCGGTGTATGGGGTCAGGATCGTGCCCTGCACCTTGTGCAGAAGCGCCGTCAGGATGATGCCGTTGTTGTTGGCGGTGAAGATCGCCACCCGCCCCTGGCCGCGTTCGTAAAGCCCTTCGAACATGCCGTTCTCGGGGTCGTAAAGCTCGATCACCGCCTCGTAGAGCACATCGGTATAGTCGCTTTCCCACAGCGCCCACATGCCAAGCGCGGCCTTGGCCGAAACCGCGGCGTGATCGGGCACGTAATCGCCGCGCGGGGTCACCGTGTTCCACGGGTAGCCGTCGGAAAAGATCGTGTCATAGGTGAAATAGGGCGGCCCCTTGACGTTGTGCTCAGAACGCGCGGTCATGAAGCCGGTGCGCCGCCAGCGGTTCTCCTGCACCTGATAGATGCGGTCGGCGAACTCGGCCCGCCAGCCGTCGGAATGCAGCCAGTCGGGGGTGGCATCGTCATGCGGCAGGTCAAACCCCAGCTCCATGCCGTCCTGCAGATAGGATTCGGTGACCACGTAATTCTGCGAATGGAACACCCGCGGGTCGCGCCCGTCATAGGGCACCTGGGTGCCGAAGATCGAGGCGGTCAGAAAGGGTTCGGCGCGATGCGCCAGCAGCGGCCGGAACCCCCAGAGCGCAAAGCCCTTGGCGGCATATTCCTCATAGCCCAGCCGCCCCTCCTGGGCATAGACCGCCTCGCCGGTCTTCTTGTCGACATAGGCGCCGAACAGCAGGCCCTCGCGGTCGACGACATTGCTGAAATCCCATTTCAGCAGCACCGAATCGATGGTGTTGGCGAGATAGGGATAGCGGTTCTTGCAAATCCGCATCCAGACCAGGAAACGGCCGATATCAAGCGCCGAAAAACCGATCTCGCCGGGCTTGTTGGTATAGTCGACCTTGGCCCCGGTCTTGGTGTGATAGACCTTGTTGGGCAGCTCCTTGCGGAACAGCTCCAGCGATTTGACGGTGGTCAGTAGCCGGGTGATTCGGCGGTCGAACTCGGGCTTTTCGATCAGGCACAGCTCGTAGGCGGCGACCAGCCCGGCGACATAGGAGGCGGTGTCCCACAGGGTCGTCGACGGGTAGTTGCCGACCGAATTGGCCAAACCGGTGCTGTCCTGGGTGAATTTCTCGAAATAATGCCAGGCGACGCGGGCGGCGCGCATCTCGCGCTCGGTCAGAAAACCGCGCCGGGCGCGGTAGCGGCGGACATATTCGTTGCGCCGCGTATAGCCGGGCGCGGCCTCCCGGTTGCGCTCCAGCCGGTCGAAGTAATCCTTGCCCATCTCGCACATGCGCGGCGGTTTGCGCCGCGCCGGGCGGCGGTCGACCAGGCTGATGGTGGCGCTTGGCAGGTTGCCGCGCATCAGCGCCGGAATGTCGTCCAGCGCGCCGCCGGCGATGATCGGCACGATCTCTTCTTCCTGCTGCAGGAAGATCCGCCGCGCGGTCACCCCGACCGAATAGGTCGCCCCCCCCAGCGCCAGCACGGCGACCAGGAAAACGGCCAGGCCGAAGGCCGGGGATTTCTTTGCGGGTGCGGATCGCTTCTGCATGGGGGCTGCTCCGGTGTTGCGCAACCAGCAAAGCGCAAAGCCGTTAACAACTGGCAACCAAGGGAGATTTTTTTCGTGGCGGCCTCCGGTGCGGCCGGCGGCAGGGGACCTGGCGGGGAAAAACATTTCTTAAGACCTCGGCTTTAAGACCGGGAGGCAAGCCGAGGTCGAAACCCCATGTCGAAACCCCCGAACACCCCCTCCTGGACCACCCGAACACTGGCCGATCTGCCGCCGGTCGACCCGCTGCCGCCGCCGGCGCGCGACCGGGCGACGCCGCTCTGGGCCGCGGCCCTGTCGGTGGTCTTCTCCGTCGGTGCCGGGGTCTGCTATCTGGCCATCGCGGTGTTCACCGTGTTCTTTCTCGACCTGGTGGCGCTGCAGCGGCAGGAAATCCTGGCCTATCTGCTGGCCTTCGGCGCCCTGGTGCCGGTGGTCGGCATCCTGATCTTCGATGTCGGCCATGCCCGCGCGCTGGCCGGCTACCGCCACCTGCGCGAACGCAACGCGGTGCTCGGCCGCGCCCTCCTGGCGCTGCTGGCCATCGGCGGGCTGACCTTCATCCACCCGCTTGTGCTGCTGCCCTTTGCCGGCGCGCTGGGGCTCTGCTGGGTGATCGCGGTGCCGCTGGCCCGCGCCCTGCCGCCCGAGCGGCCGTGGGATTTCCTGCCTGCCGAGGCGGTCTCCTTCCTTTCGGGGCGCGATGCGCGGGCGCTGGCGCTGGCCAATGCGCCGGCCCGCAGCGACCCGCTGATCGACGGGCTGCTGGGCGCGGTGGCGCTGCTGGCGCTGGTCGGCGCCTTCGCGGTCGGCAGCTGGCTGGCGGCGCGCGAGGTCATGCATCCGCCGGCGATCACCGCCGCGGCGCTGATCACCTATGGTGCGGTGCTGGCCGTCACGGCCCTTCTGCGCCAGCGCTCGCGCCTCGACCCCGAGCGCGCCGGCCGCGCCGCCGAGGTGCGCCCCCTGCCCGCCCCCGAAGCCGAGGCCGAGGCCGGCGAAGAGGCCGGGGCCGAAGCCTCCGGCGCGCCGGGGCTGGTGGTGCACAATCTCTCGGTGCAGCGGCCCGGCGGGGCGCCGCTGCTGTCCGACATCTCCTTCCGCGTGGCCCCGAGCACGGTGGTCGGCATCCGCGGTGACAGTTTCGCCGGCAAGTCGCTGCTGCTGAGGGCGCTGGCGGCGCCGCATGACCTCACCGGCCTGTCGGTGCAGGGCCATGTCTCGGTCGCCGGCGAGCAGCCCTGGCGGCGGTCGGCCGACGACCGGCAGATCTCGACCGTGCTGGTGCCGCCACGGCCGCTGGCGGTGCCCGGCGGCGGCACCAACAACCTCAGCTGTTTCGTCGATCGGCCCTCGGGGGCGCGGGCGCGGGCGATCCTGAAGACACTGGTTCACAACAGCGATACGGTGGCCCGGATCCTCGCCGCCGGCGAGGTCGGCGCGCTTTCGGAAACCGAACAGAAGGCGCTGGCGCTGGCCCGGGCCCTGTTCCTGCGCCCGCGGCTCTATCTCTTCGACCGCCCCGAGGACGGCGCCGGGCCGGGGCTGCTGCGCGCCTTTGCCGGGCGGCTCGACGACGAGATCCGGCTCGGCGCGGTGATCCTGATCGTCACCGACGACCGGCTCCTGCTGGAGAAATGCGACAAGCTGCTGATGATGCAGAACGGCCGGGTGATCGAACTGGCGCCTTCGGCCGAGATCAATGCCCGGCTCTCGGCCGGCTGGGCGCGTTTCGTGACCGAACGCAGCCTCGACAGCGAAGAGGCGCTGGATTCCTGGATCTGCGCCCAGTTCCGCCGCGACGGCGACGATGGCAACCGCCGGACGGTCTGCATGATCGCCAACGAGATGCTGGCCCTGGCCTGCCGGCAGCCGGCCACGCTGGGCGGCGGCGGCCGCGTGGGGTTCGAGTTCAAGCATTTCGACGGCCATTGCATCCTGCGCCTGGCCGAAGAAGAGATGCCGGTCTCTTCGGCGACGCTGGAAAAGGCGCGCCAGAGCCTCGAACAGGCGACCGAGGGGGCCAAGCTGAGCCCGCTGGCGCGGATCCTGCGCGACGCCCGGGCGGTGGAAAGCTGCGAGGTCGCCGGCCGCCAGATGCTGCAGGTCACCATCGCGACCTATGATCCGCGCAAATCCCGCGCCCCGGGGGTGCCGCTTCATGACCGCCCCCGCCGCTGACCTCGCCCCCCCGCGCAGCCTGCGCGCCGCGCCCTGGCTGTGGTGTGGCTGGGCGCTGCTCTGCACGCTGGTGCTGGTGGCGGCAGCCGCCATCCTGTCGCACCGGGTCGGCTTTGCCGACCTGCACCGCTATCCCGGTGCCCTGGCGCCGCGCGCCGGCCAGACCGACGTGGTGCTGCCGGCCGGGATCCCGGTCGCCGGCCTCCTGGTCGCCGAGGGCGAGCCGGTGACCGCCGGCCAGCGGCTGGTGCTGCTCGACGAAGACCGGCTGCGCCAGCGCATCGAGGGGCTGGAACGCGCGCTGATGCTCGCCGCCGCCCGGCGCGACTGCCTGCTCGGGCAGCCGGTGCCAAAGGCCGCCGACCTGCCCGGCACCGGCCTCGACGCCGACACCGACACCGACACCGGGCGGGCGCTGCAAGCGGCGCTCGAGGAATGCACCCTGATCCACCGCCGCAACCTGCTGCGCCGCCGCCAGCTGATCGAAAGCCGCGATGCGCTGCGCCAGCGCGCCGGCCTTGCCCTGCAGGGGCTCGGCGCCCTCGCCCCGGCGCCGCCCGACGCGCTTTCGGCCCGGGCCCGCGCGCTGCGCCTGACGCTGGAGAAACAGCGCCTCGACAGCGCCCTGCGGCAGCTCGAGATCGCGCTGGCGGTGCTGGTCGTCGACCAGGATCTGGCGCTGCTCAGAGAGGTCGCGGCCCTGCAGGAGCACAGCGCCCGCAAGGCCGCCGAACTGGCGGCGCTGGAACGCCACGCGGCGCAGCCCTGGCTGATCGCCCCCGACAGCGGCCGGGTGCGCCGCCTGCGTCCGCTGTCCGGGCAAAGCAGCTTTGCCGCCGACATGACGCTGTTGCAGCTCGGCCACGAGGATCGCGACACTTTCGAGGCCCGGGTCGAGGTGCCTGCGCCGCAGGCCGGCCAGATGCGCATTGGCGATCCGGTGGCGATCCGTCTTTCCGGGCTGGCGCTGACCATGCCGCCGGTCGCCGGCACCGTGGCCCGGCTCGAGGACAGCCCCGGCCGCGCAGCGCCCGAGCGCATGATGCGGGTCACGGTCGAGATCGCCCCCGGCCGCATCGCCGACCCGCTGCTGCGCGAGGCGGTCACCGCCCTGCTCGAGGCCGGGCGGGGCCGGGCGACGATCGCCCTTTCGGGGGCGCCGATGACCCTGCTCGAGCGGCTGTCGCGGGTGCTCGCCGAGCTTGCGGGCCGCCGCCGCGAAGACCCGGCGCGGGGCCCGGCAGCGCCGCCGGCGTCGCTCTGAACCGGGCGCCGCCGCGGCCTGTTCCATCACCGGCCCGGGCGGGCGGCGCGAAACGGGGCCGGCGCGGGTCAGTCCAGCCCGTCGAAGATCGCCGGGTCCATCTCCTGCCAGAAGCCGAAGATCGCCTCGAGATTAAGCGGCGACACCCAGCCGAACCGCTCGAAGTTGGCGCGTTTGGTCGCGTCGGTCAGCTGGCTCAGAAACAGCCGCTTGTCGGCGTCGCGCTGGGTCGGGCTGCGGGCCTCGATCGCCGCCTGCA
>NZ_JBFJVE010000152.1:0-7840 GCF_041624275.1 Shimia sp.
GCCCGGCGGCAAGGCGGCCGGGCCCACCGCCGGCAGGCGGCAGGCATCGACAAGCAGGATCTTCTGGCGCGGCCGGTCCGACAGCGCCCGGCTCAGCACCCGCAGGGGCAGCGCGCCGGCGCCGGGCCCGGCGGCAAAGCGGCTGTCGCGCAGCAGCAGGTGGCTTTCGCCGCCGGCCACCCGCCCGTGGCCCGAGAAGTAGATCACCACCTGGCGCGCGTCGCGGGCCGCGATCCGCAGCTCGGCCAGTTGCCGCAGCATCTCGTCGTGGCCGGGGTCCAGCGCCAGCACCGTGTGATAGCCGAGGCGGCGAAAGGCCCGCGCCACCGCCACCGCATCGCGCGGGGCGTTGGGCAGGCCGGGCCCGAATTCATAGGTGCCGACGCCGACGATCAGCGCGACATGGCCGGGCCCCGCAGTTGGCCGCGTTGTTGGCCCGGCGCCGAGTCCCGTGACGGTCCCCGTGACGGTCCCCGTGACGGTCCCTGTGTCGGACCCGGTGTCAGACCCGGCGCCGGGTCCGGTCGCGGTGGCCGCCGGCGCGGACCAGAGCAGCAGCAGGACCGCCAGCGCCCGGCGCCACATTCAACGGCACCCGTCGCCGGTGCCGGCGCGGGCCAGAATCTCGACCCGGCGGTTGCGCGGATGCGGGCCGGGCAGGCCGGGCAGAAGCTGCGATTCGCCGCGCGCCTCGGTCAGGATGCGCCGCGCCGCCAGCCCGCCCCGGGCCACCAGATAGGCCACCACCTGCGCCGCCCGGTCGCGCGAGAGCCGCAGGTTGTAGGCGGGGGCGCCGACACTGTCGGCATGGCCCACCAGCTTGAGGCAGCTGCCGGTGAGGGCGGGGCCCTTGAGCACCGCGGAGAGGCGGTCGAGATGGGCGGTGTAATCGGCGGTCAGCCGGTCGGAATCAAAGGCGAAGCGGACGAAATAGCCGCGCTCTTCCTCGAGGCTGCCGGGGGCGGCGGCGGCGCGCGGGAAACCGGCCACTGGCGCCGCGCCTCGGGCCGTGCCGAAGGCGCCGGCCAGGGGCGCCGGGCAGGCCGGCGGGCGGCGCCCGGTCAGCGCGGTTTCGATGGCGCAGCGATCCGCCGTCACCGGCAGTTCGGGCGCGGCGGCCCCGGAAGGCGGCGGCGTCAGGCCCAGCAGCAGGGTCACGGCCCCGGCGCGCAGTTGGGTGATGCAGAATCGCATGTCATCCTCGCAGGCTGTTGCGCCGCCAGTCTGCCAGAGCCCCCTCAAGGAACCCTTTCGATGTCGCGAAAAGCTTTCGCAAAAGACGTTTAAAACCCGAAACAAGGCGGTTTTGATGCCATCTGCGCCGAACTGCGGGCAGGCTGCGGGCTTTTGTTTCCGCGCCGGCAACAAAAAGCGGGGATTCCCGGGATTCGGGCGAAGAATTCAAAATCGAGTCAAATTTGCGCCACATTTCTCGCTCTAGATGAGTCCCAAAGCCGCTTGGTCCACACGGGCCATTGAGAAAGCGGCGGGCCCGAAAGGGCGGATGCCGGACCAAATGAGATTCGCAGAAGCGGATATTTCGGTGCGGCCTGGTGGAGAAGACGATGAAAACGCTTGTAGTGGACGATGACGAACTGATCCGGGAACTGCTGGTCGAGATTCTCGCAGCCCATGGCTATGAGAACATCACCCAGGCCGAAAGCGGCGAGGACGCGCTGGCCAAGATTTCCCAGAGCGATCAGCCCTTCGACTGTTTCATGTTCGACATCCAGATGCCGGGCATGGACGGGATCGAGCTGTGCAGCCATGTGCGTGCGATGGCGCAGTACAAGGACTCGCCGGTGCTGATGATCACCGCGATGAACAACCAGGATTACATCGGTCGCGCCTTCAGCGCCGGGGCCACGGATTACGTCACCAAGCCCTTTGACACCACCGAGCTGATCACCCGCGTGCGGCTGGCCGACCGGCTGCAATCGGAAACCAAACGCGCCAGCGCCGCTGCCGCGACCGCCCTGGCCAAGCCCAAGCCGGCCTTTTCCGAGCCGGTGGCGATCACCGAGATCAAGGGTTTCGTCAACAGCGCGGTGCTGGAAAACTATGTCATGATCAACCTCGAGCAGAAGCACTTCCCGCTGGCCGCGGTGGCGCTTCAGATCCCCGAGCTGGCCCTGGTGCACGCCGGGTCGAGCAGCGACGAGTTCCAGTTCGTGCTGACCGATATCGCCGAGGTGATCTCGGATATCCTCTGCGGCTCGCAGGCCTTCATGAGCTATGTCGGCGGCGGCGTGTTCATCTGCGTCGGCAACCGCCACACGATGCCGGATGCCGGCGACCTCAGGAGCGAGCTGGTGGTGATGCTGAACGACCCCGACCTGGTCTTCTGCGACGAGGTCCATACCAGCTTCACCGCCATTGTCGGTGACAAGTCGGCGCCGAAACTGTTCGAGAAACGCGGCGATCTGCGGTTCCTCGACCGGGCCGTGGAAAGCATGAAGGCGGCGATCGCGACCAGCGATGGCGGCCGCGCGAAGAAACTGGCCGGTGGATCACAGGTCGCCTTCGCGGCCTGACCCCCCACCGGGGAAGAGGAACCATCGGGACGACGCCGTTGTCACGGCGTCGTGAAGGGAAAACTCTGCGCTGAACTGTGGTGAAATAACCGCAGTTGTCACAAAAAGCGCAGGAAACCCGCGAAACGTTAAGCGTGCTTTAACGAATGTAAAAATTTAGGGGCACAAATCCGCACGAAATTGTGTAGGCTGTGCATAAGAATTAAGAAGCGCAAAAATATCAAAAAAGCGCAAAAAAGCAGGTTGCAGGCAATGGAACAAGGTGTGGACACGTCTGGTGCCGCCAAACTGGAAGCGGGATTCGCAAAGCTGCGCGAACGTTTCGTCGAGGGTTTGGAAGAGCGCGAAGAAGAATTCCTGAATCTGCTGGAGGTCCTGAACGACCCGGCGCAGACGGAAGCTTCGGCAGATGGCATCCGGGCCCACGCGCACAAGCTGCACGGGCTGTCGGGCACCCTCGGATACGCGCGGCTGGGATCGCTGGCGGCGCAGCTCGAGCATCATATCGACCTCATTCTGGCCGGGCCGCGCCCGCTCGAGACCGGGTTTCTGACCGAGCTGCTCGACGCCCTGCTCGACGAGATTCAGAACATACTGGACGACGCGTGAGACGGTGATGCCTGTCTTGACATCAGGAACACAGAGGCCCCTCGGGATGGTCACCAGACTGCGCCGGGGGATGCTGGCCGTGTTGCTGTCTGCCGGCCTTGCGCTGACGGGCGGCGCCGGGGCCGTGGCGCAGGAGGCGCCGCCGCCCGATGTCGAACCGCGCCAGTTCCAGATCGGCCTTCTGGCCACCGAGGGCGCGACCCGCGCGCTCGAGGCATGGGGACCGACCGCCGCGGCGCTGAATGCCGCGGCCGCCGCACAGCAGCTGCCCTATGGGTTTTCCATCAAGCCGCACAACCACGGTTCGCTGATCGAGGCGGTCGAAAGCGCCAGTGTCGACCTGTTGCTGACCGACTCGGCCTCCTTCGTCGCCGCCGAGGTCAAGAACGGCGCCCGGGCGATGCTGTCGATGGCGCATATGTGGGACGATCAGGCGCTGGACATGACCGGCGCGCTGGTCTTCGTGCGTTCCGACAGCGCCGTGCGCAGCCTCGGGCAGCTCGAGGGCAAGAAGATCATGGCGGTGGCCAAGAATGATTTCGCGGGCTGGTGGCTGGCCGAGCAGGAGATTCGCAAGCACCGTCTGGACCCCCGCGACCTGATGTCGGAGGTGGTGTTTTCGGGCGGCAACGAACGCGAGGTGATCTACGCGGTGCAGTCGGGGCTGGTCGACGTCGGCGTGATCCGCGCCGGAATGCTCGAGACCCTGGCCCGCAAGGGGGTGGTCGACCTTGCCGATTTCGCCCCGGTCTCGCGTCTGGCGGTCGAGGGCTACCCGTTCTGGGTCAGCACGCCGCTGTTCCCCGAGTGGGTTATGGCGGCGATGCCCGACATGCCCGAAGAGGCGCTGGCGCTGGTCATCAACACGCTGTTGCAGGTGACGCCCGAGGACGCCGCCTCGCGCGCTGCCGGCGATGCCGTATGGCAGGCGCCGCAGAACTATCAGGCGGTGCATGATCTGCTGATCTCGCTGCGGGTGCGGCCCTATGAGAACTATTACCTTCAGGCTGCGAACCGCATCTACCAGACCTACAAGTGGCTGATCCTCGGGGTGGCCGCGCTCAGCCTGCTGTCGCTGGCCTTCCTGATCTACGAGCTGCGCCGCAACATGCAGCTGGCCGAGGAACGGCGCGATGTGCTCAAGTCCGAGACCCGCAGCAAGAAATTCTATCGCAGTGCCATCGAGGAACACACGGTGTTCTGCATGCTGACCCCCGATGGCACCATCACCCATGTCAACGAGCGTTTCCTGAAAGTCAGCGCTCGCAGCCGGCAGGGGCTTATCAGCCAGTCGCTGGACATGCTTCTGGACACCAAGGACCACACCCGGCTGCATGACGAGATCATGACCAGCATGGAGCTTGGGGTGCCGTGGTCCGGAGCTCTTAAACTGAACAAGAACGACGGCTCTCCGGCCTGGGTTCAATGTACATTCATTCCCGTAACAAGTTCCTCTGAACAATTGAGTGAGGTTGCAATGGTCGCGACCGATGTGACAAAGACGACGCAAGGCGTTTCCGAAAAACGATTCCACAATACGCTGGAGCTGATCCAGGATCAGGTTTTCGTGATGCGTCCCCACAGTTTCGAATTCCTGCACTGCAACGAGGCCGCCGAGCGGCATCTTGCCAAACGCAGCACCGGCGGCGACTGGCGCGGCAAGGGCGCCGAGGATTTCATCACCGCCGAGGATTTCCGGACCCTGGCCCTGCGCAGCGAGGCGATCGTCGAAGGACCGCAGCGCCGCGTGACCTGGGAGACCGAGGCCAAGGACGGCACCGTCTATGAGATCAGCCTCGAATACGCCGAGCCCGACCAGGACGAGTCGCGGCTGATCGCCATCTATCGCGATATCACCGAGCGCAAGGCGGCCGAAAAGGCCAAGAACGAGTTCATCGCCACGGTCAGTCACGAGCTGCGCACGCCGCTGACCTCGATGAAGGGCGCGCTGGGGCTGGCGCTGTCGGGCGCTGTCGGCGAGATGCCCGAGAAGATGAACAAGCTGGTGACCATGGCCAACAGCAACTGCGACCGGCTGGTGATGATGATCAACGACATTCTCGACCTCGAGAAGATCGAGGCCGGCAAGATGGAGTTCAACCTGGTCTCCTGCGATCTGCGCGACCTGATTGCCGCGGCGATGGAGGCCAACCACTTCTACGCCGAGAAATTCGGGGTCAAATTCGTCAGCAACATCCGCCAGGAAGACATCGAGCACCTGACCATGGGCGATGTCGGCCGGCTGCGCCAGGTGATGGACAACCTGATGTCCAATGCCGCCAAATTCTCGCCGAAGGGGTCCGAGATCATCGTCTCGCTGTTCGAGCACAAGGGCAGCTGGCGCATCAGCATCCGCGATTTCGGCTCGGGCATTCCGGCCGCCGCCCAGGGCAGGATCTTCGACAAGTTCTCGCAGGCCGACAGTTCCGACACGCGCTCCAAGGGCGGCACCGGGCTGGGTCTGGCGATCGTCAAGCAGATCGTCGAAAACCACGACGGGCGGATCTTCTTCGTCAGCGTCGAAGAGGTCGGCACCGAGTTCTTCGTCGACCTGCCGCGCATCGAGGACGGCAAGGTGGTGCCGATTGCGGCGGAAAACGGCGAGGCCATCGCGTTTTCGGAATTCGCCGAACCGGCGGTGGTGCCGGTCGGCGACCTTGCAGAACAGGCGGTCAGCCAGCTGTTGCAGCGCGCCCGCGCGGTCGGGGCCTCGGTCGAGGTCGAATTCGGCCGTGTCAACGCGCTGCAGGTGGCCAAGGGCCGGGGCGCGGTGTCGCAATCGACGATCCTGGCCTGGATGAGCGCCGAGGGGCGCGCCCTCTTGTCCAGCCTGGTCGAGACCAAGAAGCTCGACAACCGCGAGGCGCTGGTCGTCGAAATGACCCTGCCGGCCCCGGATGAGAAGGGCCAGGCGCCGCAGCTGACGGATGCCGTGCCGCTGGTGCACGACTGGATGGTGCAGGCCGTCGCCGCCGTCGGGGGCTCTGACGAAGAGGGTGCAAAGGCGCCGGAACTGACCTGCACCCTAGTGTCGGGCGATGCGACCACTGTCGGCTGGGCC
Organism: Shimia sp.; assembly: GCF_041624275.1. GTDB lineage: Bacteria > Pseudomonadota > Alphaproteobacteria > Rhodobacterales > Rhodobacteraceae > Shimia. Next base: position 6,205 of record NZ_JBFJVE010000152.1, read on the forward strand.
GCGGACAGCGGGTACCAGGTGGTCGACGACACTTTGCAGGCCGCGACCATGGCGGACCAGGAGCCGCAGGACGCGATCATCCTTTACCACAATGTGGACGAATCCGGTGTCGCCACCATCTTCCCGCTGAGCGACGGCAACCTGCCGAAGGGCCTGCCGGTGACCGTTCTGGTCACCCATCAGGAACAGGCCGAATCCGAGCGCGGCGTGGTGTCGAAATTCGCCGGCGGCGAAATGGGCGGCCGGGGTCGGGCGCGGCGCAGAAACGCGTCGTGAAATGGAACTCTGATCGAGGCGGAATCAATGACGGAACTGACTAAAATCCTGCATGTCGAGGACGATCCCGACATTCTTGAGATCGCGGAGATGGCGCTTGGCCTGATCGGCGGCTTCGACGTCACGCAGGCGGACCGCGGCGAAAAGGCCCTCGACATGCTGCAATCGGTCAACCCGCAGCTGATCCTGAGCGATGTGCAGATGCCGGGTCTGACCGGGCCCGAGACCATCGAGGCGATCCGCGCCACGCCGGGCTTCGAAACCGTGCCGGCGATCTACATGACCGCCAAGCTGATGGAGGTCGACAACGGCACGCTGAGCGGCCCCCATAATCTGGGGGTGATCTCCAAGCCCTTCGATCCGACCACGCTGGCCGATCAGATCCGCGCCCTGTGGGCGGCGCGGGCCGAGGCCGCCTGAACCCGCTGGCCCCGCCGGCCACCGGGCGCTTCACCCATTCGTGATCGCCGGGGGTTTGACCTTCCGGCGCTGGAATGGCGCAGAGCTGACTCGCGCGCGTCTGGATCGCGCATGGACAAGAGGCAGTGATGGACAGACTGACAATGATGATCGGCGGCGTGGTCGTCGCCGGGGCCGCGGTACTCGCGGTCAACCTTTTCAAGGCGCCGGCCCCCGGCGGGCATTCGATGACCGCGCCCGACACCGGCGCGCTCGCGGCGGGCGACCCGATCGCCGAGGTCCGCCTGCCGGCGGCGCTGAGCCCGCTGGCACGGAACGGCAAGCTGGCCTTCGAGGCCAAATGCGCCGCCTGCCACGGCGACAACGCGACCGGGCGCGAAGGGGCGGCGCCGCCGCTGGTCCACAAGATCTACGAGCCCGGCCACCACGGCGACCAGTCGTTCTTCATGGCGGTCCAGAACGGGGTGCGGGCGCATCACTGGCCCTTCGGCAACATGCCTCCGGTGCCGGGCTTGACCCGTGGCGACGTCAAGGGCATCGTGGCCTATGTAAGGGAATTGCAGCGCGAAAACGGGATCTTCTGACAGGTGCAGCGTAACAAGGGCAGGACAATCAGACCTCTGCTGATCGGGGTGAGTCTTCTCCTCGCCGGCCTGTTGCTGTTCTCGGGCCCGGCCCGGGCCCATGGCGCGCATGACGGCGCGGCGCAAAGCGAGATGGCGCCCGCGCCCGATGTCGAGCAGGGCGTTTCGCAGGCCGCCGGGCATTGTCACGGCGGCGCCTATTGCAACGGTGCCGCCCTGGCGGTCGTCGTGGTGACGCCGCCACGGCCGGTCCCGGCAGGAGACGTTCAGCCGATCAGGGGCGCGGCGGGCCGACTGCAGGCCGTGCCGGCCGATGACCCGCCGCCGCCGCGCCCACAGTCCTGAAACGGCGAAAC
>NZ_JBFJVE010000153.1:0-7821 GCF_041624275.1 Shimia sp.
CGAGATGAAACGGCGAGCCCGCGCTTCATCTCGCGACCAATACTCCCGCCGGAGGCATCCCCGGGAAAGGCCCGTCCCGGACCGGGGGGGGCAGCTTAAAGCAGAGACCCGCCGGGAAACCCCGTGCCGCGGCGCGGTACCGGTGCTAGGCTGGCGCCACGATGCATCAGATTTGAGAGCCCGACGTGCCTGCGCTTTGCCGAGATTGCCTGTCCCCCTTCGACCATGGGCGGCGCTGCCCGTCCTGCGGCTCGCTGCGGGTGACGGCGCATCCAGAGCTGTTCGATCTGTCGATCGCGCATATGGATTGCGACGCTTTCTATGCCAGCGTCGAAAAACGCGACAATCCCGCGCTGCGCGACCGTCCGGTGATCATCGGCGGTGGCCGGCGGGGCGTGGTGTCGACCGCCTGCTACGTTGCGCGCATTCGCGGCGTCCGCTCGGCGATGCCGATGTTCCAGGCGCTGAAACTCTGCCCCGAGGCGGCGGTGGTGCGGCCGCGCATGGAGCTTTATGCCGAGATCAGCCGCAGCATCCGCGCGATGATGGAGGCGCTGACCCCGGATGTGGAACCCCTGTCGCTGGACGAGGCCTTCATGGATCTGTCGGGCACCGAGAAGCTGCATGGCGCTCCGCCGGCGGTGATGCTCGCCCGGCTGGTCAAGCAGATGAAGGACGAGCTGGGCCTGACCGGCTCGATCGGTCTCTCGCACAACAAGTTCCTGGCCAAGGTGGCCTCGGATCTGGAAAAGCCGCGCGGCTTCTCGGTGATCGGCAAGGCCGAGACCGCCAGCTTTCTGCACGACAGGCCGGTGCGGCTGATCTGGGGCATTGGCCCGGTGGCGCAGGCCGCGCTGGACCGGGCCGGCATCCACACCTTTGCCGACCTTCTGCGCTGGGAACGCCAGGACCTGACGGCGCGTTTCGGCAGCATGGGCGAGCGGCTCTGGCACCTGGCGCGGGGCGAGGACCGGCGCCGGGTCTCGGCACATGCGCCGATAAAGAGCATCTCGAACGAGACCACCTTCTTCGAGGATACAGGCGACCGCGATCTTCTGGACGGGCACCTGTGGCGCCTGTCGGAAAAGGTCTCGGATCGGGCCAAGGCCAAGGCCAGGGCCGGGCGGGTGGTGACGCTGAAGCTGAAACGCGCCAATTTCACCCTGATCTCGCGGCGCCTGGCGCTGCGCGACGCGACCCAGATGGCCGATACCATCTACCGTACCGCACGCGGCCTGTTCGACCAGGTCGGCGAGCAGGGGCCCTACCGGCTGCTGGGGGTCGGGCTTTCGGAGCTGGTGCCCGCAGACGGCGCCGACCTCTCGGGCGATCTGCTTGATCCGCAGGCGGCGCAGCGGCGCAGCGCCGAGCGCGCCACCGACGCGATTCGCAAACGCTTCGGCGCCGAGGCGATCCTGAAAGGGCGCGCCATACGCTAGGCGCTATTCGGCGGCCAGCGGCCGGCGGTCGCTACCAAGCCGCGTGATCTTGGCGACGATCCCGTCGAGCAGGGCGGCGAAGGCCTCGAAATCCGGTCCGGGTTCGATTCGCGCCTCGTCCATGTAGAGCGAGCGGTCGATCTCGATCTGGATCGCGTGCTGCTTGCGGGCCGGGCGCCCGTAATGCTGGGTGGTATAGGCGCCGGCAAAGGGGGTATTGCGCGCCACCCGCAGCCCCGCCGAGGCAAAGGCGGCTTCGATCTCTTCGACGATCTCGGGATCGGCGGCGGCCCCGAACCGGTCGCCGAGCACGATCTCGGGGCGCAGCGCCGCCGGCACCCCCAGCGATTCCAGCGCTTCGCGCGGCATCGAGTGACAGTCGATCAGCACCGCCCGCCCCATCAGGGCGCGGGTCTCGTCCAGCAGCGATTGCAGCCGCGCGTGATAGGGGCGCCAGTAACGGTCGATGCGGCGGGTGGCCTCGGTCAGCGCCAGCTTGCCGTGATAGATCGGCCTGCCGTTGGCGACGACGCGGGGGATGACCCCGAGGCCCGAGGCGACGCGCGGCGTGCGCACGGGCCGGCGAATCCCCTGGATCAGTGCCGGGTCCAGCTCGTCCGGGGCGCGGTTGAGATCGAGAAAGGCGCGCGGCGGGCCGGCAACCAGAAAGGGCGAACCGTGGCGCGGCGCGCAGGCGAAAAGCCGGTCGACGAAAGCGTCTTCGGAGCTGCGAATCGTCTGCGCATTCAGCAACGAGCGACGCACGAACCATTCGGGGTAGTCGCTTCCGGAATGCGGCGAGGCAAACACCACCGGCGAGGTCTGGGTGACCGGGCGCATCAGTGAATAGGCTTGCTTCGGCATTTCTCCTCCTGCTCTGCCCCGTATCGGGTTTCTCGCCCCATATTGCCCGAGTTCCGGTGGCATATGAAGCTTTTCCTGCGGGCCGCGGCGCCGGAAACCGCAGGATCCGGGGCGGCTTTCGCGGCGCCTTGAAATTTCTCGCGAATATCCTGCGCGAAAGCTCTTGAACCCGGCGCCGACTCCTTTTATAGACCCGCTACCGGCGCGGTCATTCGCGCCCCTTTTATTTAGGGGGGTGAGAGCTGCATCGGGATCAGAGTGGGCGATTAGCTCAGCGGTAGAGCACTTCGTTGACATCGAAGGGGTCACAAGTTCGATCCTTGTATCGCCCACCATGAATTCACTGCCCCGGGGCTCCGGGGTGCCCGCCAACCCGGCGCATGTCGCGCCCGTCAGAGGAGAAGACCCATGAAGGTCAAGAACTCGCTCCGCTCGCTGAAGCAGCGTCACCGCGACTGCCGTGTTGTCCGCCGCAAGGGCCGTGTGTACGTCATCAACAAGACGCAGCGTCGCTTCAAGGCACGCCAGGGCTAAGCCCGACACATCGCCAGAGACGAGAAAGCCGCCCCTTGGGGCGGTTTTTTCTTGTCTGCTGCCAGCCTTCGGGGGCGCCGCAGCCCGACCGAATCGAAAAGGGGGCCGGTTGCCCCGCCCCCCATCGTTTCCGGATCTTGCCGGATCGTGCCTCAGCCCGCCAATTGCGCGCCGGGGGTGGAGCGGGAGATTTCCACCTCTTCCTCGCTCATGCCTTCGGGGATGCCCTCGAACAGCGGCGTCGACAGATAGCGTTCGCCGGTATCGGGCAGCATCACCAGAATGTTCGAACCCTCGGGCGCGTCCTTGGCGACCTCCATGGCGGCGGCAAAGGTGGCGCCGGCCGAGATGCCGACAAAGATGCCCTCTTCGGCGGCCAGCCGGCGCGACCAGGCGATGCCCTCGGGGCCCGGAACTTTCAACAGCGCGTCATTGAAACCCTTGTCCAGCGCTTCCTGAAGCACATGCGGGATGAAATCCGGGGTCCAGCCCTGGATCGGGTGGGGCTCGAACGAGGGGTGGCTTTCGGTGGCCTGATGGGCCTCGTTGCGGGTGTTGGTATAGCCCGACGAGACCAGCGCCGCATTGGCCGGTTCGGCCAGGATGATCTTGGTCTCGGGGCTTTTCTCGCGCAGCACCCGGCCGACGCCGGCAACGGTGCCCCCGGTGCCATAACCCGAGACGAAATAATCCAGCTTCTCGCCATCGAAATCACCGAGGATCTCGGCCGCGGTGGTGTGTTCGTGAATATCGGCATTGTCGGCGGTTTCGAACTGGCCGGCGAGGAACCAGCCGTTCTTCTCGGCCAGCTCGATGGCCTTGGTGTACATGCCGAACCCCTTCTGCTCCTTGGGCGTCAGCACCACCTTGGCGCCGAGGAAGCGCATCAGACGGCGGCGCTCGACGGAAAACGCCTCGGACATGGTGATGACCAGCGGATAGCCCTTGGCGGCGCAGACCATGGCGAGGCCGATGCCGGTATTGCCCGAGGTCGCCTCGACCACGGTCTGCCCCGGTTTCAGCCGCCCGTCGCGCTCGGCGGCCTCGATGATGTTCAGCGCCAGCCGGTCCTTGACCGAACCGGCCGGGTTGAAGGCTTCGGATTTGACGTAGACGTTCACATGCGCCGGCGCGACGCGGTTGATGCGGATCACCGGCGTGTTGCCGACCGTGTCGAGAACGCTGTCATAGCGCGCGCCGCGCCCGTTGGTTTTTCTGATACCCATAATCTGACCTTTCAAATACCGGCCGGGGCCGGGGCTGTCCTATTTGATTCCTGTTGCTGAAACGACAGAAGCAACTAACGGCGCGGAACGAAAGCACCCGCGACGCAAGCAAGGAAAACCTTCTGAACTTTCCTCAAGTCAAGGAACAGTGTCGCGGGTTTCGCATGCGAAAATTTCACTGCCGGAAGAATGTCACGATTTCCACCGAAACCGCCGCCGGGCCACCGCCCCCGCAAGACGCCGCGAGGGGCGGTTTCGCGCCCGGATCATCCCGCCCCCCCGAGGGGGCCGCGCATCTAGCCGGCCACCAGGAGAAGCATGGTTTTCTGCGACACAAGCCCGGTCACCGGCACCCCGCGCGAGCGCTGGAAACGGCGCAGCGCGCGGCGCGTGTTCTCGTCGAAGACCCCGTCGATGGCGCCCGGATCCTCGCCATGGGTGGACAGGCGCTGTTCGACCAGCAGGCGGGAGATCTGGTTGCCGGCCAGGCTGCGCTCCTGCTCGCTCTGTCGCTGCAACAGGTCCTGATTGTCCTGAATCCGCTCGAAGGCCTCGACGCGTCTGCGGGCCTCGTCGGCATAGCGCCCATGCGGGTGGGCCTCGAGATAGGCCCGGTAGCCGGTAAGCCCGTCATGATAGAGCGCCTGCTCCCAGGCCGCCTGATCGCCGACCTGCGACTGCGACCGCGACAGTTCCGCGTGACGCCGGCGGGCCTCGGCGGCGAACAGCCCGTCGGGATAGGCGTCAAGATACCGGGCGTAGCCTTCAAGGCTGTCGCGGCCTTCGACCTCGCGCCACAACTGGCGGTCGCGCCGGTCTTGCAGCTGGCGCTTGCGGTCGGCCTTGTCGCGCAGCACATCGTGGGTCTGCGCGGTCAGGAAGCCGGTGGCCGGCAGGGCGTTGTCGCGCTGGAAGCCGGTGATCGCCCGCCGGGTGCCATTGCCGAACACGCCGTCGATGCCACGGGTGTCGTAGCCCAGCAGCGTCAGGTCCTCCTGCACGGCGCGGCGCTGGCTCGGGCTGAGACCCAGCTGGGTCTCGGCCTGCTTCATCTGGGCCGCCTCGTCGTGGCGCAGCTGACGCAGCGCCGCGCGGGCCTCGCCGGCATGGCGTCCGTTGGGGTAACGATCGAGATAGAATCGCAGCGCCTGCTCGGTGCCGAGGTCACGCAGCGCATCCCAGTAGCTGCCTTCGCCCGGATCGACCGGCGCCAGATAGGGCAGGAAGGCGGCCGCGCGCGGCTGGTAGCCCCGGGCCTCGATGCCGGGGCCGGCGGATTTGGCGATTTCCGCCAAAGGACGCCCGGGTGTCAGCAGCTCGGCGACCAGCGAATCGAGCCGGTCGGCCGGCGCGAGAAACCCGCTTACGCCATGCGGAAAGGACAGCCCGGCGAGGCCGCCACCGGCGCCCTGCCCCAGTATCAGGTCGCGCTCGTAACGCCCGACGACGACCACCGCCTGCCCCTGATGCCCGGCGACCAGCGCCGTCAGCCCGCCGAGGGGCAGCGCCGATCCGCCGATATCCAGCGCACCGACATCCCCGGCGTCGGCGCCAAGAAGCCATGGGCTGCGAAAGGCGCTGGCGTAATGGCCCGAGACCACCACCATGACCCGGTCGGCGCCCTGGCGCAGACGGTCCGAAAACCGCGCCGTCGCGGCGCGCAGACCGGCGCTGTCCTGGCGGTCGTTGACGATGACCTCGAAACCGCTGCGCCGCAGCTTCTGGGCGATGCTGCGCAGGTTCGGGTCCGCCCGAAGCGGCGGCTGGTATCGGTAGTCTTCCACCGTCAGCACCAGAGCCAGGTCGGCCGCCAGCGCCGGCAGTGAAAACAGCATGGAAAGGGCAACAAGTGCCGGTGTCAGGATTTTTCGCATAACGCCCCCCTAAATGTGCAGGGCGGCCACCCGAGGGCGCGCCGCGCCTCACAGTCTTGCGCAAAAGGGCCGGTTATCAAATAGCAACCGGGAAAAAGCCGGAAACCCGGGGGCGCGGCCGGCCGGTCCCGGGGCCGGCGGCGTGCCTGGGTCAGTCGTATTTGCGCTGGTCGTCGATCACCAGCCCGTCCTTGGGCAGGCTGCCGGGGGCGACGATCTCGATCTGGCCGCGCAGCTTCAGCGTGTCAGACACCGATTGGGCATAGGCCTCGACCGAGCCCCCCGCTTCGGCTTCGATCTGCACGGTCATCGCGTCCATCTCGCCGTTGCGGGTGACGGTGACGCGCGCCTTGGAAATCTCGGCATGCTTGGCCACCAGGTCGGCCACCTGTTCGGGGCGCACGAACATGCCCTTGATCTTGGCGGTCTGGTCGGCGCGCCCCATCCAGCCCTTGATCCGCATGTTGGTACGGCCACAGGGCGAGACACCGGGCAGAACCGCCGACAGATCGCCGGTGGCAAAGCGGATCAGCGGGTAGTCGGGGTTGAGCGACGTCACCACCACTTCGCCGACCTCGCCCGGCGCCACCGGGTTGCCGGTGCCGGGGGTGACGATCTCGACCAGAACGCCCTCGTCGACGATCATGCCTTCCATGGCCGGGCTTTCATAGGCGACGCTGCCGAGATCGGCGGTGCCATAGCCCTGGAGGCACTGGATACCGCGATCGGCATATTCCTGACGCAGCGAGGGGAACAGCGCGCCGCCGCCGACCTGGGCCTTGGTGATCGCCAGCGCCAGCCCCATCTCGTCGGCCTTGTCGAGAATGATCTTGAGGTAATCCGGCGTGCCGACATAGGCGGTGACGCCGATGTCATGCGCCGCGCGGGCCTGCAATTCGGTCTGGCCGGTACCGGCAGGCAGCACCTTGGCGCCAACCGCGCGGGCACCGCATTCGAACATCATGCCCGCAGGGGTCAGGTGATAGGAAAAACAGTTCTGGACGATGTCCTCGGCGCCGATGCCGGCGGCAAACAGGGCGCGCCCCGAGCGCCACCAATCGCCATCCTGCCCGCCGGGTTCATAGATCGGGCCCGGCGACTGGAACAGATGCACGATGCCGGGGCGCGTCAGGTCGGCATAGCCGCCCAGCGGCGAACGGGCGCCCTGCGCCTTGCTCAGTTCCGATTTCCGCAGCACCGGAAGCGCGGCCAGCGCCTCGGGCGAGGTGACCGCGGCCGGGTCGACCTCGGCCAGCGCCTCGGCATAGCCGGGCAGGGCCTTGGCGCGGGCGATCTGCCCGGGCAGCCCGGCGGCGATGTCTGCGGTCCGCTGATCCGCCGAGCGGGTTTCCAGGGTATCGTAAAACTGGCTCATCAGGCCGTCCTTCTTTCTTGCGGTGTCCGCGCCATCGGGCACGGGGCTCCGGTGGACAGGGCAAACCGCCAGTCCGGGTCTGTCGTTCTTGGGCGAGGGGCCGCCGCGCTCCGTCCGTTGCGACGGGCAGCGCGGGTCAGCTGAGCCAGCGCTTGCGGCGACGATACGAACGCACGTCGCGGAAGGATTTGCGCCCCTCGTCGGACATGCCGAGATAGAATTCCTTGACGTCCGGGTTCTCGCGCAGTTCCTTGGCCGGCCCGTCCATCACCACACGCCCCGATTCAAGGATATAGCCGTAGTTGGCAAAGCGCAGCGCGACGTTGGTGTTCTGTTCCGCCAGAAGGAAGGTCACGCCCTCTTTCTCGTTGAGGTTCTTGACGATGCCGAAGATCTCTTCGACCAGCTGCGGCGCCAGCCCCATCGACGGTTCGTCGAGCAGGATCATGCTCGGCCGCGCCATCAGCGCGCGCCCGATCGCGACCATCTGCTGCTCGCCGCCGGACGTA
>NZ_JBFJVE010000154.1:0-7625 GCF_041624275.1 Shimia sp.
ACACTGTCTTCGCTGGGGCGGGTCGAGGTTCTGAGCGAACGCAGCAACCGGGCCCGCGTTCTGGTCACCAAGGGCGCCTAGGCATGGACGACGTGACGCCCCATCGCGACGACACCCTCAGCCAGGAGGCCTGGCGCGACAACCTGCGCGAGATCGGCGCCCGCGAGGGCTTCTACGAAGAGCTGGGCGAAGAGCACACGGCGCTTTTCCTGCGCCGCGGCAGGACATTGATGGTGACCTTCGAGAATCTCGACCACATCTATGCCCGCGAAGACGACCGCATGCCATGGGGCCATGGTTTCGTGCAGTCGCATGGCTGGTCGATGCTGGGGCTGATGGCCCATGGCTGGACCTGGTACCGCGACGATGCGGTCTTCGACTTCTTCGACCGGCTGCGCGACCAAGGCTTCTTCGACGGTTTCGACAAGGTGGTGTTCTACGGCGCCTCGATGGGCGCCTATGCCGCCTGCGTCTTTTCCTCGGCCGCCCCCGGCGCGACGGTGATCGCGATTTCGCCGCAGGCGACGCTCGACCGCGAGATCGCCCCTTGGGAAAAACGGTATCACCGGGTCTGGCGGCGCAGCTTTTCTGGCCGCTACGGCTATGCGCCCGACCTGGTGCGGACCGCCGAAAGCCTGTACCTGTTCTACGATCCGCGCAGCGACCCCGACGCCATGCATGCCGCGCTGTTTCGCGGCGACAACATCCGCCGGCTGCGCTGCCGCTTCATGGGGCACCGCATCGCCTCGCAATGGATGCAGCTGGGGCTGCTGAAACCCGTGGTGGCGGCCTGTGTCGACGGCGATCTGACCGCCGCGCGGTTCTACCGGATGATGCGCGCGCGCCGCGAATCGCCGAAATACCAGAAAGAAATCCTCAATGTGCTGAAATCGCTGCAGCGCCCGCAGCTGCTGATCGGCTATTGCGATGCCGTGCTTGCCCGGCGGCGGGCACCGCATTTCCGCAACGCCCGCAGGGCGGCACGCGAGGCGCTCAAGCAGAAAGGCTGACCCGGAAGGCGCCGAAACCGCTAGCGCCGTTTCAGGGTGTCGCCGTAAGAGATCTTCGGTGTCAGCTCGGTGATCATGTCGGTGTCTTCACCCCGGGCCTGCGCCGCGATGATTTCCGCCGCCTTGATGCCGATCTCGCGCCGGCAGGAATCCATCGTCGCCAAGCGCCGTGGCAGACCCTGAAGCAATTCGACCCCGTTGAAACCGGCCAGCCCGATCTGCCCGGGAACGTCGATGCCCTTTTCCAGCAGGTATAGCAGCCCGCCCGCCCCGATCATGTCGTTGGAGTAATAGAGAAAATCCAGATCCGGGTCGCGATCCAGCAGGGCCGCCGTCATTTCCCGCCCCTTGGCCAGGGCCGAGCCACCGGAATAGAATTCCTTCTGGGCGATCTCGACCCCGTTCTTGGCCAGCGCCTCGGTAAAACCCTCGAAGCGTTTGCGCGCCCGGTGGTCCAGCGGCATCTTGGTGCCCAGAAAACCGATCCTGCGATAGCCGGCCTTGAGAATTGCATTGGCCATCTCGCGCCCGGCGCGGCGGTGCGAAATGCCGACCATGGCATCGACCGGCTTGCCGTCGACATCCATGATCTCGACCACCGGAATGCCGCTGGCATTCAGCATCGCCCGCGCCGCCTCGGTGTGTTCCAGACCGGCGATGATCACCCCCGAGGGCCGCCACGACAGCATCTCGTAAAGGACTTTCTCTTCCTTTTCCGGCCGGTAATCGCTGACCCCGACCACCGGCTGCAGATCGGTTTCCTCGAGCACCTGGCTGATGCCGCCGAGCACCTCGGGAAACACCATGTTGGACAGCGACGGAATGATCACCGCCACCAGGTTGACCCGCTTGCTGGCCAATGCCCCGGCGATCTTGTTGGGCACATAGCCCAGTTCCTTGGCGGCTTTCAGCACCCGCTGGCGGGTGGCGTTGGACACGTCTCCGCGGTTGCGCAGCACCCGGCTCACGGTCATTTCGGAAACCCCTGACGCTTCGGAAACATCGCGCAGGGTCAGAGAGCGTTTTTCTTCGTTTGCCACGTGGAAATTCCTGATTGTGATGAAAAATGTTAACGCGAACAATGCGGCCTGTTCAAGCCGCCTCGCAACAATTCCAAGCAGCGGACTCCACCCGCACCGGCGGCAGGAAAGGCGCGACCCTCAAGCCCCGCAAACGCCCGCCCGCAGGCACAGAAACATCCGCTCAATTGCGGTCATTGCCCTTGCACAGCAAAACCCGAGACGTATAAAAGCCCCGCACGGCTCCGTGGCTCAACTGGATAGAGCAATCCCCTCCTAAGGGATAGGTTGCAGGTTCAAGTCCTGCCGGAGTCGCCACCGCCCCCGATCACGCCAGTCCCGTCACAATCCGTTTCCGGCGTTCAGGCCTCGAGACCGTTCTGCCCCATGGCGAGGAACTTCTCGCGCCGCGACCGGATCAGCTGGGCGGCGTCCTTGCCCTGCAGGCCCTTGAGCATCTCGCCGATCGCCCGGCCAACGGCGCGGATGGTCTCGTCGCGGTTGCGATGCGCGCCGCCCACCGGCTCGGGGATGATGCGATCCGTCACGCCCAGCTGCTTCAGGTCCTGCGCCGTCAGCCGCATCTGCTGCGCTGCCTCGCGCATCTTCTCGGAATCCTTCCACAGGATCGAGGCACAGCCTTCCGGGGTGATCACCGAATAGATCGAATGTTCCAGCATGGCGACCGTGTTGGCCGAGGCAAAGGCCACCGCGCCGCCCGATCCGCCCTCGCCGATGATGATCGACACCAGCGGCACACCGATCTGGAGGCATTTCTCGGTCGAGCGGGCGATCGCCTCGGACTGGCCGCGTTCTTCGGCCCCCTTGCCGGGATAGGCACCGGGCGTGTCGACCAGGGTCACCACCGGCAGGCCGAACCGGTCGGCCATTTCCATCAGCCGGATCGCCTTGCGATAGCCCTCGGGGCGCGCCATGCCGAAGTTGCGCTCGATCCGCGATTTGGTGTCATTGCCCTTTTCATGACCGATCACCACCACCGGCGTGCCCTCGAACCGCGCCAGCCCGCCCATCACCGCATGGTCGTCGGCGAAATTGCGATCCCCGGCCAGCGGCGTGTACTCGGTGAACAGGGCGTCGATGTAATCCTTGCAATGCGGGCGCTCGGGGTGGCGCGCCACCTGGCATTTGCGCCAGGGCGTCAGATCCTTGTACAGTTCCGTCAGCAGCGCCGCCGCCTTGCGATCCAGTGCCGCCGCCTCTTCCGAGACGTCCATCTCTTCGTTGTCACGCGCCAATGCGCGCAGTTCCACGGCCTTGCCTTCGATTTCGGCCAGCGGTTTTTCGAAGTCGAGATAGTTGGTCATGCGGGTCTCCGGTCTGCATTACGCCACCGCTATATGACCCTGACAATGGGAAAATGCAACGGCAGGAACGCGCGGCGGCACGCCCCGGCCGAACCGGCCGATCTCAGCCGCGCACCGGCCTGCGTATCGGGCCCAGCCGCAATGCCAGAAGGCCGAGGATCGCACCGAGATACAGCAGCGGTTCGATCTGAAGCCCCTTGGCCTGAAGGATGAAATGCACCCCGCCCAGCAGCACCACCAGATAGGTCAGGCGATGCAGGCGCTGCCACCGCCGCCCCAGCCGGCGTATCGAAAGCGTGTTCGAGGTCGCCGCCAGAGGCAGCATGGCGGCGAAACCGGCCATGCCGACGGTCACATAGGGGCGTTTCACGATGTCGGCCCAGATCTGCGCCGCAATCTGCACATCAAGCACCAGCCACACCAGAAGATGCAGCGCGATATGACCAAAGGCCAGCAGCCCCAGCGCCCGGCGGAAGCGCAACAGGTTGACCCCGCCAAAGCGGCGCAGCGGGGTGATGCAGAGGCCCGCGATCAGCAGTTGCAGCCCGCTCTTGCCCAGCGCATGTTCCATCACCTTGACCGGATCGACCCCAAGCGCCCCGGTCAGCCCCTGCTGCAACAGCCAGACCGGGTAGAGGGCGCCCAGCGCGTAAAGCGGCCATGTCGGCACCCGGCGCAGAAGGGCGTTGAGCCTGTCCCTGACGAGCGAAACCCCCAAATGCGGCAAACCCCCTTCTCCCCGCCGGACCGGGCGCGGCCTAGTCACAGCAGCTGTCGCCCTGTTGCACCGGCGGGCAGGGCACCGTGCCATAGGAACAGAAGACGCAGCAATCGCCCGGCAGCGGCTTCAGCACCCGGTGACAGGCGGGGCATTCCAGAAACCACTGGCAGCTGTCGGTGGGCATGTCGAAGCTTTCGACATGGTCGCAATGGGGGCAGGTCAGGGTGCTTTGCAGTTGCATCATCAGTAGTTCCGTTTCAGATCCATGCCTTCGTATAGCGCCGCCACCTCGCGCTGGTATCCGTTGAACATCAATGTCGGCTGGCGGCGCGCGAACAGGCCGCCACCGATCGGACGTTCGGTGGCCTGCGACCAGCGCGGATGATCGACCTCGGGGTTCACATTGCTGAAAAACCCGTATTCGCGCCCATTGGCCTTGTTCCAGCTGGTCGGCGGCCGACGATCGGTCAGGGTGATACGGACGATCGACTTGATCGACTTGAAGCCGTATTTCCACGGCACCACCAGCCGGATCGGGGCGCCGTTCTGGTTGGGAATGGTCCGGCCGTAGATGCCGGTCGCCATCAGCGTCAGCGGATGCATCGCCTCGTCAAGCCGCAGCCCCTCGACATAGGGCCACTCCAGAACCGGGAATTTCTGGCCGCGCATTTCCTCGGGGCGCAGCAGGGTCTCGAAGGCGACGTATTTCGCCTCGGGCCTGACCCCGACCATCTGCAACAGGTCGGCCAGCTCGAACCCGTTCCAAGGCACCACCATCGACCACGCCTCGACACAGCGGAAACGGTAGATACGCTCTTCGATGGTCATCTTCGACAGGATCTCGCCCAGCGCATAGGCGCCGGGGCGTTCGACCATGCCGTCGATGGTGATGCTCCACGGCGCGGTGGTCAGCCTGTGCGCATGTTTGGCCGGGTCGTCCTTGCCGGTGCCGAACTCGTAGAAATTGTTGTAGCTGGTGATACTCTTCCAGTCATTCGGGGTCAGATCCGTACTCGCCCCTGCCGCCCCGCCCGCCATGCCGGCCAGCCCGATCCCGGCAATGCCGGCGATGATCCGGCGGCGATCCAGATAAAGGGATTTCGGGGTCACGTCCTGGGGCCCGAGATCGTTTGTCCAGCGCTTGGCCATTGGCGTCTCCTGTGTCACCTGTTCATTCCGATCTAGCCGGAGAGCGCCGCCAGACCAAACCACGTTCCCTCACGATGCCGTGGGCGGAGTGTAACCTGGATAAATCCGGTTCATCGGTTTCGAGCGCCCGTTGGCCTGCACGATGCGGACATGGCGCCGGCGCATCTGGCGGGGCTCGGGAACGCCGACCGAATGGGCGATGGTCTCGACTTCAGAGATGATCGCCCGGGCATAGCGGGCGACACGGGTGTATTTGCGCTCGACGACCAAGCCCTTCTGAAGGCGGGGATCATGCGTGGTGATGCCGGTGGGGCAGGTGTTCCTGTTGCATTTCAGCGCCTGAATGCAGCCCAGCGCGAACATGAAGCCGCGCGCCGAGGTGACGAAATCGGCCCCCGCCGCCAGCGCCCAGGCAATGTCGCCGGGGTTGACCAGCTTGCCCGAGGCGATCAGCCGGATGCGCTCGTGCAGGCCGAATTCATCACGCATGTCGGCCACCAGCGGCAGCGCCTCGCGCACCGGCATGCCGACAAGGTCGATCAGCGGCATCGGCGCCGCCCCGGTGCCGCCCTCGCCGCCGTCGATGGTGATGAAATCCGGCGCCGCCTCGGGGCCGCGCCGGGCGATGGTTTCGAACAGGGCGCGGGTGTCTTCCTCGGCGCCGACCACGGTCTTGATGCCGACCGGCTTGCCGGTCACCTCGCGGATATGGGCGATCAGGTCCAACAGCGCGTCATTGTCCCCGGCCTCCTGGTGCCGATTGGGCGAAATCGCGCTCTCGCCGACCGTGATGCCGCGAATGGCGGCGATCTCCTCGGTGACCTTGGCGCCCGGAAGAATGCCGCCCTTGCCCGGCTTGGCGCCCTGCGCCAGCTTCAGCTCGAACATCCTGACCTGCGCGTGCCCGGCGATCTCGCGCAGCTTGTCATCGCACAGGTTTCCCGCCGCGTCGCGGACACCGAACTTGGCGGTGCCGATCTGGAACACCAGATCGCAGCCGCCTTCCAGATGAAAGGGCGACAGCCCCCCTTCGCCGGTATTGAGCCAGATCCCGGCATCGCGGGCGCCGCGCGACAGGGCCTGGATCGCCGGCCGCGAGAGGGCGCCGAAACTCATGCCGGAAATGTTGAAGATCGACGGCGCCTCGTAAGGAATGCGCGCCGCGGGCCCGATCACCAGCGGCGCGGCGCTGGTGAACTGGTCGTGCAGGGGCGGAAAGGGCGCATTGGCGAAAATCGGCGTTCCGACCACGTTGAGGTTGCGCGTCGAGCCGAAGGCCACGGTGTTGCTGCGCCCCTCGCCCGAGCGCGCCACCCATTCGCGCTGCGCCCGGTTGAACGGCAGTTCCTCGCGGTCCATGGCAAAGAAATACTGGCGGAAGAATTCCCCCAACTCGCTGAAGATATGGCGGAAACGCCCGATCAGCGGATAGTTGCGCCGGATCGCATCGCCAGTCTGCATGCGGTCGATGACAAAGAGCACCAGCCCGATCAGCGTCAGGACGCCCAGCGCCGCGACGAAGGCAAAGCCGAGGACTTCCACCACGCCAAAGGCGGTCTCCATGGTTCTGTCCATTGCCCGTCCTCCCTCTGCAAAACCCGCCTGCCGCCCGCCACCACGGGTCAGGGATACTCTGTGGCGAGACCGCTTTCACCGCAAGTCACAAGCGCGCGCGCCCGCACGCCCCGCCGACCCTGCCAACGAAAAGGCCGGGGCAGATATACCCGCCCCGGCCTGCTGTGTCCCGTTTTCGCGCCGCGAAGACGCGGCGATGCTCAGTGCACCACGGCGTCGTCCGGTTTCGCGCGCTCCGAGGTGCCGACCCGGTCGCCGATGATCAGCCCCTCGGCACCGGCGCCGACCGGCACGGTGTCGCCGTCCTTGATCTCCCCGGCCAGAAGCGACTCGGCCAGCGGGTTCTGCAAGGCACGCTGGATCACCCGTTTCAGCGGCCGGGCACCGAACACCGGATCATAGCCTTCATCCGCCAGCCACTGCTTGGCACCTTCGTCCAGCTCGATGCTGATCTTGCGCCCCGCCAGACGTTTGCGCAGGCGTGCCAGCTGGATCTCGACGATGCCGTCCATATCGGCCCGGGCGAGACGGTCGAAGATGATGGTCTCGTCGAGACGGTTGAGGAACTCGGGCCGGAAATGCGCCCGCACCGCATCCATCACGTCGCGCCGCGCGTCCGAGGCGTCCGCCCCATCCGGCAACTGGCTGAGCGCCTGCGCCCCGAGGTTCGAGGTCAGGATGATCAGCGTCTGCTTGAAGTCCACGGTGCGGCCCTGACCATCGGTCAGAACCCCGTCGTCCAAGACCTGCAACAGCACGTTGAACACGTCGGGATGCGCCTTTTCGACCTCGTCGAACAGCACCACCTGATAGGGGCGACGCCGCA
>NZ_JBFJVE010000155.1:0-7613 GCF_041624275.1 Shimia sp.
CCCGGCACGAAGGATTGTGCCTCGCAGATTTCCAGCAACCGCTGCCGCTGCTCATCGCTCAAACCGGCGAACAAGGGAGCCATCTGCGAAGCGGCGGCGATGCGCGGCAAGACTTCCTTACTGGCAAAGCTTTGCAGCACCAGCACCTCTTCGCTGCGCCCCGGCGCCGGCAACCGCCCCTCGCCGAGATAGATGGCGTTGAGCCGGGGGGCGCCGTCGGGGGGCAGCGAAAGCGCCATCGCCCGCACCGGCAGCGCCTGCCCCGCCATGTCCAGAAGCGCCGCGCCGCGCACCCGGCCCTCGACCGCGGCAACGCCGGGAATGGCGGCCAGCCGCTCGAGGCTGGCGCGCGGCGCGCGGGTCACCGGGGCGAAGACATCGGCCAGGCGGTAGCGTTCGTAATAGGTGGCGCGGGTCTCGGTCAGCGAGGACAGCATGCCCGCCATCATCACCAGAAGACCGACCCCCACCGCCACCACCAGCGCGATCGCCGCCGCCTGGCCCTTGATCCGCCAGAGGTCGCGCCACAGCTTGTGGTCGAGGGGGGTCATGGCCTCACCATTCGATCTGGTCCGGGCTGAGCCGCGTGGCATTGGTCTCGACGCTGCGGATCGCCCCGTCGGCGAAATGGATCACCCGATGCGCCATGGCGGCGGTGGCGGCGGCGTGGGTGACGATCATCACCGTGGCGCCGAGCTTGGCGTTGACGTCGTTCAGCACATGCAGCACCGCCCGCCCGGTCTGCGAATCGAGCGCCCCGGTGGGTTCGTCGCAGAACAGCACCGTCGGGGTCTTGGCGATGGCGCGGGCGATGGCGACGCGCTGCTGCTCGCCGCCGGACATCTGGGCCGGGAAATGGTCCATGCGTTCGCCCAGGCCGACCAGGCGCAGCGCGGCGCCGACATCCATCGGGTCTTCGGCGATCTCGGTCACCAGTTCGACATTCTCGCGCGCGGTGAGCGACGGCATCAGGTTGTAGAACTGGAAGACGAAGCCGACATGGTCGCGCCGATAGCGCGTCAGGGCGCGGTCCGACATCGCGGTGAGGTCTTGATCGAGAAAGGTGGCGCGCCCTGCGGTGGCCCGGTCGAGCCCGCCGAGGATGTTCAGCAGCGTCGATTTACCCGAGCCCGAGGGCCCCAGAAGAACCACGATCTCGCCCCGCGGAATGTCGAGATCGACCCCGCGCAGCGCATGCACGGCGGCCGGGCCGGTGCCATAGACCTTGGTCAGCCCGCGGGTCGTGAAGATGTCGGGAATGTCCTGTCCCATGACCCTGTCCATCTCTGGCTGTTTCCGGCCCAGACTAGGGCCGGGCGCGGTGCAGGTCCATGGTGCGGTGGGGCCCTGCCCCACTCGGTCATTCACGGTGTCATTTTTGCAAAACGACGCCGTCCCCCGGGATATTCGGGGCCAGAGAAAGAACGGGCGCCGGGCGTTACTTGCTTTCCAGCGCCTCGATACGGGCTTTCAGGGCCTCGTTTTCCTCGCGCGCCTTCTGGGCCATGGCACGCACCGCGTCGAATTCCTCGCGGGTGACGAAATCGCGGTCCGCCAGCCAGCGGTCCATCAGCGATTTCATGGCGTTCTCGGCCTCGTCCTTGGCGCCCTGGGCAACGCCCATGGCATTGGTCATCAGCTGCGAAACGTCGTCCATAAACTTGTTGCGGGTCTGCATATCTGCCTCCGGCTAATTCGTGGCCTCTATATGGGGTGCATTTGAAACGGGCACAATGGTTGACTTTGCCCTGCCGGCGCGTCCATCAGGGGCCATGCAGGCGATGATCCAATTTCCCGACATATCCCCCGAGATCGTCTCGACGACGCTGTTCGGTTTCGAGCTGGCACTGCGCTGGTACGCGCTGGCCTATATCGTCGGCATCCTGATCGGGTGGCGGCTGGTGGTGGCGGCGCTGAAACGCCCCGCGCTGTGGGGGGCGCCGGGGGCGCCGATGACGCCGCGCCAGTGCGAAGACCTGCTGACCTGGGTGATCCTGGGGGTGATCATCGGCGGTCGGCTGGGCTATGTGCTGTTCTACAAACCGGGCGATTACCTCGCCCAGCCGGGTGACATCCTCAAGGTCTGGCAGGGCGGCATGGCCTTTCACGGCGGGTTTCTCGGGGTCGTCGTCGCCGCCTGGCTGGTGGCCCGGCGCGAGGGGCTGAACCGGCTGTCGCTGGCCGACGCCATGTCGCTGGGGGTCTGGCCGGGGCTGTTGCTGGGGCGGCTGGCCAATTTCATCAACGGCGAGCTTTGGGGGCGGCCCACGGACCTGCCCTGGGGCGTCGCCTTTCCCGGATATGCGGCGCAGCACTGCGGCCAGCCGCTGGGCGAGATCTGCGCCCGCCACCCCTCGCAGCTTTACGAGGCGCTGCTCGAAGGGGCGCTGATCGGCGCGGTGCTGATCTGGATGGCCTGGCGGCGCGGCGCGCTGAAGGCTCCGGGACGGATCGCGGGCACCTTCTTCGCCCTTTACGGGCTGGCCCGTTTCGCGGTCGAGTTCCTGCGCCAGCCGGACGCGCAGTTCGTCAGCGCCGGCAACCCGCTGGGGCTGGCGGTCGAGGTCGGAGGCTTTGGTCTGACCATGGGCCAGCTCTTGTCGCTGCCGATGATCCTGTTCGGGGTCTGGCTGCTGGGCCGGGCGCGGCGCCATGGCTGATCTGAAGGCGCATCTCGGCGCGCGGATCGCCGCCCAGGGGCCGATCACCCTGTCGGACTACATGAGCGAATGCCTGCTGCATCCGCAGTTCGGCTATTATGCCACCCGCGATCCCTTCGGCGCGGCGGGCGATTTCACCACCGCGCCCGAGATCTCGCAGATGTTCGGCGAGATGGTCGGGCTGTCGCTGGCCCAGGCCTGGCACGACCAGGGGGCACCGGGGCATTTCGTGCTGGCCGAGGCCGGCCCCGGACGCGGCACGCTGATGGCCGACATCCTGCGCGTCGGCCGAGCGGTGCCGGGCTTCGTCGAGGCCGCCGAGCTGCACCTTGTCGAGGCCAGCGCGACGCTGCGCGCGCGCCAGCGGGCGCTGTTGGGCGACGCGGTGCGCTGGCATGACGACATCGACGGGCTGCCCGAGGGGGCGCCGCTGTTCCTGGTCGCCAACGAGTTCTTCGACGCGCTGCCGATCCGCCAGTTCCAGCGCGACGGCGCCGGCTGGCGCGAGCGGCTGGTGCGGTTCGAGGACGGGCAGCTGGGCTTCGGACTGGGGGCCGAGATCGCGCCGGACATGCTGGCCCACCGGCTCGAGGACACCGCCGAAGGCCAGGTGGTCGAGGTCTGCCCCGCCGCGGCCCCGATCGCCGAGGCCATCGGGCAGCGAATCGCCGCCGACGGCGGCGCGGCGCTGATCATCGACTATGGCGACTGGCGCTCGCTGGGGGACACGCTGCAGGCGCTGGCGGCGCATCGCTTCGTCGACCCCTTCGACGATCCGGGCAATGCCGACCTGACCGCGCATGTCGATTTCGAAGCCCTGGCCGGGGCCACGCCCTCGGCCCATAGCAAGCTGACGCCGCAGGGGATTTTCCTTGAGCGGCTGGGCATCACCGCGCGCGCGCAGGCGCTGGCGGCGCGGCTTGACGGGGCGGCGCTGGAGGCCCATGTCGCCGCACATCGCCGCTTGACGCATCCCGGCGAAATGGGAAACCTGTTCAAAGTTCTGGCGTTGTTTCCGCATGGCGCGACGCCCCCGCCCGGATGTGAGACATGACCCTGGAAATCCTGACCTCGGACAGCCTGGCGCCGCTGCGCCACGGCTTTTTCACCCGCAAGGGGGGCGCCTCTTCGGGGGTGTTCGAAGGGCTGAACTGCGGCACCGGGTCTTCGGATCAGAACGAGATCGTGCAGATCAACCGCGAACGGGTCGCCGAGGCCATGCAGGCGCCCCTGTCGCATCTTGTCGCCGCCTATCAGGTCCATTCCCCGGACGTGGCGGTGGTCGAGGCGCCCTTCGACTCGGGCCCGCCACGGGCCGACGCCCTGGTGACGCGCATTCCGGGGCTGGTGCTGTCGATCCTGACCGCCGACTGCCAGCCGGTGCTGTTCGCCGATCACCAAGCCGGCGTGATCGGCGCCGCCCATGCCGGCTGGCGCGGGGCGCTTGACGGGGTGCTCGAGGCGACGCTCGAGGCGATGCTGCATCTGGGCGCGCGGCGCGACTCCACGGTTGCGGTCATCGGGCCGTCGATCAGCCAGAGCGCCTATGAGGTCGGGCCCGAGTTCGTCGAGACCTTCCTTGCGGCGGACCCCGACAACGCCCGGTTCTTCGCCGACGGCACGGAACAGCGAAAACAGTTCGACCTGCAGTCCTACGGGCTGCACCGGCTGCGCCGGGCCGGCATCGGCCGGGCCGATTGGATTCGCCACTGCACCTATTCGGACCCCGCGCGGTTCTTTTCCTATCGCCGCGCGACCCATGCCGGCGAGGCCGATTACGGCCGGCTGATCTCGGCCATCCGGCTTTGACCCCTGAAATGCGGCCCGAAGCTTGGGGTCACCGGACGCGGCGCGCGCCGATGGCCCCGGTTCCGACCCGCTGTTTTCGCGAAATCAGACCTTTGCTGCCGCATCTCTGCCCAAATTCGCTGCGACATTGTTCCCAAGCAAGACACCCGGCGCACCGGGGACAGGAAAAGGAAAAAAACCATGTCGAAACAGGCACGCTTCATCAAATCGGTCATCGCCAGCGCGGCAGCTGACAGCCCGGCCCTGCCCTGGACCCGCGGTGCGCGGCGCGCGGCCTTCATTGCCCGCCGCAACCAGAGCGAACCCGAGCGCAAGGCCGCCTGACAGCCTGTGCCAGAAGACGCGAAAGGCCGCGCCGGGATCACCGGGGCGGCCTTTTCGTTGCGCGCGCCATGGCACGCCGACCCGGCGGGTCAGGCGTCGCGGCTGAGCCGGTCTTCGAGGATGTCGAAGGGCACGCCCGGTTCGTCCTTGGCACCGCGAATGACCAGCGAAGTCTTGACGCTGGCGACATTGTCCGCCTTCAACAGTTCCTCGGTAAGGAAGGTCTGGAAGGTCGACAGATCGGGCGCCACGCATTTGAGGATGAAATCCACTTCGCCGTTCAGCATGTGGCACTCGCGTACCAGCGACCAGTTGCGGCAGCGTTCCTCGAAGGTCGAGAGATCGGATTCGGCCTGGCTGAGCAGCCCGACCATGGCAAAGACCTGAACCTCGAAGCCCAGCTCGCGCGCGTCGACATCGGCATGGTAGCCCCGGATGAAGCCCGCCTCTTCCAGGGTGCGGACCCGGCGCAGGCAGGGCGGCGCCGAAATGCCGACACGTTTGGCCAGCTCGACATTGGTCATGCGACCGTCGGCCTGAAGCTCTGCCAGGATTTTGCGATCAATGGGGTCGAGCCGCGTGCCGGGCATGACTGTTCTCTCTCAGTGGAATTTTCGGTTCTTATATCACCGCAGGTCACACGCGCAATAATATTTCGCTACCACGCAAGATCATTTTCCGACAATTTCCCGGACCGCCCCCGCGAGCGCGTGGCGCGATTTGCCGCGCCGACGGGGTTTTCCCCCGCGCCCGGGATGGCTATATCCCCTTCCTGACTCGCGCTTGCAACACGGAAGGCACCGCTCATGGCCGACACCAAACACACCAAGGTTCTCATCATTGGCTCGGGCCCCGCCGGATACACCGCCGGCGTCTATGCCAGCCGCGCCATGCTGGAACCGATCCTGGTGCAGGGCATCGAGCCCGGGGGCCAGCTGACCACCACCACCGAGGTCGAGAACTATCCCGGCTTTACTGAGGTGCAGGGCCCCGACCTGATGGTCAAGATGCAGGAACATGCCGCCGCCATGGGCTGCGAGATCATCGGCGACATCATCACCGATCTCGACATGTCCAAGCGCCCGTTCACCGCCAAGGGTGACAGCGGCACGGTCTATACCGCCGACGCGGTGATCCTGGCCACCGGCGCCCGCGCCAAATGGCTGGGGCTGGAGAGCGAAGAGAAATTCAAGGGCTTTGGCGTCTCGGCCTGCGCCACCTGTGACGGCTTCTTCTATCGCGGTCAGGAGATCGTGGTCATCGGCGGCGGCAACACCGCCGTCGAAGAGGCGCTGTTCCTGACCAATTTCGCCTCGAAGGTGACGCTGATCCACCGCCGCGACGAGCTGCGCGCCGAGAAGATCCTCGAGAACCGGCTGCTGAAGAACCCCAAGATCGAGACGCTGTGGTTCCACACGCTGGAAGAGGTCTATGGCACCGACATGCCGCTGGGCGTCGAGGGCGTGAAAGTAAAGAACGTCAAGACCGGCGAGATCACCGACATCCCCTGCAAGGGGGTCTTCGTCGCCATCGGCCACGCGCCGGCCAACGAGTTGGTGAAGGACACGCTGGAAATGCACAATGGCGGCTATGTCAGCGTCAAGCCGGGCAGCACCGAAACCTCGGTGCCGGGCGTCTTCGCCGCCGGCGATCTGACCGACCACAAGTACCGCCAGGCGGTGACCTCGGCCGGCATGGGCTGCATGGCGGCGCTCGACGCCGAACGCTTTCTGGCCGAACAGGAGTAGGCGCCCCCACCCCGGCACACCCGTTGCAGGAAAACGCGGCCGTTGCAGCAATGCAACGGCCGCAACTTTGCCATGCAGACGGCAGAAAAGGCTTTGCCCGGGGCGTCAAACCCCCTATGTGTTCACGCGTGAACACACTTTGAGCCGATTGCAGATGCCGCTACCCGCCGCAAAACCCAGCCCGGACGAGGAAGATGTGCTCTTCCGACTCCTGCGCCAGCTCGACCTGGCGCCGGACGCGTCGCAGCGGGCCATCGCGGCGGCGGTCGGCATTTCGCTGGGGCGGCTGAACGCGCAGCTGCGCGCCGCCGCCGAGACCGGGCTGATCACCATCAGCGATCGCCCCGGTCCCGACAGACGACAGCGGTTCGCCTATTCGCTGACCGCGCGCGGCGCGGTCGAGAAAGTGCGGCTCACCGATCAATTCCTCGCCCGCAAACTTGCAGAATACAACGCTCTTCACGCGGAACTGACAGGCACCGCAAGCGGCCTGCCCCCCATCAAACACAGGACTCATCCAATGCAAAACAACCTGGCCCCCATCCCGGAACTGTACGTCTCGTACGACAGCGCCCAGAAACTGAAAGTCGAGGCGGCGGACCTGACCAGCCACGATCTGACCCCGCGCCAGATCTGCGATCTGGAACTCTTGATGAACGGTGGCTTCAACCCGCTGAAGGGCTTTCTGGGCGAAGAGGATTACAACAGCGTTCTCGACAACATGCGGCTGGCCGACGGTTCGCTGTGGCCGATGCCGATCACGCTCGACGTGTCGGAAGACTTCGCGGCCTCGATCGAGCTTGGTCAGGACATCGCGCTGCGCGATCAGGAAGGCGTGATCCTCGCCACCATGACCGTCACCGACCGCTGGGAGCCCAACAAGTCGGTCGAGGCCGAAAAGGTCTTTGGCGCCGATGACGTCGCCCACCCGGCCGTCAACTACCTGCATCACACCGCCGGCAAGATCTATCTCGGTGGTCCCGTGGTCGGCATCCAGCAGCCGGTGCACTATGATTTCCGCGGCCGCCGCGACACGCCGAACGAGCTGCGCGCCCATTTCCGCAAGCTGGGC
>NZ_JBFJVE010000156.1:0-7554 GCF_041624275.1 Shimia sp.
ACCGCCCTTGTGGCGCTCTTGCGGCGCGGGATTTCGATCGTCGTGCTGCCGGCCGATGGCGCGGCTGAGGCGCCGCCCTTCTGCGCCGCGGTGTTCGATACCGCGCGCATGGAGGCCGGGCCGCTGCCGGGATCGGCCGGGGCCGCCGCCACGAAGCCGCCGCCGCAGGCCGAGGCAACGGCGCGCGAACCGCGGATCTATGTCGCGACCTCGGGGTCGACCGGCGCGCCGAAGTGGGTGGTCTACAGCCGCGCGGGGCTGATCCTCAATGCCGACGGGGTGCGCGAGCGGATGCGGATCAGCCGCGACGACTGCGTTCTGGTCTCGACCCCGCTGGCGCATATGTTCGGCCTTGGTGGCGGGCTGCTGCCGGCGCTTCTGGCCGGGGCCTCGCTTCGGGTGACACGGGGCGGCGACCCCCTGTCGATCCTGGCGGCGGAACGCGATTGCGAGCCGACGGTGGCCTTTCTGATCCCCGGCCAGTGCCGCGCCCTGCTGCCGCTGCGGCGCGATGCGCGCCGCTACCGGGTCGTCGTCGTCGGCGTCGGGCGCCTGTCCGAGGATTTCGCGGCCCGTTTCGAAAAGATGCACGGCCCGGTGGTGGCGATGTATGGGTCGACCGAGCTTGGCGCGGTCGTCGGCGGCCATCCCGATGCCGAGCCAGAGCGCCGCCACCGCTTTATCGGGCCGCCGCTGAAATCGGCGCGGGTCTTCGTCGAGGCCGACCAGACCGACGGGCAGGGGCGCGCCATCGGCCCGGTGATGGTGGAACAGGCGGCCGGCTACCTCGGCTACGGCGATGCCACGGGGCAGCTGATCGCGCCCGCCCCGGCGCGGCAGGCGACCGGCGATCTCGGCACCCTCGGCGCGGCCGGCGAACTCGACATTCTCGGGCGGGCCGACGACCGCATCCGGCGCGACGGCTACTGGGTGCTGACCAGCGAGGTCGAGGCCTGCCTGAGCGACGCCGCGAGCCTGGCCGAGGCGGCGGTGATCGCCTCCGGCGAGACCCGGCGCGGCGCCGGCCTTGTGGCCTTTGTCGTCATGGCGCCGGGGGCGGTGTTCGAGACCGCCGGCCTGATGCAGCATTGCCGCGACCGCCTGCCGGGGCATATGGTGCCCGACCGGATCGTGCCCTTGGCGCGGTTCGAGAGGCTGGCTTCGGGCAAGATCGACCTTCAGGCGCTGGCGGCGCGCGCCGAGGACACCGGATTTGCCGCCGAAGGATCTGCGGCCGAAGGATCGCCCGAGGAGGACCGGCAATGACCGAGGCCGAGTTCGACATTCTGCGCAAACTGGTTCTGGGCGCCGCCAAGAGCGATCTTTGCCCCGCCGATCTGCCGCTTGATCTGGCGCTGTTCGAGGACGGTCTGGGGATGGATTCCTTTGCCGTCGTCGACCTCGTGATGGGGGTCGAAGGCGCCTTTGGCGTGCAGTTCCGCGAGGCCGATTTCGTGGTCGAGAATTTCGCCGACATCCGCGCCATCGCGGCGCTGGTCGGGCGCCGTCGCAGCGGAAATTGAGCCTGGAAATTGAGCCTGGAAATTGAGGCCCGGGAACCGATGCGTGGCGCGGTTCAGCCCGCCGGCGCGTCGACGGTCTTCTGCGGCGGGAAGACGGCGGCGAGATCGCCGCGCCGCGCCATCTGGCTCATGATCTTGTGGTCGTCGTTATGCTTCGGGTCCGAGGGGTGCAGGGTCAGGTGCGGGGTGTCGGCGAGAGCCTCGGCGAATTCGGTATCCTTTTGATTATGAGGCGAATAATGGATGTGAAACTCGGTTCGTCCGTTCCACTCCGAGAGCAGCTGCCGAAGCCTCGGGCCGCGACCGGGGCCGCGCGGGCAGAAGGCGAAAACCGCGTTCACCTTGAGGTGATGGCCCATCTCCAGGGCCGAGAAGCCGCCGCTGGAATTGCCGACGCAATAGACCTCGCTCAGCTGCGGCAGGCTGGCGGCATAGCGGCGGTGCCAGTGCAGCACCGCGTCGAAACTGGGGTAATTGTCGTCGAGCCCGCCCTCGAAGAACTGCACCAGCGGGTCGCGCAGAAAGGCCAGGTTGCGCTCGGCAAGGCCGGAATGCAGAAGGAACATCGGATTTTTGCCGTTCAGCGCCCGGCGCAGGCCGGGGTAGACGAAGAACAGTTGGGCCGAATGCGGCCGGCTCAGGATCGAGGTGCCCGCCGGCAGCGGCAGGTCGCTCTCGGTCGGTGCGCTTGACGGCTCGGGCATCGGTCTGGCTCCGGTATCCTCAGTGATCGGCCAATAACAACAGTGACTTGCAGCTTAGCGACCCCGGGCCCGGCAAGGCAACCGTTATCCGGCGGCTAACCGGGCAGGGCCGCGGCCTCGGGCATGTGCCGGCAGGTCTGGTCGGCGATCACCCGCTCTTCGTCGGTGGCGATGACAAAGGCCGCGACCGGGCTGTCGGGCAGGGTCAGGCACGGCCCGCCCGCGAGATTGGCCTTGGCATCAAGCCGCAGCCCCAGCCAGGCCGCCTGTTCGAGAATGCCCTGGCGGATGGCGGGGGCGTTTTCGCCGATCCCGGCGGTGAAGACGATGGCATCGACCCCGCCGAGTGCCGCAGCCATCGAGCCGATCTGGCGCGCCGCGCGATAGGTGAAAAGGTCGATGGCCTCGCGCGCCTCGGGGCGGTCGCTGGCTTCGAGATCGCGCATGTCGCTGCTGATCCCCGACACGCCCAAGAGCCCCGATCGATTGGAAACCAGCGCCTCGGCCTCGGGCAGGGACAGCCCCTTTTCGCGCATCAGGTAGAAGATCACGCCGGGGTCGATGTCGCCGCAGCGCTTGCCCATCATCAGCCCGTCGAGGGCGGTGAACCCCATCGAGGTGGCGACGCTTCGGCGGTCTTTCATGGCGCAGATGCTGGCGCCATGTCCAAGGTGGAGCACGATCACCCGGCCCTTGGCGGCATCGCCCAGATAGCCGGGCAGCTGCGAGGCAATAAATTCATAGCTCAGCCCATGGAACCCGTAGCGCAGCACGCCCGCGTCGGTCAGTGCGCGTGGGATCGCGAACATCTGCGCCAGACGCGGCTGGCTGCGGTGAAAGGCGGTGTCGAAACAGGCGACCTGGGGGATTTCGGGCCAGAGTTCTTCCAGCGCCGTGATCCCGGCGAGATTGTGAGGCTGGTGCGACGGGGCCAGCGGCGCAAGCTGGCGGATGCCTTCGATGACCCCGGCATCAATCAGGGTGCTTTCGGTGAAGGTCTGGCCACCATGGACCACCCGGTGCCCGGCCGCGACCAGTTCCGCGCCGCGCAGCTGCCCTTGCAGGTCCTGCGCCAGCCAGCGCAGGATCTTGTCATGCCCGGCATCCTCGGCGAGGGGCAGTTTCTCGCGGCGTGTTGCGCTGCGCAGTTCGGCGCCGGCGCCGATGCGCTCGATCGCCCCTTTCAGCATCAAGGCGCCGCCGATCCGGGCTTCGAACACGCCGTATTTGATCGACGAGCTGCCAGCGTTGAGAACCAGAATGGCCTTGGTCACAGAATGCTCCTTCCCTGTTTGTGATGGGCCAGAAGCTGCGCCAGAGCCGCCGAAACGATGCGCGCCAGCGTGCCGTCGGCGCGGCTGGTCAGCATCACCGGCACCCGCGCGCCCAGCACGATCCCGGCGCAATCCGCACCGGCGAGATAGATCAGCTGCTTGGCGATCATGTTGCCGCTTTCCATGTCCGGCGCCACCAGGATGTCGGCCTCGCCGGCGACCTCGGAAACGATGCCCTTGGCCAGGGCGGCCTCGCGCGAGATCGCGTTGTCGAAGGCCAGCGGCCCGTCGAGCAGCGCGCCGGTGATCTGGCCGCGGTCGGCCATCTTGCACAGGGCGCCGGCCTCGACCGTCGAGGGGATCTTGGGGGTGATGGTCTCGACCGCCGACAACAGCGCCACCCTGGGCGCGGCCACCCCCAGCGCATGGCACAGGCCGATCGCGTTCTGGATGATGTCGGCCTTGGTGGTGAGGTCGGGAAAGATGTTGATCGCCGCGTCGGTGATCATCAGCGGCTTGGGATAGCTCGGCACGTCGAGCACGAAGGCATGGCTCATGCGCCGTTCGGTGCGCAGCCCGCGCGTTCTGTCGACCACTTCGGCCATGATCTCGTCGGTGTGCAGCGCGCCCTTCATCAGCGCCTGCACGCGCCCCTCGTGCACCAGTTTCACCGCCTGTCGCGCCGAATCGTGGCTGTGCAGGCTGGGCACGATCTCGATCCCGCCGAGATCCCGGCCGGCGGCCTCGGCGGCGGCGCGGATCCGTGCTTCGGGGCCGACGAGAACCGGGGTGATCAGACCGTGGTCACGGGCCGCCATCGCGCCTTCGAGGGCGGTTTCGTTGCAGGGGTGCACCACGGCGGTGACAATCTCGGGAAGCGGCGCCGTGGCCTTCAAGAGCTGCGCGAAATCGGCCCCGATCCGAAGACCGTTCTGGGATGGTTTGGGGCGGTGCAGGGGCGGCATCGTCATGGCAGGATCCTGTTGCGGGGCGTTAGCGGGCAATGTTGGACAATTGTGGCGCGCTGTAAAGCCAAGGCTTCGCAGTTGCGCGGCGGCGGCCCCGGTTGCAACGGGGGGCGTGGGGGGGCGTGGGGTGCGTGGAGGGCGTGGATGTGCTTGCCCGCAGCGGCGGTTGCCGTCACACTGGGCGCAATCAGAAAAACGGACCCGCGATGAGCAGCACATCAGACATGCCCCGTGAAAAGACCATCACCCCCGAGCGGATCTCGGAACTGGCCGAGCTGCATTTCGCCGAGCCGGTGGTGCGCATCACCGCGCCCGGCGGCAAGAAACGCGATTCGGTGCGGGTGCATTTCCGCGACCGGAGCGTCATTGCCTCGTACCGCTATCGCCCGTCGCGGCTTCAGCGCGAGATTCTGGTGCTGGAAAAACTGCATGGCGCCGGGGCGCCGGTGCCCGAATACCTCGGGCGGCAGGGGGCGCTGTTGTTCCAGTCCGATGTCGGCTCGGGGCGGCTGAGCTCGCAGATGCACGGCCGCGACCACGCCGGGCAGGTGGCGCTGGCGCGCGCCGCCTTTGACAGTCTCTGGACCATCAAGCGCGCCGCCAAGGAGACCGGCCTTACCGAGCAGGTGCCCGAAGTCGGCGTGACCTCGGTCTTCGTGGCACGGTTTGCCACCTGTGCCCAGCGGATCGGCCGGGGGCTCGACCTGGCGTTGCCCGCGGTCGACTGGGGCGGGATCAGCCGCGCCGTGGTGCCGGTGCCGCGCCATTTCGTGAAATGGGATGCGCGTTCGGGCAATGCGGCGCTGCGCGGTGACGGCACCCTGAGCTGGTTCGACTGGGAACACGCCGGGCGGCGCATGGGGGTCGAGGATTTCGGCTTTCTGATCGCCGATGAATTCTGGCCGCTGTCGCCCGAGGACAGTCTCGAGGCCTTTGCCGCAACCTGTCCGGGCCGGGCCGAGGCGCTGCTGCCGCATCTGATCCGCTTCAGCGCCCTGCAGGCGATCGAGCGCATCCGGCTGATCCAGAACGAGGTTTTCAAGCGCGGCTGGACCGATTTCCGGCGCGCCCAACGCTATGACCGGATGGGTGCGGCACCGGAACTGCTGCGCAGCGTGGCCCGGCACGGCGACGCGCTGGCCCGGCTTGATCCGCTGACCGCGCCGCTGTCGGGCTGGTGTTCGCAGGCTGCCGAAGCGCTGATTGCATGGCAGCCGGAGCGGCCAGAGCGGCCAGAGAAGGCAGATCAGGCGCCGGCGTCGAACGCGCCGTAGCGGCTTTGGGCGAAGACCAGAGGCGCGCCTTCGCAGATCGTCACCTGCTGGACCTCGCCGACGATGATGGCGTGATCGCCGCCGTCGTGCAGGGTCGTTGTCACGCATTCAAAGCGGGTCAGGCAGTCCTCGATCAGCGGCACCCCGTTGGCGCCGAGCCGCATCCTGGTCTGGTCGAAGGCATCGCCCCGGCGCGAAAACTCGAGCGCAAGCTCCTTCTGGTCGGCGCGCATCACGTGGATGGCGAAATGGCGCGCGTCGCGGAACAGCGGGTAGCGCAGCGAGGTCTTGGAGGGCGACCACAGCACCAGCGGCGGGGTCAGCGAAATCGAGGAAAAGGAATTCGCGGTCATGCCGATGCCGCCCGTGGCACTGGGCGCGGTCACGATGGTGACACCGGTGGCGAAACAGCCCAGGGCATCGCGGTAGTCGCGGGTGTTGTCCTGTCCGGGGGTAAACTGCCTGATCATTTCAAGCGGATCCTAAGTCCTGCGCGCGTGTCCTACCGGATTTACAGGCATTTGCGCGGGGCGCAACCGCTTTCCCCCGTCTATCAGTTCAGATCCTCGAGCAGCCGGCCGTGTTTGCGGGTCTGTTCGACCACCTGGCCGAAGGTCTTGTAGCCGCGCGAGGACAGCATCGGCAGCATCAGGCACAGCACCTCGGCGGTGGCCTGGGCATCGCCGAGGGCGGTGTGGCGCAGATGGTCGGGGATGGTGACCTTCAGCCGCTCGCAGAGCGCGTCCAGCGTGTGGGTTTCGCTGGCGCCGAACAGCACCGCCGACAACAGCACCGTGTCGAGGATCGGGTGGCGCCACTGCAAGCCGTTGGTGGTGCCGTGACGGCGCAGGAAGGCCATGTCGAAGGGGGCGTTATGGGCGACGATCACCGAATCGTGGGCAAAGGTGTGGAAGCGCTGCGAGGCGGTGTGGATGTCGGGGGCATCAGCCACCATCAGGTCGGTGACGCGGTGCACCCTGGTCGAGGCCGGCGGGATCTTGATGCCCGGGTTGACCAGCTGGTTGATGGTCTCGCCGGGCACGATGCGCCCGTTCAGCACCCGCACCGCGCCGATCTGCACGATCTCGTCCTTATGCGGCAGAAGCCCGGTGGTCTCGGTGTCGAAGACGGCAAAGGTCAGCTCTTCGATCGGCGTGTCCTCGATCGCCGCCTCGCGCATCCGCACCCGTTCCAGAAGCTCGAAGTCATAGACCAGCGGCCGCGCCGCATCGGGCGAGATCTGGACGTGTTCCTCGTCGATCAGGATCATATAGCCCGAGGCGTGGCCAAGCGGCTTCAGGCGCCCGTCGAAGGTCAGGTCGCACATGGTCGATTCGGCGGTGAAGGACACGTCGCGGCCGGTCTTGACCAGCGACTTATAGGCCTTCAGCAGCGAGCCTTCCTTGAAATAGTCGAAGATCGACGCGTTGAGGCGCGGGGTGTGGATCTGGCTCAGCACCTCGGCCGCCTGACCGTCGTACAGCACGATCTGATGCGCCGGGCTGACCAGGATCATGGCCACCGGGATCTCGGTCAAGAGCGCGGTCAACCGTTCCTTCTCGGCCGCCAGATGGGCGGTTTCCTGGGCCACCGCCTGGGCGGTTTCCATCGTCGTCTTGCTCAGCACCGAAGAGACGGCCTCGGCGGCGGGGGCCAGGTCGCCGAGATAGCGCGCGGCATGGGTATCCATCTGCTGTTCCACCCCGGCATGGGCGCGGGTGCGCAGGGTTGCCGCCAGCCGCTCGATCGGCTTGGCGACGTTTTCGTCGAACAGCAGCCACACCCCGGCGGTCAGCGCCACCAGCCCGAAG
>NZ_JBFJVE010000157.1:0-7553 GCF_041624275.1 Shimia sp.
GCAAACTGGAATTGCCTTCCACCGGCTGGCTGCGCAAGTACCGGGTGCGGGTCAACGGGCGCCCCGCCGAGGAAACGCTTGAGCCGCTGCGCAAGGGCATCACCATCGACGGCGAACGCTTTCAGCCGATGCAGGTGGCGCTGGACCGCCAGCAGGGCGCCAATGCCTGGCTCACCGTCGGGCTGCGCGAGGGCCGCAACCGCGAGATCCGCCGCGCCATGGAGGCGGTCGGCCTGTCGGTGAACCGGCTGATCCGGGTCTCTTACGGCCCCTTCCAGCTGGGTCAGCTGAAACAGGGCGAGGTCGAGGAAGTCCGCCGCCGGGTGCTGCGCGACCAGCTTGGCGGCGAGGCAGAGAAACCGACCGAAAAGCGCCGCAGCCCGCAGCGCCGGCGGCGCAACTAGCAGCAGGGCCGGGCGCAGGCGGTCTTAGTAGCCGCTGTCGCGATCGACCAGATGCAGAAAGGCTTCGCCGGCTTCACCGCGCCGGATGTTCTCGGCGATCACCCGGCTGGCGCTGCCGGGCCGGGTTTCGCTGGCGATATGCGGGGTCACGGTGACCCGGGGGTGCGCCCAAAAGCGATGTTCGGGCGGCAGGGGCTCGGTGCGGAACACATCCAGTGTCGCATGGCCGACCCGCCCGTCGTCCAGCGCCGCCAAAAGCGCCGCATCGTCGATCAGCTGGCCGCGCCCGGGATTGAGGATCACCGCCCCCTCGGGCAAGAGCCCAAGCGCACGGGCATCGACGATATTGTCGGTGGCGGCGGTGCGCGGCAAGAGAAGCACCAGGATGTCGGCGCGGGCCAGCGCCCGGTCAAGCCCCTCGGCGCCGCTGAGACAGGTGACGCCCTCGGCCTCTTTCGGGCTGCGGCTCCAGCCGCTGACGTCAAAGCCGAGATCGGCAAGGGCGCGGGCACAGGCCATGCCCAGCGCCCCGAGGCCAAGCACCGTCACCCGGCGGTCGGGCGCCAGCGGCGGCACCTCGGCGCGCCAGACGCCGTCCTGCCCCAGAATATGCCGGTCGATCCCCAGATGGTGACGCAGCACATGGCCGCTCACCCATTCCACCATGCCCTGGGTCAGCCCCTGGTCGACCAGCCTTGCCAGCGGCTGGGTCAGGGTGGCGTTGTCGACGATGCTTTCCACCCCGGCCCAGAGGCTGAGCACCGCCTTGCAGCGCCGGTAGGGGGTGAAATCCTGCACCGCGCCATTGGGGGCGTAGACGATGTAATCGACATCGGATGGCGCAAACTCAGCGCGCAGGTCAACCTCGAGCCCGGCCTCGGCAAAGGCCCTGCGCAGCGGGGTTTCATAGGTCTCCCAGCGTTCGGGGCGGGCGGCGAACAGCACGTTGATCATGGCAGGGGTCCGGAATTACTCGGGGGTTGCGCGAAGATGTTCGGCACCAGTCAGGCCACAGCGCGGCGGCAAGTGCAAGCCCCGCCTTGGCCGGCTAGCGGGGGCGGTGAACATGGGCGCTCTGGATCAGGCCAAAGGCCACCATCAGCACCAGCATCGCCGAACCGCCGTAAGAGACCATCGGCAGCGGCACGCCGACCACCGGCGCCAGCCCCATGACCATCGACATGTTGACCGCGAAGAACAGGAAGAAGGCCGCCGCGATGCCCAGCGTCAGCAGCGATGAAAAGCGGTCGCGGTTGGCCAGCGCTGCCAGCACGCAGAAGATGACGATCAGCGCATAGAAGCCCAAAAGCGAGATACTGCCGACAAAGCCGAATTCCTCGGCCAGGGTGGTAAAGATGAAGTCGGTGTGTTTCTCGGGCAGGAAGTTGAGCCGCGACTGGGTGCCCTGCATGAAACCGCGCCCGGTCCAGCCGCCCGAGCCGAGGGCGATCTTGGACTGGGTGATGTGATAGCCCGCGCCAAGGGGGTCGCTGGCCGGATCGAGAAAGGTGTCGATGCGGCGGAACTGGTAGTCCTTCAAGAGCTGCCAATCGGTGCCGCGCGACTGGAACACCGCCGTCACCAGCCCCAGCCCGATGGCAAAGACGGCGGCGAAATAGCCCCAGTGGACGCCGGCCATGAACATTACCATGGCGCCGCCGAACAGCAGCAAAAGCGCGGTTCCGAGATCGGGCTGGCGCAGCACCAGCGCGGTCGGCAGCAGGATCAGCACCACCGGAAGCACCACCCACAGCGGCCGCGACAGCCGCCCGGGCGGCAGCCAGTCGTAATAGGCCGCCAGCGCCATCACCAGCGTGATCTTCATCAGCTCCGAAGGTTGCAGCCGCATGAAACCAAGGTCGATCCAGCGCTGCGCCCCCATGCCGACACTGCCCATCAGCTCGACCAGCACCAGCAGCACGATCGTCGCCACATAGGCCAGGCCCGACATGTTGCGCCAGAACCAGATCGGCACCATGGCCACCACCAGCATCAGCGACAACCCGAGGCCAAAGCGCTTGATCTGCGGCGCCGCCCAGGGGCTGAAGGAGCCGCCGGCCACGGAATAGAGCATCATGAATCCGACCCCGGCCACCGTTGCCAACAGCAGGACCAGCGGCCAGTTGAGATAAAGGATCTTGCGCAGGCCGGTGGGGACGGTCTTGACCGAATATTCCAGATAACTCATGTCCGCGCCCCGCTCCGCCTGCCCTGCCGGTCGGGGATCACCGCCCGCAGCCGCTCCTGTTGCGCGGCGATGGCCTCGCGGTCGCGCGCCGGATAGGCGCTGAGCGGCGGTTCGGCGCCGTAAAGCGCCTGAAGGGTGATGTCGCGGGCGATCGGCGCCGCCGCGGTCGAGCCGCCGCCGCCGTGTTCGACCACCACCGCAACGGCGATTTCCGGCGCTTCGAAGGGCGCGAAATTGACGAACAGCGCATGGTCGCGGCGCTCCCAGGGCAGGTCTTCGTTCTTGGTCACGCCGCTGGCGCGTTCGGCGGCGCTGATGTTGCGCACCTGGCTGGTGCCGGTCTTGCCGGCCAGCCGGTAACCGTCTTCGATGATCCGGCTGCCATAGGCGGTGCCGCGCCGGTGGTTGGAGACCGCGAACATCGCCTTGCGGACCTGGCGCAGGTGGTTTTCGTTGATCCCCAGCGACGGCGCCGGGGGGGTGGCGGTCTCGACCCCGTCGACGGATTTGACCAGCCGCGGCTCCAGTGCCAGCCCGGTGGCGATCCGGGCGGTCATCAGCGCCAGTTGCAGCGGCGAGGCGAGAACATAGCCCTGTCCGATCGAGGTGTTGACGGTATCGCCCAGAACCCACGGCTGGTCACGCACGCGGGCCTTCCAGTCGCGGCTGGGATTGAGCCCGCGCGCGATGCCCGAAAGTGGCAGATCATGGCGTATGCCCAGCCCGAGCCGGTCGGCCATGGCCGAGATCTTGTCGATCCCCAGTTGCAGCGCCACTTCGTAGAAATAGACGTCACAGCTTTCACGCAGCGCCTTTTGCAGGGTCATGTGACCATGCCCGGCCCGTTTCCAGCAGTGGAACTTGCGATCCGACACCTCCAGAAAGCCCGGGCACCAGATGGTGTCTTCCGAGGTGATGATGCCCTCTTCCAGCGCCGCCAGCGCCACCACCATCTTGAAGGTCGATCCCGGCGGATAGGTGCCCTGCACCGATTTCGCCGCCAGGGGCCGATAGGCATTCTCGGTCAGCGCCTTGTAGTCGGCTACCGAGATGCCGGTAACGAAAAGATTGGGATCAAAGGTCGGCGATGAGTTGATCGCCAGAAGATCACCGCTGCGGCAATCGACGACTACCGCCGCCGCGCTTTCGTTGCCCAGCCGGGCCTGAACATAGGATTGCAGGCCCTGATCGACGGTCAGTTGCAGGTCTTCACCGTGCTGGCCCTCCTGACGGTCCAGCTCGCGCATCACCCGTCCCACCGAGTTCACCTCGACCCGCTTGGAACCGGCCAGGCCGCGCAGCTCGGCCTCGCGCTTGGCCTCGACCCCGACCTTGCCGATCTGGAAGCGCGGGATCCGCAGCAGCGGGTCGGGACGTTCGATCTTGGACAGGTCATAGTCGCTGACCGGTCCGACATAGCCGACCACATGGGCGAAATCGCCGTCCAGCGGGTATTGCCGCGACAGGCCCACCTCGGGTGTCACGCCCGGCAGGGCCGGCGCATTGACCGCCACCCGGCTCATTTCCTCCCAGCTGACATGGTCGGCCAGGGTCACCGGCAGGAAGGGCGCCGAACGCTTCATCTCGGCCCGCGCCCGGTTCAGCGCCTCGGGGTCCAGCTCGACGAGGGTCGCCAGCCGGCCGATCACCGCCTCGACGTCGCCGGCATCCTCGCGCACGATGCTGATACGGTACGATGGCTGATTACGGGCGATCGGCACGCCATTGCGGTCGAAGATCTCGCCCCGGGCCGGCGGCAGCAGCCGGATATTGACGCGGTTTTCCTCGGCCAGAAGGCGGTATTGGTCGGCCTGGTTGATCTGCAGCTGGCGCATGCGCAGCGCCAGGAGTCCCATGAAACCCAGCTGCACGCCCCCCAGCAGCAAGGCCCGCCGGCTGAGCGTGCGGTGGGCGCCGCCGTGATCCGGGCCCGGGCGCGTCACGGGGCACCTGCGACGGCATCGGTCTCGCCCGGGCGCAGCTTGCGCACCCCCATCGCGAGCCGCGACACCAGGACCACCAGCGGATAGGCCAGCACGTTCATGAACAGCTGGGTCAGGCTGATCCCCAGCGCCGGCTGTTCGACAAGAAACACCGCCAGCACCAGCCGGTTGGCCAAGAGGATCGCCGCCAGCGCCGCCGCCGCGGTCAGCCATTCGAGCGCGAAGGGCGAATCGCGCAGCCCCGGCTCCTGATGTTTCAGCATCTGGCGGGCGGCGACCAATATGGCGGCCATCACCCCCGGCGGGCGCATGAGAATGAAATCGGCCAACAGCGCCACCACGGCGACCGACAGCGCCGGCACGTATTCGGGCCGCCGGATCGCCCAGACGACGGTGAACAGCAGGATCAGGTCGGGTCCGGCCCAGCTGCGCGGCGCGGTTTGCAGCGGCAGCAGCTGAAGATAGAGGATCGCCAGGACCAGCAGCAGGTAGACCAGCCGCATCTGCCATTTGCGCGTATTTGCCGTTGCCTCAGCCATCCTGCGCCCCGCCCTCGGGCATGGCCCCCGGCAGGATGACCCCGCCCGGTGCCGTGATCTTCTCCTGTCCATGGTCGCGCAGCACCCGCAGGAATTCGAGCCTTTCGTAATCGGCGGCCAGCCGCACCCGCAGGCGCCCGCCCGGGTCGATGGCGACCTGCCCGACCAGAAGGCCGCTGGGAAAGACCCCGCCGTCACCGGAAGAGATCACCCGGTCGCCGGGGCGGACCTGATCGGGGTTTTCCAGAAAGTCGATGAAAGGGGCGATGGAATTGTCGCCGGCGACGATCGCGGTCTGCCCCGAGGGCTGGATCAGCACCGGGATGCGGCTCGAGCTGTCGCTGAGCAGGATCACCCGGCTCGAGGATTTGCCGACCCCGGAAATCCGCCCCACAAGACCGATACCGTCCATCGCCGCCCAGCCGTCGACCACCCCGTCGCGGGCGCCTATATTGAGCAGCACCGACTGGCGGAACGGCGAGCCGCTGTCGGCCAGCACCACGCCGGTGACGAAGGTCAGCCGCGGGTCAAGCCGCACGTTGTTGAGATCGAGAAGCCGGGCGTTTTCCTGTTCGAGCTGCAGCGCCGCCTCTTTCCAGGCCTTCATCTGCTGCAATTCGCGGCGCAATTCGCGGTTCTGTTCGACGATGCGCTGATAGCTCTGGAAGTCGCGCGCCA
The DNA here is from genome assembly GCF_041624275.1 of Shimia sp. GTDB lineage: Bacteria > Pseudomonadota > Alphaproteobacteria > Rhodobacterales > Rhodobacteraceae > Shimia. The sequence continues at coordinate 5,753 of NZ_JBFJVE010000157.1, forward strand.
GGTTGATCGCGCCGGTCACCGGCGCCATGGCCCAGTCCATCGAGGGCACCACCGCGTCGACCACCTGGGCGCGGAACCTTTCGACCCGGGGGCTGTCGATGCGCCAGACAAGGAAGACCGCGACAAGACACAGCAGCAGCGTGGCCAGCAGAAGACGCTTCAGCGGCCCCACATAATCATCACCCTGGCTCCGGTCCCTGGCCAAATCATCCCCAGTTCAGATCTGCTGCAAAAGACTGGCACGTGCCCGTGCCGGCCGTCAAATCCGGCCTAGCTGTCGTAGTCGATGGCGTGGCGCAGCTGCTTTTCGTATTCCAGCGCCTTGCCGGTGCCCAGCGCCACGCAGCTGAGGCTTTCGTCGGCGATCGACACCGCCAGCCCGGTCTGCTCGCGCAGCGCCAGATCGAGATCGCCCAAGAGCGCGCCGCCCCCGGTGAGCATCACGCCACGGTCGACGATGTCGGCGGCAAGATCCGGCGGCGTGGCCTCGAGCGCGGTCATCACCGCCTCGCAGATCTGCTGCACCGGCTCGGCCAGCGCCTCGGCGACCTGCGCCTGGCTGATCTCGGTTTCCTTGGGCACGCCGTTCAAGAGGTCGCGGCCACGGATCTGCATCGACTGGCCGCGGCCGTCGTCGGGCATGCGGGCGGTGCCGATCGAGGTCTTGATACGTTCGGCGGTGCTCTCGCCGACCAGGAGATTCTGCTGGCGGCGCAGATAGTTGATGATGGCTTCGTCCATGCGGTCGCCGCCGACGCGCACCGAGCGCGCATAGACGATGTCGCCAAGGCTCAGCACCGCCACCTCGGTGGTGCCGCCGCCGATGTCGACCACCATGTTGCCGGTGGGATCGGTGATCGGCATGCCGGCGCCGATGGCGGCGGCGATGGGCTCGGCGATCAGCCCGGCGCGACGTGCGCCCGCCGACAGAACCGACTGGCGGATGGCGCGTTTTTCCACCGGGGTGGCGCCATGCGGCACGCAGACGATGATCTTGGGCTTGGAGAAGGTCGAACGTTTGTGCACCTTGCGGATGAAGTGCTTGATCATTTCTTCGGCGGTGTCGAAGTCGGCGATCACCCCGTCGCGCATCGGGCGAATGGCCTCGATCGAACCGGGGGTGCGGCCCAGCATCAGCTTGGCGTCCTCGCCGACGGCGAGCACCTTCTTGACCCCGTCCTTGACGTGATAGGCGACCACCGAAGGTTCGCTGAGGATCACACCCTTGCCCTTGACATAGACCAGCGTGTTGGCCGTCCCGAGGTCGATGGCCATGTCAGAGGTGAACAGGCCGCCCAGTTTTCCCAGCATGTAATATCCGTTCCGCAGAATACCCGAAATTGGCCCGCGACTCTGACGAGGCGGGCCCGGTTTCTTATATGGGGGGCGGCCCCCATGTGAAAGCCCCCCCCGGGGGTGAATCAGCGCCTTTCCGCCGTGTTTGCCCCCTATTCTTCGGCCCCGCGCCGCGCTAGGGAAGGGGATGCTGTCTTATCAACATATCTACCACGCCGGAAACCTGGCCGACGTCCAGAAACACGCGCTTCTGGCGGTGATGCTGGACTATCTGACGCGCAAGGAAAAACCGCTGAGTTACCTCGAGACCCATGCCGGGCGCGGGCTTTATGACCTCGGCTCCGAGGCGGCGCTGAAAACCGGCGAGGCGGCGGCGGGGATCGAAGCGGTGGCCGGCTGGTTCGGCGCCGACCACCCCTATCACCGGGCGCTGGGCAAGCTGCGGGCGCGCCATGGGGAAGCGGTTTACGCCGGCTCGCCGGTGCTGGCCGAGACCCTGCTGCGC
>NZ_JBFJVE010000158.1:0-7506 GCF_041624275.1 Shimia sp.
GACATGTCCGAGATGAACGCCATCCTGTCGGTCAATGCGGCGGACCTTGATTGCGTGGTGCAGCCCGGCGTCACCCGCGAGCAGCTCAATACCCATCTGCGCGACCAGGGCCTGTTCTTTCCCATCGACCCCGGCGCCAATGCCTCGATCGGGGGCATGACCGCGACCCGTGCCAGCGGCACCAACGCGGTGCGCTATGGCACCATGAGGGATAATGTCGTCGCCCTCGAGGTGGTGCTGCCCTCTGGCGAGGTGATCCGCACCGCCAGCCGGGCCAAGAAATCCAGCGCCGGCTATGACCTGACCCGGCTGATGATCGGGGCGGAAGGCACGCTTGGCCTGATTACCGAGATCACGCTGCGGCTACAGGGCATTCCCGAGGCCATGTCGTCGGCGCGCTGTTCCTTCGACACGGTGGACGCGGCCTGTCAGGCGGTGATGGCGACCATTCAATACGGGATTCCCGTGGCGCGGATCGAACTCTTGGATGCGATGAGCGTCGGCGCCGCCAATGCCTATTCCAAGCTCGACCTGCCCGAAACCCCCCTGCTGCTGCTCGAGTTCCACGGCTCGGAAAGCAGCGTCGCCGAGCAAGCGGAGATGTTCGGCGCGATCGCCGAGGACTTCGGCGGCAACCGGTTCGAATGGACCGCGCGCGCCGAAGACCGCACGAAACTGTGGCAGGCCCGGCACGACATGTATTGGGCCTCGTTGGGGCTGCGTCCCGGCGCCACCGGCATCTCGACGGATGTCTGCGTGCCGATCTCGCGGCTGGCCGAATGCGTCACCGCCGCCCAGGACAAGGCGGCAGAGCTGAACCTGCTGGCGCCGATCATCGGCCATGTCGGAGACGGCAATTTCCATGCCCTGCCACTGGTGGACCCCGAGGATGCCGACGAGATCGCGCGCGCCGAAGAGTTCGTCTCATGGCTCAACGATCTTGCCATTTCGATGGAGGGCACCTGCACCGGGGAACATGGCATCGGGCAGGGCAAGAAACCCTATCTGTTGCGCGAACTGGGGGCGGCGGTGGATGTGATGGCCGCCATCAAGACCGCCATCGACCCCGACAATATCATGAACCCGGGCAAGATCGTGCCCTGAGGGGCCGGGGCGGGAACGAGGGGGGCTGCCCGCCCCCAATCAGTCACCCGCCCGATAGTCACCCGCCCGCCCGCGGCGATCAGCGGTAGACCTGGTCTTCGCTGGGGAAGCTGCGGTCCTTGACCTCTTTGGCGTATTCGCCCACCGCGCGTTCGATGGCGGGGCCGAGATCGCCATAGACCTTGACGAACTTGGGCGTCCATTCGTTGAGCCCCAGCATGTCCTCGAGCACCAGGATCTGGCCGTCGCAATCGGCGCTGGCGCCGATGCCGATGGTGGGAATGGAAATCTGCTTGGTGATCCGGGCCGCCAGCGGTTCGACCATGCCCTCGAGCACCACGGCAAAGGCGCCGGCCTCGGTGACCGCGCGGGCGTCTTCCTCGTGTTCGGCCCAGCTGTCCTCTTCGCGGCCCTGGGTCTTGAAGCCGCCCATCACGTGGCTCGACTGCGGCGTGAGGCCGATATGCGCCATCACCGGAATACCGCGCTCGACCAGAAAGCTGATGGTTTCGGCCATGCGCTTGCCGCCCTCGATCTTGACCGCGCCGCAGCCGGTTTCCTTCATGATCTGGGCGGCGTTGCGAAAGGCGACCGAGGGGCTTTCTTCGTAGGTGCCAAAGGGCATGTCGACCACGATCAGCGCCTTCTTGGTGCCGCGCACCACCGCCTTGCCGTGCATGATCATCAGGTCCAGCGGCACGCCGACGGTGCTTTCCATGCCGTGCATGACCATCCCCAGACTGTCACCGACGAGGATGAAGTCGGCGTATTTGTCGACGATGGCGGCGGTATGCGCGTGATAGGAGGTCAGCGATACGATCGGCTCTCCGCCTTTGCGGGCGGCGATCTGGGGCACGGTGTTGCGGCGAATGGGGGCTTGCTTGCTCATGGTGAAACGACCCTTTGATCCAGCAGGAGGACGCCGCCGAACTCAGCCGAGAGCATGATGGCAGCAGGAGAGGTGAGAGGGCCGGTGATCTGGGAAAGATCCTCGGCCCCGGCGATGTCGAGCCCGCGCAGGGTGGCGCGCGGCTCGCCATTGATGGTGTCGGCGATCAGTGCCTGCAGCGCCTCGATGCTGGTGCCCCGGGCGGCGGCCTCGTCGGCGGCGGCCAGCGCCCGCGACAGCACCAGGGCCGCCTGACGGTCTTCCGCCCCCAGCCGCACGTTGCGCGACGACATCGCCAGCCCGTCGGCCTCGCGCACCGTCGGCACGCCGATGATCTCGATCGGAAAGCCCAGATCGCGGGTCATGCGGCGCACGATCTGCAATTGCTGATAGTCCTTTTCGCCGAAACAGGCGATGTCGGGCTGGACGAAGTTGAACAGCCGCGCCACCACCGTTGTCACGCCGCGAAAATGCCCCGGCCGCACCAGCCCGTGCAGCATGTTGGCCATGCGCGTGGTCTCGACGATGGTCTCGTCGCCCTCGGGGTAGACCTCGCAGACCGGCGGCACCAGCACGCAGTCGACGCCGGCCGCCTCGAGCAGGGCGAAATCGCGGTCTTCGTCGCGCGGGTAGGCGTCGAGGTCGGCGGCCTCGCCGAACTGGGTCGGGTTGACGAAAATCGTTGCCACCACCCGGTCGGCCGCCTCGCGCGCCCTGGCGACGAGGGCCATGTGGCCGTCATGGAGATAGCCCATGGTGGGCACCAACCCGACGCTTTCGTCGGCGCGCCGGTAGCTGGCAACGGCACTGCGGCAGTCCGCAATGGTCCTGCAAATCTTCATCTTTGCGCATGTTCCATAGTGTCGTGTCGTCCGGCATAGCAGCTAGCGCCGCGCTGCGGCAAGAGTTTTGGCGGCACGGGTTGGAGTTACGGCGCGTTGGCGGCGGTTTTGCAAAAAAGACCAATCCCGCAGCCGGGGTCGGTTTTGGCGGTTTTTGGGTCGGATGGACCCGCCGCGGCTGCTAATGTTTTGCCAGAGTGCCGACAATTCACTTTTTTGGAGTCGCCCGGGACATGAAAACCCAAGTCAAAGCGCTGGTCGTCGGCGGTGGTGCCGTCGGAACCTCAATTGCCTATCACCTGGCCAAGGCGGGCTGGGACGATGTGATGCTGATCGAACGTGATGAGCTGACCTCTGGCTCGACCTGGCACGCCGCCGGTCTGCTGCCGCTGTTCAACATGTCCTATGCCACCACCCATATCCACAAGTACTCGGTGGATTTCTACAAGCAGCTCGAAGAGGAAACCGGGCTCAACGCGGGCTTTGCCGTGGTCGGCAACCTGCGCATGGCGCAGACCCAGGAACGCATGGACGAATACATGCTCTATGCCTCGACCGCCGAGACCTGCGATGTCGCCTATGAATGGCTGACCCCGGAGCAGATCAAGGAGCGCTGGCCGCTGATCGAGACCGGCGACCTGAAGGGCGCGATCTATCACACCGAGGACGGCTATATTAACCCCGCCGACGTGACCCAGGCGATGGCCAAGGGCGCCCGCCAGCGCGGTGTCGAGATTCATCGCAAGATGCAGGCCGATGCCTTCCACTGGACCGGCACCCACTGGGAAGTCACCTGCACCAAAATGGTCGAAAAGGGCGGCAACCTGGTCGAGAGCGACGAAAAGGTCGTCATCACCGCCGAACACGTCGTCACCGCTTCGGGCAACCACGCGCAGCGCACCGCCAAGATGCTGGGCATCAAGATGCCGGCGATCCCGGTGGAACATACCTTCATCGTCATGGATCAGGACCCCGAGCTGGTCAAATGGCGCGAAGCCGGCAACCCCGAGCACCCGGTGGTGCGCGACGCCGACAATGAATCCTATGCCCGCGAGGAACGCGGCGGCTGGATCCTGGGCATCTACGAACATGGCGCGCCGGCGCGGTTCGAACATGGCGTGCCCGACAGTTTCCGCGCCGACCTGTTCCCGCTCGATCTCGACCGGATCGCCGATCAGTACATGGCGATGGCCGAGCGCGTGCCCTCCTGCGCCGAAAGCGGCCTGAAAGACGATTTCAACGGTCCGATCTGCTACACCCCCGACGGCAACCCGCTGGTCGGCCCGGCGCCGGGCCTGCGCAACATGTGGCTGGCCGAGGGCTTTTCGTTTGGCATCACCGCCGCCGGTGGCACCGGCTATTACCTGGCGCAGATGATGGTCGATGGCGAAGCCGAGATCGACATGGCCTCGCTGGATCCGAAACGCTATTCCTCGAACTGGATGACCACCGAGTTCGCGGCGCGCAAGAACGAGGAATGCTACGAGCACGTCTATATCCTGCACCACCCGGATGAAGAGCGCGAAGCCTGCCGCCCGCTGCGCACCGCGCCGGCCTATGACCGCCAGAAGGCGCGTGGCGCGCAGTTCGGCTGGGTCAACGGCTGGGAGCGTCCGAACTATTACGGCCCGCTCGACGCGCCGGCCAGTTTCGACAAGGAGGCGCGTTCCTTCCGCCGTGGCGGCTGGTGGCAATATGCCGTGGAAGAAGCCAAGGCGATCCGCAATGGCGTTGGCCTGATCGACGCCACCGCCTTCACCAAGCACGTGGTCAAGGGCCCCGGCGCGACCCAGTTCCTCGACTGGTTCACCTGCAACAAGCTGCCGAAAGTGGGTCGCATCAACCTGACCTACGCGCTGACTTCGGCCGGTACCACCCGCACCGAATACACCATCGTGCGCAACGGCGAGAACAACTACTATCTGGTCTCGGCCGGTGCCTGGACCGAGTATGACGCCGACTTCCTGCGCAAGGCGGCCGAAGACAAGATGGAAGAGTTCGGCTACATCGAGATCCAGGACGTCACCACCCAATGGGGCGTTTTTGCCATCGCCGGGCCGAAATCGCGCGATGTGCTGAAAGAGGTGATCGTCGATGCGGACCCGGACAGCGCGCTTTCCAACAAGCGTTTCCCCTGGCTGTCGGCGCGCCAGATCGAACTGGGCATGTGCCCGGTCAATGCGATCCGGGTGGCCTATACCGGCGAGCTGGGCTGGGAGCTGCACCACCCGATCGAGATGCAGAACTATCTCTGGGATCTGCTCAACAAGGCGGGCGAGAAGCACGGCATGAAACTGGTCGGCGCCCGGGCGCAGAACTGGCTGCGTCAGGAGAAGAGCTATCGCGCCTTCGGCACCGAGCTGGGCCGCGACGCGACCCCGGCCGAGGCCGACCTGCCGCGTTTCATCGACCTTGAAAAGGACTTCCACGGCAAGGAGGCGATGCTGGCCAAGGGCGTGCGCGTCAAGTGCTGCACGCTGCTGATCGACGGACCCGAGGATGCCGACCCATGGGGCCGCGAGGCGCTGTATACCCCGGAAGGCGAGCGCGTCGGGCGTCTGACTTCGGGCGGTTATTCGGTGGCCTTCGAGAAGAGCATCGGCATGGGCTATGTGCGCCCCGAGCTGGCGGTGGAAGGCACCAAGCTCAAGGTCAAGATCCAGGACCGGCTGTGGGATGCGGTGGTCACCTGCGACAGCCCCTATGACCCCAAGAACGAGACCATCCGCATGAACGGCTAGGGTCCGGCCATGGCAATGTGAACAACGCTGAAGGCGGCCCGCGTGGCCGCCTTTATCTTTCCGGAGTCTGACCGGGATCAAGGATGCTTCTCTCAATATATGCGAAAATTCGATTATTAAGAAGAGGAGTGAAAAATGCATAAATTCAAATTGTTAACAACCTTGTGTCTGATGGTGACCGCGGGCGCAGGCTGGGCCGAAAGCGGCAAGCGCCTGTCCGGGGTTCTGGACAGGCTGGCGCCGGGCGAAAGCTATCAGCTGGCCCAGAGCTGCGGCTCGGGCATGTCGGTCTGTTCCGCCGGAAGCTACGGTCCGGGGGGCTGCTACAAGCCCGGTTACGCCACCTGCACGGCGGGGCTGGTCTGCACCGGCGGCATGACCGCCTGCGCGCCGTCAAACGGCGCCCAGCCCTATTGCTACAAGCCCGGCTATGGCAAGTGCAACTGACCGCGTGGGCAGCCGCGCCACGGCGATGTCAATGAGGTCGATTTGCGATGTGTCAAATGCGCCTTCGTGAATATGTGTTATGATGGCGCCGGGACAGTCCTTCGGGACAAATCGTGAGCGGTCCCGCTATAGTGCGTGAGATTTCATTTGCTGCTGCGGCCCGGGCATGTGTCCGGGCCGCAATTCCTGCCGCCTGCTGGGGCGCGATGAGGGGCCGGCCTAGCCTGCGGCCATCTCGTCATAGCATTCCAGCGCCTTGGCGGCATACATCATCGACGGGCCGCCGCCCATCTGGATGGTCATCGCCAGCACGTCGCCGACTTCCTCGCGGCTGGCGCCGGCGCGGATCAGCGCCTCGACATGCAGGACGATGCAGGCATCGCAGCGCATCGCCACCGCGATGCCGAGGGCGACGAATTCCTTGGTCTTGAACTCGAGCACGCCGCCTTCCTTGACCGCCTTGCCGAGGGCGCCGAAGGCGCGGGTGGTGTCGGGGATGGTCTTGTTGAGGGCGCGCAACTGGTTGCGGGTGTCGTTCAGCTTGTCGGTCCAGCTCATGCATTCTGCTCCTTGAGGGTGGTCTGGCCCGTCCAGATCATGGGCCGGGCGGGGTTTCCTTGACTTACATCATGTTTTTTGAATTTGTTTTCATGCCGGGGCTCAGGGGCGCTGCCCCTCGGACGCCGCGCAGAGCGCGCCGCCCTCACCCCGGAGTATTTCGGCAAGATATGAAGCCACGGGCCTGCGCGGCTCAGACAGGGCGGCGCCACAGGAAGGCGAGGTTGTTGGCCGGCATCTCGACGGTGGTGATCGCCGCCAGGCCGGCGGTACTGGCCCAGTCGCTCAGATCGCCGTCGTTCTTGTAGCCGATTTCGGGATCCTGGGCCCGCAGGCTGGCATCGAAGGCCCGGTCGCCGGCGCTGGTCAGGTCCTGGCCGCGTTTGAAGGGGCCGTAGATCATCAGCACCCCGCCCGGGCGCAGCGCCGCCGCCGCTTCGCCGAGCAGGGTACGCGCCTCGTCGTCCGAGACCAGGTGCAGCAGGTTGACCAGAAGGATGAAGCTTTGCCCGGAAAGCTCGGCGGCCCAGCCCGGCGCGGTGGCGTCCAGCGTCCTGGCCGGGGCGACATTGCCGAGGCCGGCAGCGGCGACATGGGCGTCGATGCTGCGCCGGCGCTCGGCGTCGATCTCGCTTGGCTGCCAGGCGAGGTGGGGCAGGGCGCGGGCCAGTGCCACCACGTGCTGGCCGGTGCCGCTGGCCAGTTCGAGGGCCGGGCCCGGCGCGGTGGGCGCGTGGGCGGTGGCGCAGGCGGTGATGGCCTCGGCGTTGCGCGCCGCCGAGGGGGCGTGCAGCCGGCCGCCGGGGCCGGGCTGCGCCACCGAGGCGCTGTCGGGCAGGTTGAGCCGGCGCGGCATCAGGCGAAACGCTGTGGTGACAGCGCCGCCAGGGTGGTGGCGTCCAGTTCTGACGGGCGCCCGGCGACC
>NZ_JBFJVE010000159.1:0-7505 GCF_041624275.1 Shimia sp.
CTTCGAGCAATCATTGACGAGATCAAAGTCGGTGAAGACGAAATCACAATAGTGGGGCGCACCACGTTACTGGAACGGGCCATTTTGAGTTGCGACGCAGCCGCCTCTCCAGTTCCCACTTTTGTTCGGGAATGGCGGAGCGACAGGGATTCGAACCCTGGAGACGGTTTCCCGCCTACACACTTTCCAGGCGTGCGCCTTCGACCACTCGGCCACCGCTCCGTTGCTGCGCTCTTTAGCGAAAACCCGATACCGCGCGCAAGGGCAAACCGCCTGCCCCCGGGCTTTTCTCAGTCGTCGAGATAAAGGTGCACCCGGCGGGTGCCCAGCCCCCGGTCCTCGATCCGGCCGATCCGCACCCGGCCGATCTCGGAACTGCGTGCCACGTGGGTGCCACCGCAGGCTTGCAGGTCGACCCGCCCCTGCCCTGCCCCGATCTCGATCATCCGCACCGGAGGGCGCCCGCCCCGAGCGCCGCAGAGGTCGGGCGCGGCATCGGCAGCCCAGGTCTCGCGCACCACGAGATCCTGCGCGATCAGCCGGTTGAGCCGCTCCGACAGCGCCGCCGGGTCGGGAAAGGGATGGGACTCGGTGCCTGAGACGTCGAAATCGACCCGCCCTCCGGCCCGGTCCACCGCCGCGCCGGTCACCGGCAGGGCGACCGTCACCGACAGAAGATGCAACGCGGTGTGAACCCGCATGTGCCGGTGGCGCCGCGCCCAGTCCAGCCGCTGCCGCACATGGGCTCCGACCGGCGGCAGTGCCGCCGCCTCGGCCGGCACCAGCGCCAGATCGCGGGGGCCCGATGCCACCGTGGTGGCGATGCCAAGGCGGCCGCCCGGCCAGTCAAGCGCGCCGCTGTCGCCCGGCTGGCCGTGCCCGGTGGGATAGAACAGGCTGCGGTCCAGCACCACGGCCCCCTCGGGGGTATGGGCGGTGACGGTGGCCATGGCATCGCGCAGATAGGGATCGTCGCGAAACAGAAGCGCGGTCATTCCTCGCCGTCCGCGGCCGGCTGGCCGATGGGGCGCAGGGTCTCGGGGTTGCGCAGCCACACGTCCTGCTGCGGGAAGGGCATTTCGATCCCGGCCTCGGCAAAGCGCGCGACGATGTCGTAGTTCATCTCCGAGCGTACGCTCATCACGAAGTTGACATCGCGCAGGATGGCGCGGATCTCGAAATCGAGCGAGCTGGCGCCAAAGCCGCGGAACACCACATTGGGCCCGGGATGGGCCAGCACCATCGGGTGGGCGTTGGCCACCTCGAGCAGGATCCGCTCGACCAGCCTCGGGTCGGTGCCATAGGCCACCCCGACCGGCACGATCACCCGGCCGACAGTGTTGCCACGGGTGAAGTTGACGACGGTGCCCGCCACCAGGTCGCTGTTGGGGACGATCACATCGGTGCGGTCGAAAGTCTCGATCCGGGTCGAGCGCACCGAGATGTCGCGCACATAGCCGGTCTGGCCGTTGACCTCGATCCAGTCGCCCTCGGCAATCGGGCGCTCGATCAGCAGGATGATGCCGCTGACAAAGTTCGAAACGATGGTCTGAAGGCCGAAACCGATGCCGATCGACAAGGCCGAAGCGACCAGCGCGATCGAACCGAGGTCGATGCCGGTGTTGTTCAGCGCCACCATCGCCGCCACCGTGATGCCGACATAGCCGACCCCCGAGGCCACCGCGTTCTGCCCGCCGATATCGAGGCGGGTGCGCGGCAGGAAGGTGTTGCGCAGGAACGACTGGGTCATCCGCGTCAGCGCATAGCCAATGACGAAAACCGCGACGAAAACGATGATCTGCGTCGGCGAGACGGTGATCTCTCCGACCCGGAACCCGGCCAGGAACTGGGCGTAAAGCTGCCCGATCTCCTGCGGGCGCATGCCCCAGATGACCAGAAACAGCGGCACCGCGGCGAGCACCGAAACAAAGGACAGCCCCAGCGGCCAAAGCGCCGCGTCGCGCTCGGGCTGCTCGCCGCTCGCGGCGACGAAGAGCGTTGCGTAGAGACGATGCAGCAGCGTCAGGAAGGCCACGACCTGCAAGGTGTAGATCGCCGGAAAGACCAGCGCCTCGGAGGCGCGGGTATAGCCCAGCAGCGCCAGCAGCACACCGGCGACTGCGGCAAGCTGATAGAGCCGCATGAAGAGGGTCTGGATCTGGTCGTAATAGCGGGCCTCGTTGCCGTCCTGCGCCGCATGGGCTTTGGCATGGCGATGGAACAGGCGGGCGAACAGCAGCATCAGCACCGCGCCGGCGAGGATCAGCGGAAACACCACCACTGCACGCGCCTCGGGTGCCCAGTTGTCGAATCTGGCGATCGTGTCCACCAGATGGTGGCTGGCCAGTGTCAGGCCGACCAGCACCGAGGCCCCGAGGCCACGCGCCTGATCGCTTGGTGCCAGCCCTGCGCTGCCTGCGATGGCTGGCGGCGCCGAGAAGACCCGACGCCCGATCCAGATCGGCATCAGCAGCAGAAAGGCCGCGAAGGGCAGCGCAGAGAGAATCCGATCGCCGCGCAGCCCCGCCAGATCGGTGGCATAGGCGGCCTCGACCAGCAGGTAGACGCCGGCAAGCGGCAACAGCACATAGCCAAGGGACAGGCAGAAGGCGACGAGCCAGCGCACCGGCGACATGGCATCGCGCTGCACCGCCGCCAGAAGCCGGCCGGTCCAGGTGCCGCCACGCAGCAGCAGCACCAGGGCCAGGGCCACCAGAGCCCCCGAGCGGGCCAGGTTCTGGGCAAAGCCCTCGGCGCGCCGCTCATAGGCCCAGGCGGTGCCGATCTCGGTGCCCAGATGGGTCAGCGACCGCCGCAGATCGTAAAGCCCGGCCAGCCAATGGCCCGGGTTCAGCGGCGACGCGCCGCGTTGCAGCAGGGCGCTGGTCTGGCGCTCGCGCAGCATCTTGTCGAGCCCCTCGATCAGCTTGTCGACCTCGGCCTGGGCGATCTCGGCCTTGACGATCGGGCTGCGGGTCTGGGCGAGGGTCTCGTTCAACTCGCGGCGCAGGCGGCTGATGTCCTCGGGTTCGCTGGCCGGCGGTTCGGGCTCGGGGCCGAGCCGTTCGAGCCGGGTCTTCAGCGAGTCGATCGAAATCCGCGCCTGCGACTGGGCCTCGACGAACTGACCACGCCAGGTGACAAGCTGCTTGCGCAGGGCGTCCATCGCGGCTTCCGAGGCGCGCCCGGCGCCGATTGCCTCTTCGGCGCGGGTCGCCACCCGGCGCCACTGGTCGTAATCGGGTGCCGCCCCCTGTGCCCAGGCCCCGAACGGCCCCGGCACAAGAAGCAGCAGTCCAAGCAGCAGCAGACAGCGCAGAAAAGACATGGGCAGCCTCAGGCGTCCTGGAAGACGCCGGGGATGCTCGAGGGGCCCTCTCCCAGCCAGGTCGGTGCCGGCAGCCCCTTTTCCTTGAGGAAGGCCGGGTTGAACAGTTTCGACTGGTAGCGGTTGCCGTAGTCGCAGAGCATGGTCACGATGGTGTGACCGGGGCCCATTTCGCGCGCCATGCGGATCGCGCCGGCGACGTTGACCCCCGAGGATCCGCCAAGGCACAGCCCTTCCTGCTGCAGCAGGTCAAAGACCACCGGCAGCGCCTCGTCATCGGGGATGCGGTAGCACATGTCGGGGGTGAAGCCTTCGAGATTGGCGGTGATGCGGCCCTGTCCGATCCCCTCGGTGATCGAGTCGCCGCCCAGATCCTCGCCGGTGTAAAGCTTGTACATGCCCGACCCGCCGGGATCGGCCAGCGCCACTTTCACGCCCTTGGGCTGCAGGGCCACGCCGACCCCCGCCAGCGTGCCGCCCGAGCCCACCGAACAGACGAAACCGTCGACCTTGCCGTCGGTCTGCTGCCAGATCTCGGGGCCGGTGGTCTCGACATGGGCCTGGCGGTTGGCGACATTGTCGAACTGATTGGCCCAGATGGCACCGTTAGGTTCGGTTTTGGCAAGTTCTTCAGCCAGACGACCGGAATAGCGAACGTAATTGTTCGGATTAGTGTAGGGCGCCGCAGGCACCTGGACCAGCTCGGCGCCCGCCAGGCGCAGCATGTCCTTTTTTTCCTGACTCTGGGTTTCGGGAATGACGATCACCGTCTTGAACCCCATCGAGGCGCCGACCAGCGCCAGGCCGATGCCGGTGTTTCCGGCCGTGCCCTCGACGATGGTGCCACCCGGTTTCAACGCGCCCCGCGCCACTGCGTCACGGATGATGAACAGCGCCGCCCGGTCCTTGACCGACTGGCCCGGATTCATGAATTCGGCCTTGCCGAGGATCTCGCAGCCGGTGGCTTCGCTGGCCCGGTTGAGGCGGATCAGGGGGGTGTTTCCAACTGCGGCGGCCAGATCGGTGGCAATTCGCATCGTCGCGTTCCTTTTGTTTGACTGCCCTCCTGTTTAGGGCGGGCAACAGCGGAACTCAAGCGCCGCCGCGCAGCCGCGCGCGATGCCGTGCCAGCCACAGCCCGGCCAGCACCAGCGGCGCATTGGCCGCCTGCATGTCGTCGATCATCCGCATCAGCGCATCGAAATCGAAAAGATACGAGCGGATATCCTCGGCCTCGCTGTCCAGCCCGGCGATGCCGACGACGCTGTCGGGCAGATCGGTGATGCCGATGAAAATGTCGAAATACTCGGTCGAGCAGCCCGGCGAGGCATAGCAATGCGCCACTTCGTGCAGCCCGTGAAGGGTCAGCCCCGCCTCTTCGCGGGCTTCGCGATGGGCGGTGTCCTGCGGGCTCTCGCCGCTGTCGATCCGCCCGGCGATCGGCTCGAGCTGCCAGGGACGGGAATCGCCGCGCGCGAAGGGGCCGGGGCGGAACTGCTCGATCAGCAGCACCCGGTCGCGGCGCGGATCATAGGGCAGCACGATCACCGCGTCGGTGGCCACGAAGACCGCGCGCCGCACCATGTCGCTCTGGCCGCCGTCATAGCGGCGGAACGACAGGTCGAATTCGTCGAGGGCATAGAAATCGACATAGGGGCGGGCCACGCCGGTCACCTCGACATCGGCCTCGCCGAAGCCGCCGGGCGACAGGGCCAGGTTCTTCGCCCTGGCATTGACGCGGGCGGTGGCGCGGGCCCGGATCATCGGGAACATCCGCGCCAGATCATCAGGCGCATGGGAGCCGAAATAGCCCATCACCTCGCGCGCCGCGTGCAGGGTCATCTCGCCGGACCGCGCGATCCAGTCCTCGAGGCTCCAGGGCGCGCCCGGCTGCCAGCGGCCGGGGTGCGGGAAATAGACCTCGCAGGCCTCGGAGCCCTTGGCGCCCGCTTCATGCGTGTCGACCCGCATCGGTCGCAGGTCGTATCCGAAGCCGCCCTCGTAGAAATCCAGCCGCGCCAGGTCGGCCTCGCTCAGCCCCCGCACCAGAAGCCCCGGCGCCGCGCCCGTCGCCTCGACGATCATCGGAAAGGATTGTTCGTCGGCCCAGACCACGCCATGACCCGGCAGGCTGGCCGGCGCCAGGTCAAGCTCTTCGACGCTGCGCCCCAGCACGAGCGACAACAGGGGCACGTAGCGCAGCGTGCCGTAGAAAAACAACGATTTCAAATTCTATCTCCAGCGTCGATAGGCGTATTCGGTGGCCAGCCCGGACAGAACCGCGCCGACCGCCAGGGCGGCAAGGACGCGGGTCTTTACGAGGTAGAGACCATAGCCAAGGGCGATCTCGACAATGCCGCGCAGGGCCTGCATCACCTCGCTATAGCGGTGCAGCATCGCTTGTTCCAGCATCTCGTAGCTGGCAAAGACGAATAGCCCGGCAAGGATCAGGATCACCACCGCCGTCACCGCATGGCTGATCGTGCGCCCGGCGCCTTCCCCGGCGCGCGGCCCCAGATGGCGCCAGCCGACGATGCCCCCGATCAGCCCGCTGACCGGGGTGAAGGCGCCGAAGATCTTGCCCGAGGGCATCAGCCCCTTCAGCATCTCGGCGACCACCACGGCAAGCAGCCCGAGACACAGGGCGGCAACAAGTTTGGCTGCGGTGGGCATCAGCCGGGCCTGCGCACGGTGATCTGGGTGACGTCGCAATTGCCGCTGTGAAAGGCGGCGGCGCAGGAGGTCAGGTAGAAATTCCACATCCGCCGGAACCGGTCGTCAAAGCCGATTTTCTGGATCTCGCCCCAGCGGGTATTGAAGGTCTCGTGCCAGCGCCGCAGGGTCTGGCTGTAGCTTTCGCCGAACTCGATCGAACGGACAAAGTCGAGCCCGGCGCGCGCCACTTCCCGGCGCAGCGCCTCGGGGCTTGGCAACATGCCGCCCGGAAAAATGTATTTCTGAATGAAATCAACTCCTTTTCGGTAGGTCTCAAAGCGTTCGTCGGTCAGGGTGATGATCTGCAACGTGGCCGCGCGGCCCGGCTTCAGACGCTCGCGCAGGGTGTCGAAATAGACCGGCCAGTATTTCTCGCCGACGGCCTCGAACATCTCGATGCTGGCGATCCCGTCATAGTGGCCGGTCTCGTCCCGGTAATCCTGAAGCTTTAGTGTAACTTTATCCGAAAGTCCTGCTTTTTCAATACGTTCCCGCGCATACTTCAACTGCTCCTGACTGATGGTCAAACAGGTGACACGCAGCCCGCGCCGGGCCGCCGCATATTCGGCAAAGCCGCCCCAGCCGCAGCCGATTTCCAGCACGTGATCGCCCGGTTGCGCGCCCATCTGATCGACCAGCGAGGCATATTTCGCCTCCTGCGCCTTTTCCAGGCTTTCCTGGCCCGAGGTGAACATCGCCGAGGAATAGGTCATGCTGTCGTCCAGCCACAGGCGGTAGAAATCATTGCCGAGGTCATAGTGATAGGAGATGTTCTTCTTGGCCTGTTCGCGGGTGTTGCGGTTCATCCAGTGACGCATGCGCTCATAGGTGCGCACCAGGAACATGCCGGGGAAGCCATCGTAAAGCGCGTCGTTGTCGGCGCGCAGGAAATCAAGAAAGGCCTGAAGATCCGGTGAGCTCCAGCCGCCTTCGATATAGGCGTCGCAGAACCCGAGGTCGCCTTCGCGCAGCAGGCGGGCAAAGACATCCGGGTCGTGGACATGCAGTTCCGACACCGGCCCCGGCTGCGCCCCTTCGGCGCGGAACCGGCGCCCGTCGGGCAGTACGAAGTCGAGACGCCCGCGCCTGATCCGGCCGGCGACCTCGAATACTCTGGCGAAATAGCGGGGCAGATCGGCCTGCCCCTCAGTCGTCCTCAGGATCATTCCCGCTTCCTCCCCTCGCGGATGTCCTGAAATGCTAGTGCGGAAAAACCCGTTTGGGCAAGGATTTCATGGCCCCAAACACAATCAGGGGCTGCGCGCGGCGCCGGCGGTTACAGCAGATCGTCCAGGGCGTTCAGCAACTTGTCGACCTCGTCGCGGCTGGTGTAGTGGACGAAACTCAGCCGCAGAACCGCCTTTTCCATATCGACGCCCATCGCCCGCAACGGCCGCACGGCATAGAAATCCCCGCCCCCCGCCATGATGCCGCGCTCGGCAAGGCCGGCGGCCAGGGCGGC
>NZ_JBFJVE010000160.1:0-7460 GCF_041624275.1 Shimia sp.
ATGAAGAGCGCCGGCGCCTGAACGAGACGGCAAAGAAGCGCATCGCGCAGGCCTGCGCCGGGGCGATTCCCGACGGCGCCTCGGTGTTTCTCAACATCGGCACCACCACCGAGGCCGTGGCCCGCGCCCTTCTCGGTCACAGGCGGCTGATGGTGGTGACCAACAACCTCAATGCCGCCGAGATCCTGTCGGCCAGCCCCGAATGCGAGATCACCCTCACAGGGGGCCGCCTGAGGTCCGAGGACGGCGGTCTGGTCGGCCCGCTGGCGGCGCGTTCCGTCGATCAGTTCCGCTTCGATGTCGCGGTGCTGGGATGCTCGGCGCTCGATGCCGGCGGCGACCTTCTGGATTTCGACCCGCAGGAGGTGATGGTCAGCCAGTCGGCCCTGCATCGCGCCCGCAGGCGGCTGGTGGTGGCGGACCGCTCCAAGCTGCGGCGGCCGGCGCCGATCCGGATCTGTTCGCTGGCCGAGATCGACGCGCTTTACACCGATGCCCCCCTGCCCGAGGCGCTTGCCGCCCAATGCGACGGCTGGGATACGGCGATCGTGCCGCCCGACCCTGCCTGAGGCCCGCCAGCAGCAGGCCCGCGCCCAAGACGGGGCAAAGAAAAAGCCTGCCGCGCGATGCGCGACAGGCCTGTTTTTCGCAAAACCGAAAAGCCGGTATCAGCGTTTCGAGAACTGGAACGAACGACGTGCCTTGCGCTTGCCGTATTTCTTCCGTTCCACGACGCGGCTGTCGCGGGTCAGGAAGCCGGCGGCTTTCAGCGCGCCACGCAGCGAGGGTTCGTAAAGTTGCAGAGCTTTCGAGATGCCGTGCTTGACCGCACCGGCCTGACCCGAGAGACCGCCGCCCTTGACGGTGGCCTGAACGTCGAATTCGTCTTCGACACCGGCAACCTGGAACGGCTGGCGCAGGATCATCTGCAGCACCGGACGGGCGAAATAGGCGCTCATTTCCTTGCCGTTCACGGTGACCTTGCCAGAGCCCGGCTTGATCCAGACACGGGCCACGGCGTCTTTACGCTTGCCGGTGGCATAGGACCGGCCAAGGTCGTCACGAACGGGTTCGCGGGGGGCTGCGACCTCGGCGGCGGCTTCGATGCCGGCGACTTCGGTCAGCTCTTCGAGCGAGTTGATTTGATCAGCCATTGATTAGCTCCGCGTGTTCTTGGAGTTCATGGATTTCACATCCAGCACTTCCGGGCTTTGCGCCTCGTGCGGATGTTCGGAGCCGGCATAGACGCGCAGGTTGGTCATCACCTTGCGCGACAGGCGGTTGCCCGGCAGCATGCGCTGAACGGCCTTGGTCACCACGCGTTCGGGGTGCTCGCCTTCCAGGATCTGGCCCGCGGTGCGCGACTTGATGCCGCCCGGGTGGCCGGTGTGCCAGTAGTAGTTCTTGTCCGAACGTTTCTTGCCGGTCAGCTGAACCTTGTCCGCATTGATCACGATGACATTGTCACCCATGTCCATATGCGGGGTGAAAGTGGCCTTGTGCTTGCCGCGCAAGCGCATGGCGACGATCGAGGCGAGACGGCCCAGCACCACGCCTTCGGCGTCGATGATGATCCATTTCTTCTCGATGTCTGCCGGAGTAGCAGAGAAGGTTTTCATGATGGTCTACCCAAGTTTGGTTGACAGATACGCCGGCAGCGCGGCGCACCGTAATTCGATGGGCGGGTTATAAAGCAGCAATGCGTCAGGTCAAGCGCCGTTTGGCCAATTTATACACGCAATTTCAACGCCTTACAATTTAGGTATCATATTACCCCACAAAAATGAACCGTGACGACCTCAATTCCTGGGGGGAATGGCATAGGTCATGTTGGCCCGTGCCACCGGCGCCTCCTGACCTTCGGAATAGATCAGGATATGGCAGATCGACAGGCTGCGACCCAGTTTCAGCAGCTCGGTCCGGGCGATCAGGTCGCGTCCGGCTTCGGGTTTGCGCATGAAGTCGAGCGAGCAGTTGGTGGTCACGGTCAGCGCCTCCTTGCCGATCCGGGCCATGGTGGCAATATAGGCCGAGACATCGGCCAGCGCGAACATCGACGGTCCGGACACGGTGCCGCCGGGGCGCAGGTGGCGCTCGGCCAGTTTCAGCCGCACCTCGGTGTGGGTGCCGTCCATGGCGAGGATTTCGAAGTCGTCCTTAACCTGCGGGAACACCTGCTCCAGAAAGGCGGTCATTTCCTCGATGCTCATCACGGCCTGCATGCTTTTCCTCCGGTTCTTTGGCCGCTAAGGTCGCCGCAAAGCAGGAGGAGAGCAAGATGGCAATTCTGGAACGTCACGACACCGATGCCGTGGCCCATCTGACGATGAATGCCCCCGAAAGGCTGAACGCGCTTTCGGACGAGATGCTGGCCGCGCTCCAGCAGGCGTTCGACGGGCTGAAACAGGACCGTTCGGTGCGGGCGGTGGTGCTATCGG
Source organism: Shimia sp. (assembly GCF_041624275.1). Taxonomy (GTDB): domain Bacteria; phylum Pseudomonadota; class Alphaproteobacteria; order Rhodobacterales; family Rhodobacteraceae; genus Shimia. The sequence goes on from NZ_JBFJVE010000160.1 coordinate 2,439, forward strand.
GCAGCGGCAAGGCCTTCTGCGCCGGTCACGACCTCAAGCAGATGACTGCGGCGCGCCAGTCCGAAGACGGCGGCAAGGCCTATTTCAAGGATCTCTTCGACCGCTGCACCCGGATGATGCTGACGATTCAGGCCCTGCCCCAGCCGGTCATCGCCCAGGTCCACGGCATCGCCACCGCCGCCGGCTGCCAGCTGGTGGCGACCTGCGACATGGCGGTCGCCGCCGAGGGCACCCGCTTTGGCGTCAACGGGGTCAATATCGGGCTGTTCTGCTCGACCCCGATGGTCGCCCTGTCGCGCAACATCACGCGCAAGAAGGCCTTCGAGATGCTCACCACCGGCCAGTTCATCGAGGCCGATGAAGCCGAGCGCATCGGGTTGATCAACCATGTCACCACGGCGGACGATCTGGCGGCCCACACCAGCGCGCTGGCCACCACCGTCGCCGGCAAGCTCGGCGCCGCGGTGCGGATCGGCAAGAGCGCCTTCTATCAGCAGGCCCAGATGCCGACCGCCGAAGCCTATGAGTACGCCGGCGCGGTGATGGTCGAGAACATGCTCTATCGCGACACCGAGGAAGGCATCAGCGCCTTTCTCGAGAAACGCCCGCCCGACTGGACGCAATAGGCCGCCCGGCAGCGTTTCCGGACCCGCAACGGTGTTTTTCCGTTAACGCGGGTTCTCTCAAGGCAGGGGCTGGGCCAGTCTGTGGCCCGACGGTCATTCACCGCACAGCAGGCAGCCCGGCCCAGGCCGGGTTGCGGTCAGGCGCGCCCGGCAGGGGGGATTTTCTTACCTCGTACTCCCTGGCGGCCGCGCCTTTCCAAGCGGCACCGCCCGCCGCCCCTTCCCAAAACCTGCTGGCTGGCTTATGTGCGCCCCATGACACAGGAACTGCATATCGTCGGGGGCGGTCTGGCCGGCTCCGAAGCCGCCTGGCAGGCGGCACACATGGGCGTTGACGTGGTGCTCCACGAAATGCGCCCCGAGGTCGAAACCTTTGCCCATCGCACCGGCAACCTGGCCGAGATGGTCTGTTCCAATTCCTTCCGCTCGGACGATGACGAACAGAACGCCGTCGGGCTGCTGCATTGGGAGATGCGGGCCGCCAACGGCCTTATCATGTCCATGGCCGACAAGCATCGGCTGCCTGCAGGCGGCGCGCTAGCGGTCGACCGCGATCCGTTTTCTGAAAGCGTGACCGCCGCATTGCGGGCCCTGCCCAATCTGCGCATCGACTATGGCGAGGTGACCGAACTGCCCCGCGACGGGCACTGGATCTTTGCCACCGGCCCGCTGACCTCGGCGGCTCTGGGCGCCGCGATCCAGCAGGAGACCGGCGCCGACCGGCTGGCCTTTTTCGACGCCATCGCCCCCATCGTCTATGCCGAGAGCATCGACATGGACGTGGCCTGGATGCAGTCGCGCTATGACAAGGGCGAGACCGAGGCCGAGCGCAAGGCCTATCTCAACTGCCCGATGGACCGCAACCAGTACGAAGCCTTCATCGACGCGCTGCTGGCGGCCGACAAGACCGAGTTTCATGACGGCGAGAGCGCCGGCTATTTCGACGGCTGCCTGCCGATCGAGGTGATGGCCGAACGCGGCCGCGAAACCCTGCGCTTCGGCCCGATGAAGCCGGTGGGGCTGACCAACGCCCACAGGCCCGAGGACAAGCCCTATGCGGTGGTGCAATTGCGCCGTGACAATGCGCTCGGCACGCTGTTCAACATCGTCGGCTTCCAGACAAAAATGAAATACGGGGCGCAATCCGACGTGTTTCGCATGATCCCCGGTCTGGAAAATGCCTCTTTCGCCCGTTTGGGCGGCATTCACCGCAACACCTTCCTCAATTCGCCGACCCTGCTCGACGACCAGATGCGGCTGAAGTCGCGGCCCAATATCCGCTTTGCCGGCCAGGTCACCGGCGTCGAGGGCTATGTGGAAAGCGCCGCCATGGGGCTGCTCGCCGGGCGGCTCGCCGCCGCCGAGATTCTCGGCAAGCCGCTGGCCACCGCGCCGCTCAACACCGCGATGGGGGCGCTGGTGCATCACATCACCGGCGGCGCCGAAGCCAAGACCTTCCAGCCGATGAACGTCAATTTCGGCCTGTTCCAGCCGGTCGACGGGCTGAAGGGCGGGCGCCGCGGCCGCAAGGACCGCTACAAGGCCTATACCGACCGCGCCAAGGCCGACTGGCAGGGCTGGCTCGCCGGGCAATGATCACCCGCTTCGCGCCCTCGCCGACCGGCCCCCTGCATCTGGGCCATGCCTATTCGGCGCTGCTGGCGCATGACATGGCCCGGGCGGCGGGCGGCCGCTTCCTGTTGCGCATCGAGGACATCGACAGCACCCGCTCGCGGCCCCGCTGGGAACAGCAGATCTATCAGGATCTCGCATGGCTCGGCATCACCTGGGACGCGGCCCCGATGCGCCAGTCCGAGCGGCTGCCGGCCTATCGCGCGGCGCTGCAGGCCCTCTGGGCGCGCGGCCTGCTCTATCCCTGCACCTGCAAGCGCCGCGACATCGCCACCGCCGCCTCGGCGCCACAGGAAGGCGCCGCCCCGGTCCACGGCCCCGACGGGCTGGTCTATCCCGGCACCTGCCGCGACAAGGCGCGCGATGCCGCGGCGCCACTGCCCGAGGGCGCCGCGCTGCGGCTCGACATGGGCCGCGCCCTCGCCAGTCTCGGCGTGGCGCCGGATCTCGGCTTCGAGGACAGCGGCGAGGCCACCGCCGCCCAAGCCCGCATTCGCCTGACACCCGCCGCGCTGCGCGACGGGGTCGGCGACATCGTGCTGTCGCGCCGCGACTTCCCCGGCTCCTACCATCTCTCGGTGGTCATCGACGACGCCGCCCAGGGCGTCACCAAGGTGATCCGCGGCGCCGACCTCTTCGAGGCGACACAGATCCATGTCGTGCTGCAACGGCTGCTGGGGCTCGCCACCCCTCGGTACCATCACCACCGGCTGATCCGCGACGCGGCGGGCAAACGCCTTGCCAAGCGCGACGATGCGCGCGCCATCGCCAAATACCGCGCCGAGGGCGCCAGCCCCGCCGACATCCGCCGCATGGTCGGCCTCTGAGCCGCCGGCCCCCGGGGCTTCATCTCTTTGCGAAATACTCGCGCCGCAGGCCGGGCCCGCAGGGCCCGTCACGCCATCGGCTGCATCAGCTCGACCACCGCGCCATCGCGCACCGCGCTGAAAAAACAGCTGCGCCGGTTGGTGTGACAGGCCGGGCCGGTCTGGCGCACCAGCACCAGCAGGCAGTCCTTGTCGCAGTCGAAACGGAAATCCACCAGTTCCTGATGATGGCCCGAGCTCTCGCCCTTGACCCAGAAGGCCTGCCGCGACCGCGACCAATAGGTCACCCGCCCGCTGGCAAGGGTCCGGGCGATGGCATCGGCATTCATCCAGGCCATCATCAGCACCTCGTGGCTGTCCGCGTCCTGGGCGATCGCCGGAATCAGCCCCGCCTCGTTGAATTTCAGCTCCGCCACATCGAATCCCATGTCATCACACCCTTTGCATCCCGGTTCCGCCTCCTCTATCTAGAAAACACTGAGAGCGAAGGAAACAGCCATGTCCGGTGAAAACGACCTGATCAAGCTTTACAGCGGGCGCATCCTGGCGCTGGCCGCCGCGATCCCGCACACCGACCGGCTGGCCTCCCCCCAGGCGAGCGTGAAACGGCGCGCGCCGCTCTGCGGTTCGACCGTCACCGTCGACGTGGTGCTCGACGGCGGGCGCATCGCCGCCTTTGCCCAGGACGTCAAGGCCTGCGCCCTCGGACAGGCGGCGGCCTCGGTGGTCGGCGCCCATGCCATCGGGCGCAGCCGGGACGAGATCGAGGCGGCGCGCGATGCGCTGAAAGCCATGCTCAAACAGGACGGCCCGACACCGCCGGCCCCCTTCGAAGACCTCGAGGTGCTGCGCCCGGCGCGGGACTACAAGAACCGCCATGCCTCGATCCTGCTGGCGCTCGAGGCGACGCTGGAAGCGATGGACCAGGCGCTGCAGGCCGATTGCGCCTGACCCCGTCGCCGCAACCGCAGGCCCAGATACGGAAAAGCCCAAAAAAAATGCGCCGCACTTCCGGGTGGAAGGCGGCGCAGTCGTGGTGCGTTCCCATGTGGGACCCGGCGCCCCTGCGGGGTCAGGCAGACCCTTCGGACGGACGTGGGACAGGCAGTGTCAGTCAAATGGCATCGCGTGGGGACAGGATGCACGGGGAGGCGACCGGCACGGGAACGCGGGCAGAATTCAGATCGTTCCGGGCACATGCAGCGCCACCAGCATCATCACCACCAGCGCCGCCGCGCCGATTGCATCCTGAACCAAGGTGGCGCGCGAATTGCGGATCACGGTTCTGATCTGGATCATCATGGTGGGCTCCTGCGTGGCGAGTGACTTGTTGCCCCTTTGTTCTCATATTGCCGCCGCCCTGTAAAGAACTTTTTGAGAACATTCGCGAACAAATCGGAACGAAACGCCTCAACCCACTGAAATCAAACGGATTGCCTGATCCTGTTCCATCAGCCACAACAGCACGCGGGCCGCCTGCCCGCGCGCGCCGGCAAGGTCGGGATCCTCGGCCAGAAGCTTGCGGGCGTCGCTCTGGGCAATCGCCATCAGCGCGGTCTGATGCTCCATGTCGGCGATGCGAAACCGTGGCAGGCCGGATTGCGCGGTGCCGATCAGATCCCCCGCCCCGCGCATCGCAAGATCGGTTTCGGCAATGACGAACCCGTCCTCGCTTTCGCGCAGCGTGGTGAGCCGCCTCTGCCCGCCTTCGCCAAGCGGGCTCTGATACATCAAAAGGCAGGTCGAGGCCTGATCGCCGCGCCCGACCCGGCCGCGCAGCTGATGCAACTGGGCCAGGCCGAAGATCTCGGCGCGCTCGATCACCATGATCGTCGCATTGGGCACGTCGACACCGACCTCGATCACCGTGGTCGCCACCAGCACGCTGGTCTCGCCCTGCTGAAAGGCGCGCATCGCCGCGTCCTTTTCCTGCGGCG
>NZ_JBFJVE010000161.1:0-7452 GCF_041624275.1 Shimia sp.
AACCGGAACAAAAAGAGATCAAATCTGGGGCCAGCCAAAGGAATCGCCCGCATGCCCCATGTTCACACCGACCGTTCCGCCCCGCTGACGAGCCCGATCCCGGCGCGGCCCAAGCTCGAGGGCGGCAAGCGTTTCGTCATGCAGACCGCCTTCGAGCCCGCCGGAGACCAGCCCACCGCCATCGCCGAACTCTCGGGCGGCATCCTCTCGGGCGACCGCGATCAGGTGCTCTTGGGGGCCACCGGCACCGGCAAGACCTTCACCATGGCCAAGGTCATCGAGGAAACCCAGCGCCCGGCGATCATCCTCGCCCCCAACAAGACCCTGGCGGCGCAGCTCTACGGCGAGATGAAGGGGTTCTTCCCCGACAACGCGGTGGAATATTTCGTCTCTTTCTACGACTACTACCAGCCCGAAGCCGATGTGCCGCGTTCGGACACCTATATCGAGAAGGAAAGCCAGATCAACGAACAGATCGACCGCATGCGCCACTCGGCGACGCGGGCGTTGTTGGAACGCGACGACGTCATCATCGTCGCCTCGGTCTCCTGCATCTACGGCATCGGCTCGGTCGAGACCTATTCCGCCATGACCCAGGATCTCGAGGTCGGCAAGGACTATGACCAGCGCGCGGTCATGGCCGAACTGGTGGCCCAGCAGTACCGCCGCAACGATCAGGCCTTTCAGCGCGGATCGTTCCGGGTGCGCGGCGACAGTCTGGAGATCTTCCCCGCCCACCTCGAGGACCGCGCCTGGAAACTGTCCTTCTTCGGCGAGGAACTCGAGGCGATCACCGAGTTCGACCCGCTGACCGGCGAACGCACCGGCACGATGGAGAAAATCCGCGTCTACGCCAATTCCCACTACGTGACCCCGAAACCGACCCTCACTCAGGCGGTCATCTCCATCAAACAAGAGCTGCGCCAGCGCCTCGACATCCTCGTCGGCGAAGGCAAGCTGCTCGAGGCCCAGCGCCTCGAACAGCGCTGCAACTTCGACATCGAGATGCTCGAGGCCACCGGCCATTGCAACGGCATCGAGAACTACTCGCGCTATCTCACCGGCCGCGCCCCCGGCGAGCCGCCCCCCACCCTGTTCGAGTTCATCCCCGACAATGCCATCGTCTTTGCCGACGAAAGCCATGTCTCGGTGCCGCAGATCGGCGCCATGTACAAGGGCGACTATCGGCGCAAGTTCACCCTTGCCGAACACGGCTTCCGCCTGCCCTCCTGCATGGACAACCGCCCGCTCAAGTTCGAGGAATGGGACGCCATGCGCCCGCAGTCGGTCTTTGTCTCGGCCACCCCCGCCAAATGGGAGCTCGAGCAATCGGGCGGCGTCTTTGCCGAACAGGTGATCCGCCCCACCGGCCTCTTGGACCCCGAGGTCGAGATCCGCCCGGTCGAGATGCAGGTCGACGACCTCTTGGACGAATGCCGCCGCATGGCCGAGCGGGGCTTTCGCGTGCTCTGCACCACGCTCACCAAACGCATGGCCGAGGATCTGACCGAATACCTGCACGAACAGGGCATCAGGGTGCGCTACATGCATTCTGACATCGACACGCTGGAACGCATCGAGATCCTGCGCGATCTGCGCCTTGGCGCCTTTGACGTGCTGATCGGCATCAACCTCTTGCGCGAGGGGCTCGACATTCCCGAATGCGGGCTGGTGGCCATTCTCGACGCCGACAAGGAGGGTTTCCTGCGCTCCGAAACCTCGCTGATCCAGACCATCGGCCGCGCCGCCCGCAACGCCGAGGGCCGGGTCACCATGTACGCCGACCGCATCACCGGCTCGATGGAGCGCGCCCTGGGGGAGACCAACCGCCGCCGCGCCCGCCAGATCGCCTATAACGAGGCCCACGGCATCACCCCCGCAACGGTGAAGAAGAACGTCGAGGACGTGCTGGCCGGGCTTTACGAGGGCGACACCGACATGAACCGGGTGACCGCCAAGATCGACAAGCCGCTGCACGGCGCCAACCTCGAGGCGGTTCTGGACGGGCTGCGCGCCGACATGCGCAAGGCGGCCGAGAACCTCGAGTTCGAAGAGGCCGCCCGCCTGCGCGACGAGATCAAGCGCCTCGAGGCGGTGGACCTCGCCGTCGCCGACGACCCGATGGCGCGGCAATACGCGGTGGCCGCCGCCGGCGAAGAGGCCAGGAAGACGCGCGGCCGGTCCTCGGCCGGCCGCGCCGGGCAGCGGGGTGGGAATGTGAAGCGGAGGGGGCGGTGATGAGTTCGGCTGATTTTTTGGCTTCTGTGGTTTCGCCAAACGTAGAAGCTCTCATCCGGGAGCCCGACAACTATCGTGCAGCAATAAACGCAATTTTGTCCTTCGAACCACTGGTTGGGTTGTACTACTTGGAACGCAAAACACGGGATGCGACACTTGGGAGCGACAGCGAGTTTCGCGGAGAGCTGGCCCGCCAAAACGAAGCCCTTCGCCTTATCAGGGATTTGGCAGCCAGCCTAAAACACGGTGAGTTGACTACCCAGGCAAAGAGAACTGTAAGGCTGGCTGCAGATATCAAGCCCGACAAGACACAATGGAACGACGACGCCGTCTGGAATGACAACGGCGTCTTTTGTGATAATGCAATCGTGATTGAGTATTCGACCGAGGAAGTAAATTTGTCCACTCGTTTGCATGGATTGAATAGAATTGAGGCCTATTCGGTTGCAAGAGAAGCACGGGATTTCATGAACGCGAAAATTCTCGGTGAAGCGCGCAAGTCAAATTTATTGTCCGAAATAGTCGGCATATTCTCTTAAACATGCGCAAGGCAACTAGAGTCTAGCTACCAATCCACGGTTTTGAATGCCCCAGCGCCCGACCCGATGGGTGGGTGCGGAACGCGCCCGCCCAGTGGGGGCGGGTCGGGCGCCCGCAGGATGCAAGCATCCTGCAACGGCTCCCCGTAGGGCGGGCTTCAGCCCGCCACCCATGCCCAACCCCACCCCCACCGGGGGTTTTCGCGCTCTTGCCCCGGCGGCCCCGAACCACCCACCGGCCACACGCCAACTTAACCAATTGTTAATAAACAAAAGTTTCGCACGCGAAACATTTTCCGCCCGAAATCTTCCGCCCATCCCCCTCAACGCGCGCGCCGCATCCCGCCGCCGCCACACCGCCTCTTGCCCGACTCACCCGACCTCTGTCACACTGGCCGTATCCACCAACCCCAAAGGGCGCCCCGGCTGCGCCCATGGATACAGGCACAATCGCGGCCCCGGCGCCTCTGTCACAGGAGGACAAGATGGCTATTGCTTCGCGTCTCAAGCATCACCTCGATGCCAAGGGCCTGCCGTTCGACATGCTGGCCCATGCCTATACCGCCACCGCCGGCGAAAGCGCCGAGATGGCCCATGTGCCGGGCTCGCAGCTGGCCAAGTCGGTGCTGATCCACATGGAGGACACCCCCTTCGTCGCCGTAGTCCCCAGCCACATGCGCGTCGATCTGCACCAGTTGCAGACCCTCATGCACCGCCGCATCGGCCTCGCCCCCGAGGAAGAGGTCGCCGAGGTCTTCGAAGACTGCGAGATCGGCGCCGCGCCGCCGGTCGGGGTCGCCTATGGCGTGCCGACGGTGATCGACAAAAGCATGATGGGGCTCGACGAGGTCTGGTTCGAGGCCGGCGACCACCGCACGCTGGTGCATATGCGCGGCCGCCATTTCGACCGGCTGATGAGCGACGCCAAACTGGGCTCGTTCTGCTGTCTGCACTGACCGGCAGCGGGCCGGGCCGGCCTCAGATCAGCGGCACCAGCGGTACCCCGCAGGCCGACAGACAGAGACTGGCGCTCAGGATCAGAAACAGGCGCATGGCGTTTTCCTCGCTCGAAGGCCGCGCGCCATAGGCTGCGGCGGGTGGGTATCCGCCGCACCCTAGGGGCCGGACATGTCCGGAACATGTCCGTCGCAGGGCCCGAAAGAGGCAGCCGCACCGCCTGCCGCGCCGCCCTGCGCGCCCCGTCCTTCAGCCCTGCCCTACCGATCCGCCCTGCCGGCCCGTCCTTCCGGCCCGTCCTTCCGGCCCGTCCTGCCGGCCGGCTACTGCGCCAGCCCCAGCGCCTCGAGGTGGCGCACGCTGTCCTGCACCCGGTCGAAATCGTTGATCTCGACGATCAGATGCGGCGCCGCCCGGGTCGCCGCGATCGCCTCGAAGACCGCGTGCCAGGGGATGTCGCCCTGCCCCAGCGGCCAGTGGCGGTCGGCATAGCCGTCGGCATCCTGCAGGTGGACATGGCCCAGCTGCGCCCCGGCCAGCGAGATGAAACGGTCGGCCGGCGGCGCGCCGCAGATGCGATGCGCCCAATGGGCGTGGCCGGTGTCGACCGAAAGCCGCAGCGCCGGGCTGTCGGCGGCCTCGATCACCGCCATGCGGTCGCCGGGGTCGGTATCCCTGATGTTCTCCAGCACCAGCATCACCCCCTGGTCCTCGGCCCGGCTCAGCGCCGGGCCCAGGGTGTCGAGAATGGCGCCGATCCGGGTCTCGCGGCGGCGGCGCCCGCCGTCGAGATTGTCGCGGTCCCAGGCGTCATAGGGCGAATGCAGCACCATCTGCACCGCCCCCAGCCGTTCGCAGACGCTCAGCGCCTGATCCAGCCGCGCCTGGATGATGGCGCGGATCTCGCGGTCGGCGCAGTGCAGCTCAAAGCCCGAGAACGGCCCGTGGATGCCCAGCCGCCCCTGCCAGCCGGCCAGCTGGTCGCGCGCCATGTCGATGAAGACATCCGGGCTGCGCAGGACGTCGGCCATCGAGAACTCGGGCAGCTCGATGTCGCGGTCGCGCTCGAACAGCCAGTCGCGGTGCCGCCCGAGATCAAGCACGCTGAGCTGGGCGCCGACCACCGGCAGGTCACTCATTGCCCCTGCCCCGCGCGCCCGGCCGCGCACCGCCGCTCAGCGCAGCACATGCACGGCGCATTGGGCATGGCGCACCACCCGGCTGGCGGTCGAGCCGAGGAAATAGTTCGACAGGTCGGGCCGGTGCGAGGCCATGACGATACAGTCGACGCCGTGTTCTTCGGCCCAGTCGAGAATGGTGCGCCCCGAATGGCCGGCGACAACGACGATCTCCACGTCCGCGGCCGCGCCGAGATCCTCTTTCAGCCCCTCGCTGACCAGGCGGATGTTCTTTTCCATCTGGCCCTCGGGCAGCTGCTGGGCGACATAGCCCGGGATCGCCTCGACCACCGACAGCGCGGTGATCCGCCCGCCCTCGTCGGCCAGCGCCCGCGCCACGCGCAGCGCCGCCGCGGTGTTGGGATCGTGATCCACCGCGATCGGTATCAGAATGTTCTTGTACATCTTCGCCCCTCCTTTCCAGGGAAACTAGCGCACCACATGAACCGCGCATTTGGCGTGGCGCACGACCCGCGCCGCGGTGCTGCCCAAGAGGTAATCCTTCATCTCGGGCTTGTGCGAGGCGACCACGATCAGGTCGGGCCGGTGGTCGTTGGCCCAGTCGAGGATGGTGCGCCCCGAATGGCCCTCGACCACCACGCCATGGGCGTTCTCGATATCGCCGGCAAGGTCGTTCAGCGCCTTGACCAGCGCCCCGCGCGCCTCGTTGTGGAACCCCTCGGGGACATAGTTCAGCGCATAGGCCGGCACCTGCTCCATCACGTGCAGCATGGTGACCCGGCCGCCGTCGTTCAGCAGCCGGCGGGCCACCGCCACGGCGGCGGTGACATTGCGGTCGTCTTCGAAAGACACCGGAACGAGAATGTGGTCGTACATGGTCTACCTCATGATCTGATGGCCCCAGTCTATCGCGGAGCCGAACCGGACGCCTTGACGCAGGTCAGGCCGCGGCGGTGGCGCGGGCCCCGCGCACCCGCCTTCAGTCGAAGGCCGCCACCACGTCGTACATCACCGGCTCGAAGCTGCGGCAAAGCTGGTTGATCTCGCGGTTGCGCGCCCGCATCTCGTCGCTGCGCAGCATGGCCTGGAAATCCTCGCGCCGCTCCCATTGCGAATAATTGGCGATCCGGGTCTGGGCGTCGTTGACATGCAGCCCGGCGGCGATGAAACCCGGCTGTTTGGAAATGAAGGTCTCATAGGCCTCGGTCAGCGCATCCATCAGATCCTGGCAGGTTCCCGGCGTCATCTCGAAGGTGGTGATGACGGTCTGCAGGCTGGCGTCCTTGGAAATCTTGGGCATCTTGGTCTCCTCTTTTTTCGAAGCTTAGACCAGCGTTCTTCCCGCTGGCCAGCGCTAAAGCGCATGGCGAAAAAATCGCCGCCCGCGCGCGCCGCCGGCGGCCGGCCCCGGCGGCGGTTAACCAATAATTCACATCGACTTCCGATCCTTGGTCAGAGGGTTCCATGATTCGTCTGATCGCCATTTTCTGCCTTATCGCCGCGCCGCTTCTTGCCGGGCCCTGGATGCGCGAGGAAGGCGGCCAGTTCCTCTCGGTTTCGGCCGATTTCGGCCTTGGCGGCGGCGCCGACGGCTATGGCGCGCTCTATTACGAATTCGGGCTCGAACCGCGCTGGACCCTGGGCATCGACGCCGGCGGCAAGGGCAACGGCGAGACCACGGCGCTGGTCTTTGCCCGCACCCCGCTCTGGCGCTCGCCGCAGGGCGCCCGGCTGGCGGCGACGCTGGCCCTTGGCAGTCACCGACCGACGGGCGGCCATGGGGTGCCGGCGCTGCGCGCCGGGCTGGCCTGGGGGCGCGGCATCGACCCCGGCCTGCCGGGCTGGATGGCGCTCGAGCTCAGCCACCAGTGGCGCGGCGGCGGTCTTGCTGCGCAGAACAAGCTCGAGGCGACGCTGGGGCTGCGCTGGCGGCACGACCGCGAAGCGATGCTGCAGGTGACGGCCGAGAAGACCGCCGGACAGGCGGTGGCTCTGTCGCTGGCCCCGGCCGTGGTCTGGCAGGTCGGCGAGGCCGGCCATCTGGTCACCGGGCTGCGGCTGCGCGATGACGGCGCGGCGGCGCTGACGGTGGCGCTCTGGCGGCGCTTCTGAACGCCGCACCTTGCTGCGCCGCGCCGGACCATGCGCCGGGCGATGCACCGGCCATGCACCGGCCATGCACGCTGCCGTTCACTGGGCCAAACACCGCCAGCCCCCCCCCGACACCACACCGCCCCCGGCACCACACCACCCCCGGCCCGGATCGCGCCGGGAACCGTCGATTGAAACCGCGGAGGGCCTCTGGCATAGTGGCGCAAAAGCAATCAGCACCGGCCCGATCGCCCGCAGCGGGCCGCGCCGGGGCCGAAACGCAAAAAGAACGCAAAAACCGCACCAGAACGCAGTCATCCGGCACCGAGGCAAAGCCATGAAAACCCTGTTCAGCGCCCTTCTCGCGGCCAGTTTCCTGCTGTCGGCCAGCGCCGCGCCGGCCGAGGCCGGGGTGATGTCGCGCGCCTGCATGAAATCCGACCGCAAGGCCAAATCGCGGGCGCTCTGCGGCTGCATGCAAAGCGCCG
>NZ_JBFJVE010000162.1:0-7380 GCF_041624275.1 Shimia sp.
CCGACAAAGGCGCCGACCGAGACAAAGGCGCCATGGCCGAAGTTGATCACATCCATCAGACCGAAGACCAGCGTCAGCCCCGAAGCCATGATGAAGATCATCATCCCCATCGCCAGCCCCGACACGGTCAGCGTCAGCCAGCTCGATCCCGAGGGGATCAACACCAGCCCGAAGACCATCAGCGCCGCCACGATCAATACGGGTGCGTATGGTTCCAGCCGTTCGGTCAGCGACAGGCGGGCCAGGGTCGGATTGTGTTCAGGTGCCGCGCTCATGCCCCGCCCCCCTGTTTCATCTCGCCAAAAATACTCAAAATCCTACCTCTCAACAGGCCCATCAGTGGTGGCCCTCCATGCTCAGCCCCATCAGGCTCTCTTGCAGTGCGGCATCGGTGGCCAGCGTCTTCATCTCGCCCGACCACACCATGCGGCCGTCATCCATGACATTGGCGCTGTCGCCCAGTGCCTTGGCGACGGCGAAATTCTGCTCGACCAGCAGGATCGAGGCGCCCTGGGCCTTCAGCTCGCGCAGGGCGCGGGCCATGGTGGTGATGATCGCCGGGGCCAGCCCCTTGGTCGGCTCGTCGATCAGATAGAGCCGCCGTTCCTCGATCATGGCGCGGGCGATGGTCAGCATCTGTTTCTGCCCGCCCGACAGGGTGCCGGCGTCGCTCTTCCAGAAGGTCTTCAGCGCCGGAAACACGTCGAACACCCAGTCGAGCCGGGCCGAGTTGATCGGCCCCGATACCGCTGCCAGCACCATGTTCTCCTCGACGCTGAGGTCCGAGAAAATGCCCATGTCCTCGGGCACGAAGCCGATGCCGAGCCGGGCGATCGCCGGGGTGGGCAGGCGGGTGATGTCCTCGCCGTCAAACAGGATGCTGCCCTCGTGGGCGCGCCAATGGCCGATGATGCTGCGCAGCGTGGTGGTCTTGCCGACCCCGTTGCGGCCCAAGAGCATGGTCACCGCGCCGCGCGGCACCGCCAGATCGACGCCCTGAAGAATGTGGTACTGGGCGATGTTGGTCTTGACCCCTTTGAGTTCGAGCATCATCTCAGACATCTTCCAGCTCCTTGCCCATATAGGCCTCCTGCACCACGTCCGAGGCCATCACCGTGGCCGGATCGCCATCGGCGGCCAGCGCGCCGTTGTGCAGCACGATGATGCGGTCGGCGAGGGTGCGGATCACGTCCATCTTGTGTTCCACCAGAAGAATGGCGCGATCCTTGCGGCCCTTCAGCTCGGCGATCAGGTCGAGCACCACCGGTGCCTCGTCGACCGACATGCCGGCGGTGGGCTCGTCGAACATATAGACCAGCGGGTCGAGCGCGATCAGCAGCGCCACCTCCAGCTTGCGCTGGTCGCCGTGGCTGAGCTCCGAGACGATCTGATAGGCCTGATCGCCCAGCCGCACCCGCTCGACGATCGCGCGCGCAGGTGCGGTCAGGTCGTCATGGCTCGAGGCCATGGAAAACATGTTGAAACCGCGCCCGGCCTTGGACTGGATCACCAGCCGCACGTTTTCCAAGACGTTGAGATTGGGAAACAGGTTGGTCAGCTGAAAGGCGCGGCCGATGCCGCGATGGGTGCGCTGGGCCACCGACATGCGGGTGATGTCGCGCCCATTGAGCCGCACCCGGCCCTCGCTGGCCGGGATCTGCCCCGAGATGAGGTTGAAATAGGTGGTCTTGCCGGCGCCGTTGGGGCCGACGATGGCGGTCAGCTCGCCGGGGCGGAAGCTGCAGGAGATGTGGTCGACCGCCACATGGCCGCCGAAGCGCACCGTCAGGTCGGTGGTTTCAAGAATAGGATGTGACATGTTCGTTCGCTGTTTGTGCCGGCCCGCCCCGGAGATGATCCGGGGCCTCATGCCGGGCGGGGTCCCGGGGCGGGCCCGGGACGGGGGAGGGCAGGTGGCCCGGGGGCCACCCGCCAGCCTTTGGCTTACTTGTTGCGGACCGGGATCGGCAGCTCGTCGATGCCGAGCTCGCGCACCAGTTCAGGCACCGCCCATTCGACGCCGTCCTCGACCTTGATCTTGAAGTGATACATCGATTGCAGCGCCTGATGGTCCTCGGCGCGGAACATCATCTTGCCCTTGGGCGTCATCCATTCCATGCCTTCCATGGTGGCAATCAGCTTTTCGGTGTCGGTGCTGCCGGCCTTGGTGATCGCTTCAACTACGGCGATGCCGGCCGCCATGCCGCCTGCGGTGAAGAAATCGGGCGGCGAGTTGTAGCGCTCCTGATGGGTCTTCACCAGCCAGTCGTTCACCTCGTTGTTGGGGTTCTCATAGTAGTAATAGGTCGCCCCCTCGAGGCCGGGGAAATCCTTGTAGGCTTTCAGGGCTGCAAGGATGTTGCCCCCGGTGGCGATCTCGATGCCGAAGCGGCTCGGATCCATGGCCTGGATCTTGCCCATCGGGTTGCCGCCACCGGCCCAGATGATGAACAGTTTCTTGTCGCCCTCGAGATCCTTCATGGCGTTGAAGATGCGCTCGGCGGCGGCGGTGAAATCGGTGGTGTCGGTGGGGGCGTATTCCTCATGCGCCACCGAATGACCCTGCGATTCCAGCGCTTCCTTGAAGGCGGCGATACCGTCGCGGCCAAAGGCATAGTCCTGCGCCAGCGTGGCGATATGCACGTTCTCGCCGGCCAGCGCGATGGCGTTGGCCACGGCGTCTTGGCTGGAGTTGCGCGAGGTGCGGAAGATATAGCGGTTCCAGTTGGCGCCGGTGATCGAGTCGGCCACGGCGGGCTCGACGATCAGCAGTTTTTCATATTCCTCGGCCACCGGCAGCATGGCCAGCGCCACGCCCGAGCTGACCGGGCCGATGGCAAGGTCGACCCCGTCGTCGCCATAGGCTTCTTCCAGCAGCGCCTTGCCGTTGTCGGGCTTCAGCTGGGTGTCTTTCTCGATCACCACGATCTTTTCGCCGTTGATCTCCATGGTGCCGCCGGTGGCATATTCCAGCCCCAGCATCAGCCCGTCATGGCTTTGCTTGGCATAGGCCTCGAAAGGGCCGGTCTTGCCGTAGATATGCGCGATCTTGATATCGGCCTGCGCCGCGCTGGCCAGGGCCAGAGCGGAGACGAATCCGCCCAGAAGCAATTTCTTCATAATGTCTCTCCCTATGCGCCGAGGCGCAAAAAACGCCTCGATCCCATTATGTGAATGGTAGGGGGAGCCCCGCTTTTGGGTCAACTTGGTGGAAATACGTAGTTCCCGATCAGCGCAGGGTCGCGGCGATTTCCTTAATGACTTCAAAGGCCAAGAGCAGGTCTTCGCGGGTGGCATCGACCTGGCCGGCCTGAAAGCGCAGCACCAGGGCGCCCATTGTGCGGGTCTGGGTCAGATAGATGCGCCCGTCGTCGTTGATCGCGTCGACCAGCCGCTGGTTCAGCGCGTCAAGGTCGCCCGCCCCCGCCGGCGCATAGCGGAAGGTGAAGAGCGACAGCACCGGCGCGGTGACGATCTCGAACTCCGGCTCGGCCGCCAGGAGCCCGTGCAGTTCCTCGGCCCAGGCGACGTGGTTGCGGATCATCGCTTGCAGACCCTCGAGCCCGTAGATGCGCAGCACGAACCAGATCTTCAGCGCCCGGAAGCGGCGGCCCAAGGGCACCGACCATTCGGAATAGTTGATGATGCCGTCATGGCCATGGGTCTTCAGATACTCGGGCTTGATCGCCAGCGTGCGCACCAGATCATCGGGGTTCTTGACGAAATGCGCCGAGCAGTCGAACTGCATGCCCAGCCATTTGTGGGGGTTGAAGACCACTGAGTCGGCCTTGTCGACGCCCTGCCAGAGATGGCGGAATTCGGGGCAGATCATCGCCGCCCCGGCCCAGGCGGCATCCACATGCACGTAAAGCCCATACTTCGCGGCGATGTCGCAGACCGCCGAAACATCATCGCAGCCGCCGGTGCCGGTGCCGCCGACGCAGGCGACGATGCCCGCCGGCTTCAGACCCTTGGCGATGTCGGCCTGAATGGCGGCCTCGAGCGCCTCGGGCTGCATCGCGCGCAGCGGGCCATGGGTCGGCACGCGGCAGAGGTTGTCCTGACCGATGCCGGAGATCCAGATGGCGCGATCGACCGAGGTGTGGACCTCGGCCGAGCAGTAGATGCGCAGGGTGTCGAGCCCGGCGAGACCCTTTTCATTGCCCTGCCAGCCCAGCGCGCGTTCGCGCATGGTCAGCACGGCGGCAAGGGTGGCGGTCGAGGCGCTGTCCTGGATGACGCCTTCGAAATGGTCCGCCAGCCCCAGCGACTGGCGCAGCCATTGCAGCATGCGGGTCTCCATCTCGGTGGCGGCGGGCGAGGTCTGCCACAGCATGCATTGCGGCGCGATCACCGTGGCCAGATAGTCGGCCAGCATCGAGGGCGGCGTGGCATTGGCGGGGAAATAGGCGAAGAAACGCGGGTGCTGCCAATGGGTGATGCCGGGCAGGACGATGTTTTCGAAATCGGCAAAGACCCGTTCCATCGGCTCTGCGCTTTGTGGCGGTGCCACCGGCAATTGCGCCAGGATCTCGCCCGGCGCAACCTGGGCGCGCACCGGGCGCTGGCGCAGGCCCTGATGATAGCCGCGCGCCCACTCTGAAATCCGGGCGCCCCAGCCTGCGAATTCATCCCATTTCATGACCCTATCTCCGATTTTTAATTAACAGGTTAACAAAAGAAAAACACGCCAAGCCTCTGTTAACAAGCTAAATCATATTGCTCTTGCAGGTTGTAGCGTGCATGAATGGCTTATGACGTCCAAGAAGAAATACCCCTTGACCAACCGTTCCCTGCCGATCGCGCTGCTGCGCGCCCGCGAACGCGTGATGTGGCCCATTCGCGGCATGCTGGCAGATGCCGGTGTCACCGAACAGCAATGGCGCGTGCTGCGCGTGCTGGATGAAGAGGGGCCGATGGACCCGACCTCGATCGCCGATCGGGCGGTGCTGCTTCTGCCCAGCCTGACCCGCATCCTGCAAAAGCTCGAGGACAAGGGCTATGTCACCCGTGAACGGGACGACACGGACCGTCGTCGGCAGATCATCCGCGCCACCGAGGCGGGCCGCGATGTCATCATGGCCAATCTCGACACCAGCCGCCGGATTCTGGGCGAGATGCGTGAGAAGCTTGGCGATGACAAGCACGAGGTTCTGATCGACCTGCTGAACGAGCTGACCGAGCTCGAAGCCTAGCCGCCGCAGAAAACCGCCGGGATTTGGGAGCGGGGCATGTTGCCTGCGCGTCGCCTGCGCCCGTGCCGTTACAGCTGCGCCGCCTGCGGGCGCCCCAGCCTGTCGAGCACATCCATGACCTTGATCCGGCAGGCGCCGCCGCGCCAGCCCTCGCCGAAAAACGCTTGGGGCAGATCCGGGTGCGACAGCAGCGCGCGTCGCCAGATGTGAACGATGATGCTGCGCAGCGTCGCCACCTGATGCGGCGACAGGGCGGGCGCGTCGAGCAGGCTGACGGAAAACCGGTCCAGAGCCCGCTCGAGATCGCCATAGGCCTGCGTGATCTCGGGGGTGGCGATCTTTTCCTGCACCCATGCGGGAATCTCCTGCGCCGCGCCGTGGAACACCAGGCTGTCGGGCAGGGCGGCGGCGCCGACCGGGCCGAGGAACAGCCCCGGCAGCACGGCGACGAAACCACGGTGGCGCATGTCGCGGGCGCGCTGGCCCTTGGGGCCGCCACCCGGTTCCAGCGCGCAGAGCTGCCATTGGCTTGGCAGGTCGACCTCGCGGGCATAGATCCGGGGCCGGGCCGCGGTGCTCTGTTCCAGCCCGAAGCGGGTCAGGCCGTAGAAGCTCGAGCGGCCCTCCTTGTGGCTGTCGATCCAGTCGTCGTTGCGCAGCCGGTGCAGGGCGACACGCATCGCCTCGGGCTTGATCGACATCGGTTCGGTGATGCGTGACAGGGCGGCGCCGCTGATCCGGTCGCCCGGAGTTCCGGCGAGATCGCCGAAGATGGTGACGATGATCGACCAGACGCGCTGATTACGGTTGTAGGTCAGCAGCTTGATGGAATCGTGAAACCACGTGTCGGAGTTGTTCGCCATGGCAGGACTCTAGTCCGGTGCGGCAGGTTTGGCCAGCACCGCCGACCCGCGCCCTGCGGGGTCGGCGGTGCTGCGCGGCTCAGTAGGCGTTCATGGTCAACAGCTCGTATTCGGCGACCAGCTCGTCGTCCTGATTGGTCAGGGTGACGTGCCAGCGCACCTCGCCGTAGTCCTCGTTGCGGGGGGTCTTTTTCTTCACCGTGAGGCGCACCTTGATGCTGTCACCGGCCGAGACCGGCTTCATGAAGCGCAGGCTGTCGAGGCCGGTATTGGCCAGCACCGGGCCTTCGTTGGGTTCGACAAAGAGGCCGGCGGCAAAGCTGAGCAGCAGATAGCCATGGGCGACGCGGCCCGGGAAGAAGGGGTTCCGCTCGGCGGCCTCCTGATCCATGTGGGCATAGAAGGTGTCGCCGGTGAAATTGGCAAAGAGCTCGATGTCGTCGAGGTTGATCTCGCGCGCGGGGCTGTTGAGGGTCTCGCCGATCGACAGATCGTGGAAGGTGCGGGTGAAGGGATGCGCGGGGCCGGTGATCTCGGTCGCGCCGGGCACCCATTTGTCGCCGATCGCGGTCAGGATGTCGGGCGAGCCCTGGATCGCGGTGCGCTGCATGTAGTGTTTCACGCCGCGCACGCCGCCCAGCTCTTCGCCGCCCCCGGCGCGGCCGGGGCCGCCATGCACCATATGCGGCAGCGGCGAGCCGTGGCCGGTGCTTTCCTTCATCGAGTCGCGGTTGTTGAAATAGAGCCGGCCATGGTAGGCGCCGGCGCCCATGGCGACCTCGCGGGCCACCTGCGGGTCATGGGTGATGACCGAGGCCACCAGCGAACCCATCCCCTTGTTGACCAGCGCGATGGCGTGGTCGAGATCGCGGTAGCCCATGATGGTGCTGACCGGGCCAAAGGCCTCGGTGTCGTGGATGCGCTCGGCCCGGTCCGGGTCGGCGCAGTGGAACAGCATCGGCGGCACGAAGGCGCCTTTCTCGGCGTCGGCTCCGTCAACGTCAAAGGCCTCGGGGTCGCCAAAGACGCGTGTTGCCTCGGTGCCGATGATCGCCGCCTTTTCCAGCACGTCGCGTTTCTGGCCATTGGAGACCAGCGCGCCCATGCGGGTGGTTTCCAGACGCGGATCGCCGATCCGGGTCTGGGCGAGACGCGCCGAAAGGGCCTCGATCACTGCCTGCACGGTGGTTTCCGGGGCGATGATGCGGCGCACGGCGGTACATTTCTGGCCCGCCTTGGTGGTCATCTCACGCTGGACTTCCTTGACGAAGAGATCAAACTCGGGCGTGCCCGGCTGGGCTCCGACCAGCTCCAGCAGCGCC
>NZ_JBFJVE010000163.1:0-7330 GCF_041624275.1 Shimia sp.
CAACCCCGCCACCGGCGAGGTTCAGGCCAAGGTGCCGCTGGCCAGCGTCGCGGAAATGGCGATGGCCGTCGATGTCGCCGCCGATGCGCAGCCGGGCTGGGCCTCGGTCAACCCGCAGCGTCGTGCCCGCGTGCTGATGAAATTCGTCGACCTTCTGAACCGCGACATGGACAAGCTGGCCGAGGCCCTCAGCCGCGAGCACGGCAAGACCTTCCCCGATGCCAAGGGCGACGTGCAGCGTGGTCTGGAAGTGGTGGAATACTGCATCGGCGCGCCGCAGATGCTGAAGGGCGAGTTCACCGACAGCGCCGGCCCCGGCATCGACATCTACTCGATGCGCCAGGCGCTGGGCGTCACCGCCGGCATCACCCCGTTCAACTTCCCCGCCATGATCCCGATGTGGATGTTCGCGCCCGCCATCGCCTGCGGCAACGCCTTCATCCTGAAGCCGTCGGAACGTGACCCCTCGGTGCCGCTGATGCTGGCCGAGCTGCTGGAAGAAGCCGGCCTGCCCAAGGGCATCCTGCAGGTGGTGAACGGCGACAAGGAAGCGGTGGACGCGATCCTTTACGACCCGATCATCCAGTCGGTGGGCTTCGTCGGTTCGACCCCGATCGCCGAATACATCTATGGCACCGGCTGTGCACAGGGCAAGCGCGTCCAGTGCTTTGGCGGCGCCAAGAACCACATGATCATCATGCCCGATGCCGACATGGATCAGGCCGCCGACGCGCTGGTCGGTGCCGGCTATGGCGCGGCGGGCGAACGCTGCATGGCGATCTCGGTCGCGGTGCCGGTGGGCGAAGAGACCGCCGACCGCCTGCGCGACAAGCTGATCCCGCGTATCGAGAAACTCAAAGTCGGCCCCTATACCGCCGGCGATGACGTCGACTACGGCCCGGTGGTGACCGCCGCGGCCAAGGCCAACATCCTGCGTCTGGTGGAAACCGGCGTCGAACAGGGCGCGACCCTTGTCGTCGACGGCCGCGATTTCAACCTGCAAGGCTATGAAGACGGCTTCTTCGTCGGCCCGCACCTCTTCGACAACGTGACCACCGACATGGACATCTACAAGCAGGAGATCTTCGGCCCGGTGCTGTCGATGGTGCGTGCAAAGACCTATGAAGAGGCGATCGGCCATGCCATCGACCACGAATACGGCAACGGCACCGCGATCTACACCCGCGACGGCGACACGGCGCGCGATTTCGCCAACCGGATCAACATCGGCATGGTCGGCATCAACGTGCCGATCCCGGTGCCGCTGGCCTATCACACCTTTGGCGGCTGGAAGAAATCGGCCTTCGGCGATCTCAACCAGCACGGTCCCGACGCCTTCAAGTTCTACACCCGCACCAAGACCATCACCTCGCGCTGGCCGTCGGGCATCAAGGAAGGCGGCGAGTTCAACTTCAAAGCCATGGATTGATCCGCAGGTGCGAATCTGAAACTCTTGAGGGCGGCCTTTCGGGCCGCCCTTGCAATTTTTCCCCTCCGATGGTGCCTAGATGCCGGTGTCTTTTCGCATTCTGAAACAAAAGGGGCTGGTCTATGTCCGCTATGAAGGCGTCGCCCGGCTGGAAGAGACGATGCAGGCCTTTGCCGACTATGCCCGCCACCCCGATTGCGCGCCGGGCCAGAGGCAGTTCGTCGACCTGACAGCGCTCGAGGGTATCGAGATGGACTTTCCCAAGCTGATGGAAACCCAGGCGCAGAAAGCCGGCACTTTCGTCAACGGCGCGGCCGAAACCCTGATCGTCTATCTGGCGCCGACCCCGCTGAGCCAGAGTCTGGCCCAGACCATCGTCCGTTCGTGGGAACCCTTCCCGGCGGTCGTGCCGGTGGTTCTCGGAGAAGAACGCGAGGCCCTGTCGGTTCTTGGTCTGCGTGAAAACAGCATCGAAAAGCTGCTGGCCGCCGCATAGCGGCAATATTGCCGATTGACGCGGTCCCTGTCGCGGCGACAATGGCACGCCCGGGGACAGTGCCCCTCTGCCAATCGCGACCACGGGAAAGACCGCATGCCACTCAGCTACCGCATCTATCCGCAGCATAATCTCGTCTATGTGCATTGCACCGGCCGCGTCACCGTCGACGAAACCCTGGCCGCCTTTGCCAGCTATGCGGCGCATCGCGATTGCGCGCCGGGGCAGGCCCAGCTTGTCGATCTGACAGAGGTCACCGATTACGAACGCGACTTTACCCGCATCATGGCGTTGCAGGCGCATCAAAGCGATGTCTTCCTCGCCTCTGGAAGTCACCCCTTCCTGATCTTCGTCGCGCCGACCGCCCTGAGCCGCACCATGGCGATGGCGGCGGTGCGCTCGTGGCAGGATCTCGGCGCGGTGGTGCCTCTGGTGCTGTCGCGGCTGTCCGAGGCGCTCGAGGTTCTGTCGGTCAAGGCCCTCACCGCCGACGGCATCCACGAAAGCGTTCGCTAGCCGGGCAGCCGCGCCCGGGCGATGTGCTTGAAATGCCGCCGGAATGCTGCTCAACTCGGCGCAGCATATCGGGAGGGCGCACATGTCGTTGCAGGACCGCGAATTCACCATCGGCATCGAGGAGGAATATCTTCTCGTCGACCGGGACAGCCTTGATCTGGCGCCCGCCCCCGAGGGGCTGATGGAGGCCTGCAAGGCCGAGCTCGAAGGTCAGGTCAGCCCCGAGTTTCTCAACTGCCAGATCGAGATCGGCACCGGCGTCTGCGCCGACATCGGCGCCGCGCGCGAAGACCTGAAGCGCCTGCGCTCGACCGTCGCCCGGGTCGCTGCCGGCTACAACCTCGCCCCGATCGCCGCCTCGTGCCACCCGTTTTCCGACTGGCGCAACCAGCACCACACCAACAAGGAACGCTACAACAGCCTGCGCGACGATCTCGCCGGTGTGGTGCGGCGCATGCTGATCTGCGGCATGCACGTGCATGTCGGCATTGAGAGCCCCGACCGCCGTGTCGACATCATGAACCAGCTGCGCTATTTCCTGCCGCATATCCTGGCGCTCAGCTGTTCCTCGCCCTTCTGGCAGGGTGAGGATACCGGGCTAAGCTGTTATCGCCTAACGGTTTTCGACAATCTTCCCCGCACCGGCCTGCCGCCCCAGATGGACAGTTGGTCGGCCTTCGAACGCTCGGTGGCGGCGATGACCGATGTCGGCGTGATCGAGGATGCCTCGAAGATCTGGTGGGATCTGCGCCCCTCGTCGCGCTTTCCGACGCTGGAAAGCCGGATCTGCGATGTCACGCCGCGGCTCGAACACACGCTGACGCTGGCGGCGCTGATCCAGGCGCTGTGCCGGATGCTGTGGCGCCTGTCGACCAACAACCAGCGCTGGCGCCTTTATGACCGTTTCCTGATCGAGGAAAACCGCTGGCGGGCACAGCGCTATGGCCTGTCCTGCGGGCTGATCGACTGGGGCAAGCGCCAGATCGTGCCCTTCGATCAGCTGCTCGAGGAAATGATCGACCTTTTGGCCGAGGATGGCGAGGCGCTGTCCTCGCTGCGCGAGATCGAGAACGCCCGCAACATCCTTGCCGGCGGCAATTCCTCGGACCGCCAGCGGGCGGTCTACAGCGACGCGATCCAGGCCGATTATACCCCGCGGGACGCCCTGCGCGCCGTGGTCCGCCACCTGACCGAGGAATTCCACGCAGATCTGTAAATCCGCAAATCGGTTTTGCGAAATTTCGGCACTGACATACTGGTGCAAGAATTGTATAATTTAACACCTGTTCAATTGTGTTGCTGGGAGGCATTTCATGGACTTTGCATTGAGCGAAGAGCAAACCCTGATCTTTGACATGGCCCGCGGTTTCGGCGAGGAGCATATCGCGCCGAACGCCCGAAAATGGGAGGCCGAAGGCAACATCCCGAAAGACCTCTGGCCGCAATTGGCCGAGCTGGGCTTCGGCGGGCTCTATGTCTCCGAGGAATACGGTGGTTCGGGCCTCAGCCGGCTCGACGCGACGCTGGTCTTCGAGGCGCTGGCCATGTCCTGCCCCGCGGTCGGCTCTTTCCTGTCGATCCACAACATGTGCGGCGGCATGATCGACAAGTTCGGCAGCGACGAGACCAAGGCCAAATGGCTGCCGGCGCTGTGCAGCATGGAAAAGGTGTTCTCCTACTGCCTGACCGAGCCGGGCTCGGGCTCGGATGCGGCCGCGCTGCGCACCCGCGCCGAAAAAACCAATGAAGGCTACCGGATGAACGGCACCAAGGCCTTCATCTCGGGCGGCAATTATTCCGACGTCTATGTCACCATGTGCCGCACCGGCGAGGACGGCCCCAAGGGCATTTCGACGCTGATCGTCGAAAACGGCACCCCGGGGCTGGGCTTTGGCGCCAATGAGATCAAGATGGGCTGGAAGGCGCAGCCGACCAGCGAAGTGCAGTTCGACGACTGTCTGGTGCCGCTCGACAACCTGATGGGCGAAGAGGGCAAGGGTTTCGCCTATGCCATGGCCGGTCTCGACGGCGGCCGGCTGAACATTTCCGCCGGGGCGCTCGGCGGCGCTCAGAACGCGCTTGACCTGACGGTGCAATACATGTCCGAGCGCAAGGCTTTCGGCAAGCCGATCAACCAGTTCCAGGCGTTGCAGTTCCGCCTTGCCGAATATGAAACCAAGCTGCAGGCGGCGCGCACCTTCCTGCGTCAGGCGGCCTGGAAACTCGACACCGGCGCCCATGACGCCACCAAGTTCTGCGCCATGGCCAAGCTGATGGTCACCGATGTCGCCTTCGAGGTCGCCAACGGCTGCCTGCAACTGCATGGCGGCTACGGCTATCTGGCCGATTACGGCATCGAGAAGATCGTCCGCGATCTGCGCGTTCACCAGATCCTCGAGGGCACCAATGAAATCATGCGCCTGATCGTCTCGCGCCAGCTGATCGCCGACGCAGCATGAAGGACAGGGCCCCGATGAGCGACATCAATATCCGCAAGACCGGCAAGGCCGGGCGCATCACCTTCACCCGCCCCAAGGCGCTGAACGCGATGAGCTACGACATGTGCCGGGCCATCGAAGAGGCGCTGGACCTCTGGGCCGAGGATGACGAGGTGAAGATGATCGTCATCGACGCCGAGGGCGACAAGGCCTTCTGCGCCGGCGGCGACATTGCCGAGCTATATGATACCGGTCTGGCCAAAGATTATGCATATGGTCAATCATTCTGGGCTGATGAATACAGAATGAATGCCAAGATGTTCGAATTCTGCAAGCCCGTGGCCAGCTTCATGCAGGGGTTCACCATGGGCGGCGGGGTCGGAGTCGGCTGTCACGGCAGCCACCGCGTGGTCGGCGACAGCAGCCAGATCGCGATGCCGGAATGCGGTATCGGACTGGTGCCGGATGTGGGCGGATCCTACATTCTGGCGCGGGCGCCGGGACGGCTGGGCGAATACCTCGGTCTCACCGCCTCGCGGCTGGGCGCGGGCGATGCCATCCATGCCGGCTTTGCCGATTACTACATCCCCGAGGCCGCGTGGCCGGCGCTGATCGCGGCGCTGGAAGAGACCGGCGACTGGCAGCTTATCGACGCCGCCGCCCAGCCGGCGCCCACCGGGCCGCTGGCGGCGCTGGCGCCGGAGATTGACGCGGCTTTTGATGGCGAGTCACTGCAGGACGTGCTCAACACGCTCGCCGCCACCGACAGCGATTTCGCCCGCGAGACGCTGAAGAAACTGTCGCGCAATTCGCCTCTGGCCATGGGCTGCACGCTCGAGATCATCCATCGCGGGCGCGGTTTCAGCGACCTGCGGCCGGCGCTGGGGCTGGAATACCGCTTTACCTACCGCGCCATGGAACACGGCGATTTCATCGAGGGCATCCGCGCGCAGATCATCGACAAGGACCGCAACCCGAAATGGAAACATGCTCTGGACGCCCTGCCCGCCGTGGCGGTCAGCCAGATGCTGCTTCCGCTGGGCGACGCGGCGCTGACATTTGAAAAAGGAGAACAGCCATGAAGATCGGATTCATCGGACTTGGCAACATGGGCGGCCCGATGGCGGCCAATCTCGCCAAGGCGGGGCATGAGGTGGTCGGCTTCGACATGGCCGATGTCGCCATCGAGGGCGTCAGCAACGCCGCCTCGGGCGCCGAAGCGGCCAAGGGCGCCGATGTGGTCATCACCATGCTGCCCAATGGCGCCATCCTGCGCGCCGTGGCCGACGAGATCATCCCGGCGATGGGCGCCGGCGCCGCTTTCGTCGACTGTTCGACCGTCGATGTCGACAGCGCCCGCGCGGTGGCCGAACAGGCGGTGGCCGCCGGTCTGCTGGCGGTCGATGCGCCGGTTTCGGGCGGCGTTGGCGGCGCGGCGGCGGGCACCTTGACCTTCATGGCCGGCGGCACGCCCGAGGCCTTTGCCAAGGCCGAACCGCTGTTCGAGATCATGGGCCAGAAAGCTGTGCATTGCGGCGCTTCGGGCGCCGGTCAGGCGGCCAAGATCTGCAACAACATGATCCTGGGCGTGACCATGATCGCCACCTGCGAGGCCTTTGCGCTGGCCGACAAGCTGGGGCTGGACCGGCAGAAGATGTTCGACGTGGTTTCGACCTCGTCCGGCTACAGCTGGACCATGAACGCCTATTGCCCGGCGCCGGGCGTGGGCCCGCAATCGCCGGCCGACAACGACTATCGGCCCGGTTTTGCCGCCGAGCTGATGCTGAAAGACCTGCGCCTGTCGCAGCAGGCCGCCGAAAGCGCCGATGCCGACACGCCGATGGGCGAGCTGGCGCGCGACCTCTACGCCCGTTTCGTCGACGAGGAAAACGGCCTCGGGATGGACTTCTCGGCCATGCTGCCACGGTTCTCGGCCCGTTCGCGCGGCTAGATGGGCTGGACCTCCGGCGCCCCTGCCCTTGACGGGCTGACTGCGCAGGACCGGGCGCGGCTGGACCGGCTCGCGCCCATGACCCTGCCCGAGGGCGCCCGGCTGTTCCAGCCCGGCGACCCGGTGCAGGGCTATGCCATCGTGCTTTCCGGACGGGTCGATGTGCGGCTCAGCACCGCCTCGGGGCGCGAGATCCTGCTCTATTCGGTGGTGCCGGGGCAATCCTGCATCCAGTCGACGCTGGGGCTGATGGGCGGCGACCAACGCTACAGCGCCGAGGCCAGCACCACCGGCCCGACGCGGCTGGTGCTGCTGCCGCGGGCGCTGTTCGATTCGCTTCTGGCCGAATCCGACGGCTTTCGCGCCGTGGTGTTCAGCGCTTTCGGCGCCCGCATGAAGTCGATGATGGCGCTGCTGGAGAAACTCGCCTTCCAGACCGTCGAATGCCGGCTCGCCGAATACCTGCTGCGCCAGTCGCCCACCCCCAGCGCCCCCGTGGC